>JBBAJX010000003.1:0-126909 GCA_040403885.1 Sediminibacterium sp. | reverse complement strand
TATTTTTAATTGAATATATATTTAATTTAAAAATATATGATTTTTAATATTATATATTTGTTAAAGCAATGATAAATAATTATTTTCATCACACTGTATTAAAAAGATACAAGAAAAGTTCATAGATAAAAAAATAGATATGATAAAAAAACTTCTAATTAGTTTTTGTGCTACTGTCTTGATTGTAACATCGGCACTAGCACAGACAGTTGTCTCTGGTAAGGTATTGGATCAAACTGGTAATCCAATTGTCGGGGCTGCTATCAAAGTAAAAGGCACCAGACAAGGAGTTAATGCAGATGACAATGGGGTGTTTAAATTAACAATTCCATCTGGTAATTTTAAATTAAGTGTTAGTGCTATAGGATACGTTGCTACTGAAGTAACGCCTGCAGCCAATTTAAGCATTACTTTAATAAGTGATGTTAGTTCCCTTAACGATGTAGTGGTAACTTCATTGGGAATTCGTAAAGAAAAGAAGCAACTTGTATACGCTGTATCTGATGTAAAAGCAGAACAGTTACAACAAAAAGCTGAGCCAGATTTGCTTCGTGCACTTGCTGGTAAAGTTCCAGGAGTTGATATTACAAGTGGTGGTGGATCTCCGGGTCAATCCACTAGAATTAACCTTCGTGGTAATACTTCTTTCTCTTCTTCCAACCAACCTTTATTTGTAGTGGATGGTATACCATTTGATAATAGTGTGAACCAATCTGTTGGTTTTGATAAGGCGAGTACTTTCTCTAATAGAGCATTTGATATCGATCCTAATAACGTTGAGTCAATGACTGTGTTAAAAGGTATTTCTGCATCCGCACTATATGGTCAAAGAGCTGCCAATGGAGTTATCTTAATTACCACAAAATCTGGTGCAAAGTCTAAAAAAGGTTTAGAAGTTAGCTACTCAACCTCTTACAATACAGAATCAATTTCTTCTATACCTGATTATCAAAATAAATACGGACAAGGTTCTAACCAAAACTATAACGGTGGTTTCATTGGCAACTGGGGAGCTCCTTTCGCAGACCAGGCTGCTATTGTTAATGCGCAATCTGGAGGAATTTTAGATTACCCACTTAGAAAGTTTGTACCGACTCAAATAAAATTAAGATACCCAGGTCTTTTCCCTGATTTACCAGATTCATTAGAGTATAAAGGCTATGACATTATAAATAAATTCTTCAAAACAGGGGTGCTTGTTGAAAACAGTCTTAATATTAGTGCAGGAGATGCTAAAAACAACTTTACTGCAACGGCTAGTCGTACAGCGAATTCTGGTATTATTCCGAATTCTGAAACAGGAAGAACATCGGTTTCAGTTGGAGGTAATGCTCAATTAGCAAATGGCTTAAAGGTTTCAGGATCTTTAAACTATGTAAACAATAGACAACAAAATCCTAAATCGGGTGCTAGTGTATTTGGTGATTATGGTGGTGGAACAGGCGGTTCAATCTACGATCGTTTGTATTATTTCCCACGTAGTTTCCCAATGGATCAAATGCCTTTTGAGAATCCAGTAAACGGAAATAATATTTTCTACAGACCTACTGACAACCCTTATTGGACTTCTAAATACAATTTATTCAACAGTAATGTAAACCGTATTTTCGGTAACATCAAAGTCTCATATGATGTTGCAAAATGGTTGAATTTATCTTTACAAGGCGGTTTGAATACTTATTCTGAGAACCAAAGAGAGATAACACGTGCAGGTGGTAACTCTGGGGGTGGTATTGGTAGCATGTGGTCTTCAAATATTGGCAATTCAGAAAAGAACTTTCAATTCTTAGCAACGACTAAGTCTATATCTCTTACTAAAGATATTGATATGACTGCTAGAGTGGGAGCTGAATCCAACGAAAGAAGCAATTCACAACTTTACAGTTCTGGTGTAGGATTTATTGTACCTAACTTATATAAATTAACCAATACTGCTCAATCTCAAGTAGGTTCAGATTATAACGAAATGAGAAGAATCTTAGGAGCCTTTGGTAGCTTTGACTTCTCTTATAAAAACTACTTATTTATGAACTTAACAGGTAGAAATGACTGGTCTTCTACTTTACCAGTTGATAATAGAAATTATTTCTACCCAAGTGCTGGTTTGAGTTATATATTCACAGATGCGTTAAAAATTTCTAATAAAGTACTTTCTTATGGTAAGGTAAGAGCCAACTTTGCGCAAACAAAGCGTGATGTGCCTCCCTATCAGTTAGCAACTACTTACAATGTAACCTCACCATCTTATTTAACTCCATCTGGAGCCACTATCTATTCTGCTTCCTTATCTAACGCATTAAAGAATGCGGGATTAAAACCAGAAGGTTTGAAAGAGCTTGAATTAGGTGCTGACTTGAACTTTTTTAATGGTCGCATTAAGATGGATTTAACCTACTACAACAAAACATCCACAGATTTATTTGTTACCAAGCGTGTCCCTGTAAGTTCTGGTTTCTCTACACAAGCAATCAATGCGGGTAGTATTGAAAACAAGGGATATGAAGCAGGTGTTGATTTTACTTGGATAAAAACAAATTCTGGTTTTACTTGGAATACTTATTTCGCATTTAATAAAGTAGTTTCTAGTGTCTTAAAAACAGATGATCAAGGTGCAGACATTATATTAAGTAATGGTGCCACTGTTGCTAACGTTCAAAGAGTAGGACAACCTTTTGGTATGTTGTATGGCCTTGGGGCAGCGAGAGACGCGGAAGGAAATAGATTAATCTGGCCAGGACAAGGTGGTTCTGGTGGAACGCACATTTATGCTGAACAAGAGGACATTCTTGGTAATCCAAACCCTGATTTCAAATTAGGTATTACTAACACATTTACTTACAAAAACTTCACTTTATCTACTCTATTTGATTGGTGGCAAGGTGGACAAATTTACTCTATTACTGCAGCGTCCTTATTACTTCGTGGTCAGTTAAGAGTAAATGAGAACCGTGAAGGGGTTTTTGTAATTCCAGGGGTTTATGGTAATAATGATACAAAGACAGCAATATTGGATGCAAATGGTAAGTCCATTAAGAATACAACAAGTATTTCTGCATTTGATTATTATTTCTCTGATGGTTTTGGTGCTTATGGTCCTGATGATACTAATATTTATGACAAAACAACAGTACGTTTAAGAGAAGCAACCTTAGGTTATTCTATACCTAAAGCATACTTAAAGAAGACTCCATTTGGATCTGCTACTTTAAGTTTTAGCGGTAGAAACTTATGGTTCTATGCTCCTAACATGTTGCAAGGCTTGAATTTTGACCCAGAGGTACTTGCTGATGTTGCCAGTTCAAATATTCAAGGTATGGACTTAGGCGCTGCACCAAGCACAAGAAGATTCGGGCTTAACCTAAGAGTAACATTTTAATTTTAACCAATAGCTAATTTTACAATATGAAATACAATTTTTATAAAAAGTCAAAATCGTTAGCAAGCCTCGTAATTGTTACCATGGCATTGTCTTTCGCATCTTGCAACAAGTCAATTGATATATTTGACTTGGATATAAATACAGATCCAAACTCTCCAACAAAGGGTACTGCAGAATTGCTTTTACCAGAAGCACAGCGAAATATGGCAGGTTTTATGCAAGGGCTCAACAATACCCAAATGGGTTTTTTAGGAGTGCTTAGTTCTTCTGACTCTTACGGATTAGGAGCCAATAGCTTCTATGGTAGTTGGTCAAATTTTTACACAGGCCCAGGTAAGGATTTAGAAGAAGTAATTATTGCTTCAAAACTAAAAGACAACAAGCCTTATTTAGGAATTGCCCAAGCCCTTAAAGCCTATAGTTTTTCTACTATGGTAGATCTTTTTGGAACCGTTCCTTTCTCAGAAGCTTTTTTAGGAAATGCTACAGCAATAAATATTAATCCAAAGTTTGATGATGGAAAAACTATTTATGCTGATTGCTATAAATTGCTTGATTCTGCCATTTATAACTTAACAGCTTCTAGTCCTTATACAGTCACTGGAGACATTATGTATGGAGGAAACAAGGCTTCTTGGATTCGCTTTGCCAATACAGTAAAGCTTCGTATGTTAATCACTTCAAGAAGAGTAAATACAAATGCTTCTGCTGATATTCAAGCTGCTTTAAAAGCAACTGGTGGTATTATTGAAAGCACATCACAGGACTTTACTTGGAAATATGGTGGTCAAATTTCTCCAGACTTAAGACACCCTTGGTTTACTGCTGCCTATTTAGCCAATAACGGTTTTACATATATTCTTACGCAATACATGTTTGACATGTTACTTAGGAAAGATCCTCGTTTACCTTTCTATTTTAGAAGACAATATGATAAGATACTTGATCAAACTAACTCAACAGATAGAGGCGCTACTCCAGTGCAAGGTGCTTACTTGGTATTGAATCCAGACGCCTGGGTTAAAGCGAGAGCAGCTGGTGTACTAGCTGATACCAAAGCAGATTCTGCTTATTTTGCAGGCTTTTTTGGTCGTTTCCGTGGGGACCAATCTGGTGTTCCTGAGGACGTTCGTTACCGAATGGTTGCAGGTGTTTATCCAGCGGCAGGTTTGTATGACAATCGTGCAATTGCCCCCTATGTGTTAAATACAAAAGCGAATTCTGGCGGTGCTGGAATCTTCCCAATGATTACTAGTAATATGGTTAATTTCTGGAAAGCAGAAGCTGAGTTAGCCTATAGCTTTGGAGATCCAAAAGCGACTGCAGAGAAAGCAATTAGAGAGTCAATAACCAATGTATCTAGTTTTGGAGTATCTAAAGATGCAAGCTCTATTGCTGTTAAAGCTGCCGATGTAGATGGTTATGTTGCTGCATTTTTAACTAATTATGATGCATCTTCAAGTGCCGAGGTTAAAATGAATAAGGTTTTATATGAAGCGTATTTTGCAGGTTGGGGTAACGGTTTTGAAATGTATAACGCATTTAGAAGAACTGGCTATCCTTCAAATTTAGTACCTCCGATTTCACTGAATTCTCAATTTGCTTTAAGACTACCTATTCCCGTATCAGAGGGCACTTTAAATCCAAACGCTCCTAAGCCTTTGCCTATATTTTATAGTGATCCAGTTTTCTGGGATATACTTAAGTTTAAATTTTAAAACTGAACTAAATGAAAAAAACAATGAAAAATTTATTATCCATCATATTAGTTGCACTAGTACTGGTATCATGTAGAAAGGAAGATTTGAATCCTGTAGCCAAGCCAGAGTCAGGAGTATACGGCCAGGGTAAATTAAGTAGTGGATCTTTTGTAAGTGAGAATGACGCTTCTTCTTTAGTAAATATGGAACTTAAGTGGATCGATGTAAATCGCGTTCTAACAATAAATAAGCAAGAGCTTTTTATTACTTTAAAAGAAGCCTATATTGATAAAAATGGTAATCCTGCTACAGCTACTCATGGCACTCAGTCCTTTAAGGTCATGGATGCTAAGGGCAATAATGAAGCAAGTGCCTTTTCAATTTCTGCAGATGACGTTTATAAGCTATTTGCGACTGCTAAATTTGACTATGGTAAGGGAAGCGTAGATGTATTTGGTGCTACTCGTCCAGCTGGTAAGCGCTTCAATAAGAATAATAGTTTTGTACTATCATGGGCATTTACAGGCTCTAATGGACTTGTCTATAAGTGGTGGTCTGTTTCTGTAGTAGACGCTGCATTATATTCTAGTCAACCAGCAATACAAGCAAATGCAAGTGTTACATGGTCTGTTAAATAATTAGTTTACTAAGTATTAAAAATGGGAATAAACTTGTTTATTCTCATTTTTTTTTAATAGAAGTCGTAGTTTTACTTTTAATTTTAATAAAGTATGAGAAATAATGTATTATCCATCCTCTCTATTCTATTCATACTATTTTTCTTTTTCTATCCAACCACAGAACTGAAGTCTCAAGAGGTCAATTACTACAAGGATATTGCTGTGATTATTAATACCCATTGTGCACCCTGTCACAATCAAGAGGGCTTGGCCCCATTTTCATTACTAAGCTATGAGGATGTAGCTTCCAGATCAAATTTCATAGGCTACGTGACTAAGACCAGGTATATGCCGCCCTTTAAAGCCGATATCGCCTTTCAGCATTATAAAAATGAAAATACACTCTCTACCGATGAGATTCAACTCATACAAACATGGATCAATACCGGGAGTACAAAAGGGCAAAAGAAACAACGCAAGGGCGACCCTGTACCAACAGATATACACCAAACAAATGCACCTGAGTCAATAAATGTGAATGATTATGACATAAGTGTTGGCATGCAGAAAGCATTTCAAATAAATGAGCTGGGAAAAGAAGAATTCAGATTTTTTTATGCCCCTCTAAATAATATCGCACCGAAAATGATTAAATCAATCCAATTTATTCCAGGTAATAAAAAATTGGTGCACCATAGTAGGATAATGACAGATACCACAGGTAGCATTGCTGGAATAGATGGGATCTCAGAATCGGATACTGGAGTATACAGATTCCAAACCAAGCCCTTGGCTGACAATTTTCTTTTTGGTTGGGTACCTGGGAATGATAAAATTGTTTTTCCTGAAGGAACGGGAAAAAAATTATTTCAAGGTTCTAATTTTATTTTTAATGTACATTATTCACCTTCTCCTATTGTAAGCAGTGACTCCTCCTTCATTAGAATTAAATTTACAGATAAACCTGTTGAGCGCGAAGTAATAACATTGACTTTAAAGGAAGACAATATTGCTAATTTACCCTTTATCATTAAGGCTAATCAAGTGGCTACTTTTTATATGCGCTCTGCAGTGCTCACCCAGGATGTATCTTTGATTTCTATCATGCCACATATGCATCTATTAGGAAAGAAGTTTAAGGCCTTTGCGGCAACCCCTTCTGGAGATGTTGTACAGCTCATTAATATCCCAGATTGGGACTTTAACTGGCAAATGACCTACACCTTCAAAAACTACTTATATCTTCCAAAAGGCTCTGTAATTTATGCAGAGGCGCAGTATGATAACACCATCAATAATGAGCGTAACCCCAATAAGCAACCCAAGGATGTTGGGTATGGCTGGGGTACCAATGATGAAATGATGAACCTAGTAATTTATTATGTTGCCTATAAGCTAGGCGATGAAAATAAATCCCTCTAAGGAAAGGCACTGCTATTTTATAAAACAGCCAATGGTAGCCACATAGGCTCTCGCAATTTGTTCTTTTTTTAGGATGGCTTTTATTGCATCTTCTAAATAATGTTCGGTTATATGCATTCTATTCTTTCCTAACGCATAAAACCAGTTATCGATGGCGCCATAGTATAAAATTTCTCTATTTTCATCTACAACGAATACCTCGGGTGTAATTTTTGCATTCAATTGTTTCGTTAATACGAAATTGCGATCCATGATATAGGGCATTGTTATTTGGTAAGTTGTATAAAATGCTTGAATATCTTTTTTATTGCTTTTAACAGTAGGGAACACCAATATCATTTCCATATCCTTTGAAGCATATACTTTGTGTAGTCTATTTATTTCTTGGGTATATTTTTGACTAATAGGACAGGTAGTAGCTATAAAATAGTAAATTTTTATTTTTGATGCATTTGCATAGATGCAAGCCATAGCAAGTAAAAAAGTAAAAATTATTTTTTTCATATTTATGCTGCTGTTTATAATTACCTAAAAATTCTACCATTATACCTTCAATGGATAATGTATAATTATTTTAAAATTACGATTATTTTAAAAAACAATACTCTCTTGCTGCTCATCTAAAAATTTGTATTCTACTAAATGACTGGTATTCGAAGCCTGGGAGCTTAACTTAATCTTATACTTCTTTTTCCAACGCTTAATGATACTGGTGAAAATACCCTTGGTTAAATGTGAATGTATAATGGGATGCACCAAAATAATCAATGACTTATGGCCATGTGTAGTTAAATAAGCTAGTTTTTTCTCCATTTCATCTTCTAATAATAAAGCAGAGGTTATTTTACCTGTGCCCACACAAGCAGGGCAATCTTCTGAAGTATTAATATTTACTTCAGGTCTAATTCTTTGGCGAGTAGCTTGCAATAATCCAAATTTTGAAATGGGGAGTACAGTATGTCTTGCTCTATCTGTTCTCATATAATCTTCTAAGGCTTCTTGTACTTTCTTTCGGTTTTCAGGAAGTTTCATGTCAATGAAGTCAACCACTATAATACCACCAATATCTCTTAGTCTTAATTGTCTAGCTATCTCTTCTGCTGCTTCTAAATTCGTTTGTAAGGCATTTTCTTCTTGGTTATTGCTAACACTTTTAAAACCAGAGTTTACATCTATTACATGTAACGCTTCTGTATGTTCTATAATTAAGTAGGCACCGCTATTTAAATTCACTGTTTTACCAAAAGAAGATTTTACTTGCTTGGTAATACCATACTGATCAAAAATTGCCTGGTCTCCCGTATACATGGAAAGAATATTCGCTTTTTGTGGCGCTATTCTTTGTAAATAACTTAAAGTAATGTCGAATATTTTTTTATCATTGACTACAATTTTATTAAAGTCTTCGTTTAATAAATCTCTAAGTATGCTTGTGGTTTTACTTTCTTCATTCATAATTCTAGTCGGTGGCATGGCCCCTTTTAAATTAGATTGAATATTTTTCCAGTTTTGTGTGAGCGTTAATAAGTCTTCGTGTAATTCTGCAGTGGATTTTCCTTCCGCAGCGGTTCTAACAATGACTCCAAAATTCTTAGGCCTTACTGCTTCAAATATTTTTTGTAAGCGTTTGCGTTCTTCGCCTGAATGAATTTTTTTAGAGACAGCTACAATTTCATTAAAAGGAGTTAGCACTACAAAGCGGCCAGCTAATGATATTTCACAAGTAAGTCTTGGTCCTTTTGCAGCAATAGGTTCTTTTAAAATTTGTACTAGAATATGCGGCTTACCGTTAAGTACTTCAGAAATTTTTCCTGTTTTTACAATTTCAGGAGCCGATTGAAACTTAGCAAAATCAAATTGATTATTTTCATCAGCAGTTGCCTGCTGCGTATACTTTAAAATTGATTTGATATAAGGACTAAGGTCGGTATAATGTAAAAAAGCATCTTTTTCAAAGCCCACATCTACGAAGGCAGCATTCAGTCCTGGAATAATTTTTTTGACTTTACCTAAATACAAGTCTCCTACAGACCAACGCGCATCTAGTTTTTCGTTATGTATTTCAACTAACTTTTTCTCTTCTAATAAGGCAATTTCAACTCCTTCTGGGGAGCTATTAATAATTAAATCTTTGTTCACGATAGCAACTTTTAAAAACAGGTAGGCCACGAAATAGCACAACAGCTGTTTTATTTTTTTGAGACACATCCACTTTACAAAGGAAGGAAAAGGTAAAGGTAAAGTTGCTTAGTAGATAAGTGGTGTGTGATTTGAAAAGAAGACAAGCGTATTTAATTAATTAAATACGCTTGTCTTAGGATAGAGAACTATTTGTTCTTTTTCTTATGACGATTCTTTCTTAAACGTTTCTTTCTTTTGTGCGTCGCAATTTTATGACGCTTTCTTTTTTTACCACAAGGCATGTCGAATAATTTTTGTTATAAAATGTTATTTCTTTAATTCTTGAATTCTCTTAGTCACTGCTTCTTTAGCTGCGGGTATATTTACCTTTTCTCTTACTTTGGTATACCAGTTTATGGCGCTATTTTTTTGGTTGGTCAATTCATAACACTCTGCTAGGTTTACCATGGCTTCGATGTTATTGGGTTCAAGCTTGATGATGATTAAAAAACGTTCGATGGCTTTTTCATACTGTCCCGATTTCTTACCCCCTAATGCTAAAATAAGTTGGCCATAAGTATTTTGTGGATTTTTGTCCACCACTTCTTTCACCTTTAAAATGCCTTGCATAGGATTGTCTGAAATATTTCCAAACAGGTAGCAGGCACCTAAATTTATTTTTGATGTATCATTTATAGGATTGATAACCAATGCTTTCTCTAAAAGAACTTTTGCATTCAGTGCCATCCATTTCTGAAGGGCAGGTGGTGCATCAGGCGTTGTTAAGTTATTTACCAACAGCTGGGCTGCAAAAGTGAGGCTTTTTTCAGTATTTTCCAACAAAGCAGCGCTGTAACTGTAATATAAATATGGTTCAATGCGCTGAGCCGAATCTGCCCAATATTGAATGATGTTTTTGTAAGCCTTCAAACTATCGCTCACTGTCTTCGACCTAACTAATTGATTTTCAATAGATAATAATACAATTTTCTGATCTGCATTCAGATTTAGCTTAGCGCCATCTACAATAGATTTAGAGCTAAGTTCTTCATTAGCAGCTACTTGGCTAGAAACGGAAGAATCAGTTTTTTTAGATTTGGGGACTAAAAAGTAGAGGGTGCTTAATAAAAGCAAGCCAACAAAAACAACAATAATCTGTGGTTTCTTCAAAATAGGTCAATTTCTCGCAAAGGTAAGTTACTTAAGTTTGCTTTTAACCTCGTTTACAAATTCTTTTGCTGGTTTGAATGCAGGAATAAAATGTTCAGGAATTTGAACGGCAATATTCTTTTTAATATTACGTCCAATTTTAGCGGCTCTTTTCTTAGTAATAAAGCTGCCAAAGCCACGTATGTATATGTTTTGGCCGTTCGCTAAGTTTTCTTTCACTTCCTTAAACATAGTTTCTAAAGTAACTAATACGTCCACTTTAGGGATTCCAGTTTTTTCAGAAATTTGATTGATAAGATCAGACTTTCTCATGAAGTTTAATTTTGGTGTTCAGTATTAAAAATAAATTAAATTTTACCTTTCTGCAACTATATTCCAATATTTTTATCCATTTTAGCCCATAATTATAGGCTTATATACATATATATTATTTATATATAATATTATATAAATGTGTAATAACTGAATAACTGTCTATTTTGAATGTATTTTCCCAATTTTAATCCATTTTTGTCCTCATGACTAGCCCCTTTACCCGTTTGCTTTTAAACTGGAATGAAAATGAGAATCATCGACCCATGCCCTGGAAAGGAGAGAAAGATCCCTATAAAATATGGCTAAGTGAGATTATTTTACAACAAACTAGGGTCGAACAAGGTTGGGCTTACTATGAAAAGTTTATAAAAAACTTTCCTACCATCTTTCAATTAGCAGCAGCAAAGGATGAAAAAGTATTTAAACTATGGGAAGGATTGGGTTATTATAATAGATGTAAAAATTTATTATTTACAGCAAGGCATATTGTGAATCAGTTCAAAGGAAAATTTCCAACTACCTATGAAGGTTTATTATTATTAAAAGGGGTAGGGCCCTATACTGCATCGGCCATCGCATCGTTTGCTTATGATTTACCCTACGCCGTGGTAGATGGAAATGTGTTCAGGGTTTTTTCAAGATTTTATGGCATTGCCACAGCCATTGATACTAAAGAAGGCATTGAAATATTTAATAAAATTGCCACTCAAAATTTAGCTACAACGCAGGCAGGTATTTATAATCAAGCCTTAATGGATTTTGGAGCCACCGTATGCAAACCCATGGCTGCTCAATGTCCTAGCTGTGTCATGCAAAAAAAATGTGTGGCCTTTACGCAAAACCAAGTCAACTTATTACCTATTAAATTAAAAACTATTCAAAAGAAAAATAGATTCTTTGACTTTTTAATTTTTAAATACGATGACCAATTCTTAATTCAAAAAAGAGGACTCGGTGATATCTGGTCCAACTTGTATCAATTTTATTTAATTGAAAATGAGAGAATGGTAGCTATTGACAAAAAATACATTCAAAAATTTATCTTAGAGCCTTTAGTCCTCTCTACAAAAAATATTATTTCGTTACTGCCCTCTTCAGTGTATAAGCAGACACTTACACATCAGCAAATAGAGGCAAGGTTTATCATCATAAGCTTAGAAAAGAAACCTGCCCTTTTTGCCAAGGCCATATGGGTTAAAAAAGAAGGACTTAAGAAGTACCCATTTCCTAAAATCGTTAACGATTTTTTAACAATAGCCCTAGCAAAGGGGAAATCGGGTTTTTCTTTGTAAAAAATGGTAACTTTCCATCATAAATTTATCCAAATTGGAAACGCACTCGGGGCCTTTATTTAATTTACTTACAGCCAACATGTTTAATTTACTCACAGTCAACATGGCTAGGCTGCAAGAAGATAGCGGCTTATTTATTTTAATACTTATTTTATTGGTTCTTTCTTTTGTGATTGCAGGATCGGAAGTGGCCTTCTTTTCTTTGTCTTATAAAGACATCCAAGTATTAAAAACAAAAAATTACAAGCCATTTCAAAGAATTGTTTCTTTATTAGAGGAGCCTAAAAAATTATTGAGCTCCATGCTCATTGCCAATAGCTTTATCAATATTTGTATTATTTTAATTGCCAATATTTTAATTGATCATTTTTTTATTTTCGATGCTATCTCCTTTCCAGGCTTGGAATTTATCATTAAAGTAATCGTCGTTACTTTACTGCTTTTATTTTTTGGAGAAATTTTACCTAAAGTAATGGCTACTCAAAATAATATTCGTTTTGCACAAGACTTTGGTTTTATTATTCAAGTAGTGTATATTATTTTTTCAAAACCCAGTGGCTTACTAGTGAAGTATACTAATTTGATTGAAAAAAAATTAGAGCAAAAAAGAGTAGGTAGTTCATATAGTATGGAAGAATTAGACCATGCTATTGAATTAACCACTTCTGTGAATAATCAAGCCAATGAAAAAAGCATTTTAAAAGGCATTGTTAAGTTTGGCAATATTTCTGTTAAACAAATTATGAAAACTAGGTTAGATGTTTGTGGTGTAGACGCCTCTATTCATTTTAATGATTTATTAGCACATATTAAAGAACATAATTATAGTCGCTTTCCTATTTACAAAGAAGACTTAGATACCATTGCAGGTATTATTCATACCAAGGATATCATACCTCATATTAATGAAAATGCAGACTATGATTGGAAACCCTTAATTCGTCCAGCCTTTTTTGTACATGAACAAAAAATGATTGAAGACTTATTAAAAGAGTTTCAAGCAAAGCGTATTCACTTTGCCATAGTAGTGGATGAGTTTGGCGGAACTAGCGGTATCATTACATTAGAGGATATATTAGAAGAAATTGTCGGAGATATTAAAGATGAATTTGATGAGGAAGAATCTATGATTAAAAAAATAGATGAGTATCATTATATCATTGAAGGAAAAACAACCATTATTGATTTTTGTAATTTTATCGAAATGGCCACTAATTATTTTGATACGGTAAAAGGGGAAAGCGATACCATGGCAGGATTATTTTTAGAATTAGCGGGTGCCTTTCCAACGGTTCAACAAGTAGTTAAGTTCAAACAATTTAGTTTTACAGTACTTGAAATCCAAAAAAATAGAATTCATAAAGTACAACTAATCATTACTCCTTTGCCTACCCAAAATAGCTTACATGTATAAGCTAAGGGGCACAGTACTTATTACTTTATTTTTTTGTATATTTTTTTTAGCGGCTTGTAATAGTCCTTATACCATTAAATATAAAGGTTATTCAAAACTTTTTTTTCCTGAAAAGTCCTACCAAGCTTTTGATCAAGTCTCTGCTCCTTATAGTTTTGAGTACCCTCGTTATGCAGTCATAGAGGAGAATGTAAATAAGGAAAGAACAAGTATACAAAAAGGCAAATGGTTGAATATTCGATTCCCAGGCCAAGCAGCTACCATATATGTAAGTTATCTAGCCATGCAAGCAAAACAATTAGATACTTTAATAAGGGATGCCTATACTTTTGCCAATAATCACAATAATATGGCTAGCTCCATTGCAGACTCTGTCTTCCGAAATGCACAAGGAGTGGAAGGTGTTTTTTTTACCATTGGAGGCGAAGTAGCAACGCCCTATCAGTTTTTTGTAACCGACTCTACCCATCATTTTTTTAGAGGGGCCTTGTATTATGATGCCACCCCCAATCAAGATTCCTTAACCCCTGTCAATGCATTTTTGCTAGAAGACATCCAACATATTTTGAACACATTTAGATGGAAAAAATGATATCTTTATCCTATAAAATTTTCCAATGATTATTATTGATAATGTTTTAGTGAGCGACTTATTAGTGGAAGAACAGTTTGTATGTGACTTATCTAAATGCAAGGGAGCCTGTTGTGAAGATGGGGATGCAGGCGCACCACTTGAAAATAAAGAAAAAGAGTATGTCAAGAAATTTTATGAAAAAGTAAAACCTTATATGACCAAGGAGGGTATTAAAGAGGTGAAAGAGGTAGGTCCTTATTTATATGATCGTGAATTTGGCTGGGTAACACCTACCGTTAATGGCAAAATATGTGCTTATGGCTATAAAGAGAAAGGTGTTATCAAATGTGCCTTTGAGCAAGCCTATAACGATGGCAAAATTCCATGGAAAAAACCCCTTAGTTGTCATTTATTTCCCATTAAAATACAGCAAAGTAAGTTAGATCCTAAGATGGAGTATGTAAACTACGAGCCTCGTGAAGATTTATGCAAATCGGGCTGTTCCTTGGGCGTGAAATTAAAAGTGCCCGCCTACCAGTTTTTAAAGGAATCCATTGTTAGAAAGTATGGGGAAACATTTTATGAGACCTTGGATGCGACAGCGAAACATCTTAAAAATAAATAGCTATTTTTACCCTTATGGAAAGTATTTACGCAGCCTCCTTTCTTGAAAAAAGCACCGCAAAAGCGCTTGACAAATCCCATTATAAAAAAATTAATTTTAATATTGGTAAGTACAATGCCGTGGTGCCTAAAGGCAAAGAACAATTCACCGATTTAAATCGTGTCAAAGAATTAGCCAAGAATAAAAGATGGGAAGCCATTGAACATTTAGATTTATACTTAAACCAATTTGAAGAACACATTACCAAAAGGGGGGCCAAAGTATTATGGGCCGAAGACAGTGAACAAGCCTTACATTTTATTGGAGAAATTTGTAAACAAAAGAATTGTAAATCTCTTGTGAAAAGTAAGAGCATGGTCACCGAAGAGATTCATTTAAATAATTATTTAGAATCGGTTGGTATTGAAAGTGTAGAAACCGATTTAGGAGAATACATTCAACAAATGGATGGTGAAGTGCCTTATCATATTGTTACGCCTGCTATGCATAAAAGCAAGGAGGATGTAGCAAAATTATTTAATGAAAAATTAGGTACAGATATTAATTTAACGCCAGAGCAATTAACGCTGGTGGCTAGAAAAAATTTAAGAGAAAAATATGTGCAGGCTGAAATAGGTGTTACAGGAGCAAATTTTATTATTGCCGATGTGGGTGCTATTGCAGTGACAGAGAATGAAGGCAATGCGCGTTTATCGGCGTCTTGGCCTAAAACACATATTGTAGTAGTAGGTATTGAAAAAATGATTCCTTCCATCAATGACCTTGGATTATTTTGGCCCTTACTTGCCACTTATGGTACTGGACAACAAGTGACAGTATATAATAGTATTATATCAGGCCCAAGACAGGCCGGTGAATCGGATGGTCCTGAAGAAATGTATGTTATTTTATTAGACAATGGCCGTACCGATTTATTAGCCAATGCAAAAAGTAGAGAAGCACTTTATTGTATAAGATGTGGTTCATGTTTAAATGCTTGTCCCATCTATAAAAATATTGGAGGGCATGCTTATGATACTACTTATAGTGGACCTATTGGAAGTGTGATTACGCCCCATTTAAGAGGCATGCACGACTATAAACATTTAAGTTATGCTTCTAGCCTTTGTGGTAATTGCACAGAAGTATGTCCTGTTAAAATTAATTTACACGAATTATTATTAGAGAACAGAAAAGAGGCGGTAGAATTAGGAGAAGCTAGCTATGCTGAAAAGTTTGCTTGGAAAGTTTGGAAACAAACCTCTATGAATAGAAGGATAATGAATCAAGGTAATGCCCCCATAAAAAATTGGGTCATTAATAAAATGTTTAAAGGATGGAGTAATCAAAGAGCTCCTCTTGAATTCCCTACCAAAACTTTTAATCAACTTTGGAAGGAAGAGCAAAAGAAATAAAATTATATTACAAGCTTAAGTTTATACTTCCATTAAATTATTACATCCCGTCTGCATCAGAAATGGCTACCACAGGATCTTTCTGATTTTTCAAACTTCTGTTTACTAAGTACACACCGATGAGGGTGCAAATAGTACCCACAATACTAGTAAAACTCATTTTTTCATTCAATAGTAAAGAGCCTACCCAAATGGCAACAATGGGATTTATATAAGCATATAAAGATGCAATAGCAGGATTTAAATGTTTCATGCTATAGATAAATGAAATAAAGGCAAAGACCGACCCGCCAATAACCATGTAAATAATAACTCCCCAAGAAATAGCAGGTATTTCATGTATTGCAATATAGTTACCCGTATACAATGTGAATAGACCCATGGTCACAGCACTTATAAGCATTTGCCATCCAATGGAGTAATAAGCATTCATATCAATTTTATTTCTTGCTATAATAATTGAACCTACGCTCCAAGTAATCATCGCAAAGAAGGATAAGCCAACGCCTAATGCATAATGCGATCCATGCACTAATAAACTATCCTTGTAAAAAATAAAGGCAATGCCTAATAAACCTAATAAAAGTCCAATTAAGGTTTGCGCCGTAATTTTTATGGCTTTAAAATAAAAACGTTCAATGAGTACCACTGATAAAGGATACAATGCAGCAATTAAGGCGGCAAGCCCACTGGTTATAAATTGTAGACCATAAGTAGCAATACCATTAGAGGATACAAACATTAAAAAAGCCATGGGTATTAACCAAAGAAATTGCTTTTTTGTGGGAAGGCCTTCACCTCTTAATAAAAAAAAGCTGATATAAATACTACCTCCTAAAAATTGACGAATACTGGCTAATTCAAAAGCAGGCATATGGGATACACCCATCTTACTGGCCACCCAAGTGGTTCCCCATACAAGGCTGGTAACCGTTAAGGCTAAGTATGCTTTTTTTTGATTAGCCATGAGGCTTGGCTTAATGTTTGAAATGTCTTTGTTCTGTCATCACCATGGCGAGTCCGTTAGCCCTACAATAAGCAACGCTGTCTTTATCTCTAACCGAGCCCCCTGGTTGAATATAAGCTTCTATTCCTTCTTCATGGGCAATTCTTACACAGTCATCAAAAGGGAAAAAGGCATCTGAAGCTAGGCTAGCGCCCTTTAAATCAAATTTAAATTGCTTGGCCTTTTCAATAGCATGTCGAAGGGCGTCTACTCTACTGGTTTGACCACAACCCTTACCCACTAATTGATTGTTTTTAATTAATGCAATAGCATTACTTTTTAAATGCTTGCAAATAATATTTCCAAAAATTAAGTCTTCTTTTTCTTTTTCATTACTTGGTCTTGCGCCTACTTCTTCCCACTTACTATAATTTTCATTATCTAATCCTTGTTCTAAAATACCATTAAGGATTGATTTTTTTTGCGTAGGATTGAAACTTACTTCATTTTTCAATTCTAATAGAATTCTATTTTTCTTAGCCGATAAAATAACTAATGCTGCAGGATCAAATCCAGGGGCAATCAATACTTCAAAAAATATTTCTTGAATGGCTTCTGCAGTGGCTACATCCACTATTGCATTGGTTACTAGTACACCCCCAAAAGCGCTTTCCGGGTCGCCTGCTAAGGCTGCCTGCCAACTTTCAAAAACAGTATTTCTTTTAGCCACACCACAAACATTGGTATGTTTTATAATAGCAAAACTAGTGAATGGTAAGTCGGCTATTAAAGCAATAGCAGCATCGACGTCAACTAAATTATTATACGATAATTCCTTGCCATGTAATTGTGTAAACCAATGCTCTAAGTTGCCATAAAAAGTAGCTACCTGATGTGGGTTCTCTCCATATCTTAGCACTTTACCTGAAGCTGGATTAAAATAATTACTAATGGCTATATCATAATGCATGACTACCTCAAAAGCTTTAGCAGCAAAGGCCTTTCTTTGCTCTAGGGTAGTCGTTCCTTTTTGGTCTATCAGTATTTGGTTCAATTTTGAATAGTCGTCCTTCGCAGCAATGACTACTAAGTCTCTAAAATTTTTACCAGCTGCTCTAATCATTGAAGGCCCACCAATATCAATTTTTTCTATGATTAATTTTTCTTCGTCGGTACTTTTTAATGTTTCTTCAAAAGGGTATAAGTCTACAATCACTAAATCTAAAGCAGGAATTTTATACTGCTCCATTTCTTTTAAATCTTGATCTTCATATCTTCTGCCTAAGATGCCACCAAAAATAGAAGGATGTAATGTTTTCACTCTTCCTCCTAGAATAGAAGGATACCCGGTTACGGTTTCTACTCCTATACAAGGAATGCCTAATTCTTCAATGAATTGTTGAGTACCACCAGTAGAATAAATGGTAATATTTAAGGCATGTAAGGTTTTAGCTAAAGGGGCTAAACCATCTTTGTAAAAAACTGAAATTAAGGCTGATTGTATTTTCTTTTCCATAAGCAAAGGTAAGCCCTTCTGTTTTTTTGCTTCCCTTAGCTTTTCCACAAAAATTAGGGTAGACTGAATAACTTTATGATGAAATAGCAGCAGAATAGGCCTGTTAGATACAATAGCCATTGACTACGTTTTGTATAAAGCCAAGCATAAATAAGTAATAGTGCTAAGTAAAACAGAATGACTTGTCCTAGTCCAAATGAAATCAATAGGGGGCGATTCATAGGCAGTGCTTCTAAATGGGTAATGGCGTTATTTATGCCTATTATATATTTTTCTATTATTTGCCCAATTATTTTTGGAAGTCCTATTATATTTGGAGTGATGACTAAGAGGGCGATTGCATATAATAGAAGCGTACTTAAGGGCACCATGATAAAATTACTTATTAATACCAAGGAAGCTAGTTGATGAAAATGATAAAGTAAAATAGGTAGCGTAGTTAATTGTGCCGCAATACTAATGCATAAATTATTCCATAAGAAAACTAAGATGGGGTTGTCCATGGGCAACATTTTACTCAATAAAGGATACAATAAATGAATGCCTAGTACGGCAGCATAAGAAAGTTGAAGCCCTATATTTTCAATATTTTTTACATCAAATAATAATAGAATTAAAATACCCCCGGCAATTACATTCAATGTAAAAGAACTAGCCTCTAAAAATTTACCTAGGTAGTAAATACTAAAAAATACAGCTGCTCTAACAATGGAAGGGCTTGCGAAAGCCATTAGGGTATAGGTCCAAACACTGCTTAGTACAATGAATAGTTCTAGCAACGTAAATAATTTTTTTCTTGGCAGCCAGCGCGTAATATGTAAAATATTTTTAAAAATAATTTCAAGATGCATGCCGCTAATAGCCACTATATGAATAATACCTAGTTGCTTATAAGCATTTAGTAGTTCTTTATTAGTATCTGTCTTCACGCCTAATAATAATGATTGTGCAAATGCATTGGCTTCTTTGGAACCAATGCTAGCATTTAATTTATTTACTACCCTATTTCTACAATAATCAATAAATATTTTAGGGTAGGGTATTTGAAATGTATTTTTCTCTTTGGTTAAAAAAAATAGTAAAATGCCCCAACCAAATAATAGAAGGTATACGGAAATACCTTCTACGTATTTTGCTAAAGGACGGATAGTAGAATGGGCAATAATGAATTGCAATAAAATAAGCGATAAAAATAATAAACCAAAAGCATCCTGAATACTTAGTATGAATAGCGATTGCAGAAATAGTTTTGCAAAAACAAGTCCAACTAATAAGATACTAGCTATAAATAATAGGGGATGGGCTGCTCTGAAGTGCTTAGGAGATTTTTCCATACAGCATACTAAGCCATTTATTCAATGCAATTTATTCGGTAAATACTTATTTTTTATAAGTAAGCAGGAATTAGGTATAGCTAAGTGCCTATTAAAAAAATAACTAATTTTTTATGTAGCTCCGGCAATTTTAATTTCCACTGGGCCATGGTAGCTGTTACAATAGACTCATTAGGCCCCGTAATATCCACACCAATACATAATTTTGTTTGGGGCTTACAAGTTGTTAAAATAGTTTCTAGTAATTGATTATTACGATAAGGTGTTTCTATAAATAACTGTGTACAATTTCTTTGAATGGCATCGGCCTCTAATGCTTGAATTTTTTTCTTTTTTTCTGTAACATCAATGGGTAAATAGCCATGAAACTGAAATAAATTACCATTCATGCCACTGGCCATTAAGGATAATAAGATAGAGGAAGGTCCTGTATAGGGCTTTACTGCAATGCCCATTTCCTGTGCTGCAGCTACTAGTATTTGTCCAGGGTCGGCAATACCTGCGCAACCCGCTTCAGAAATAATACCAATATTTTTTCCTTTGTTCAATAAATCTTTGAAGGCCTTGATTTGTTCGGCCTCCACTTTATGAATAGGATACCAAGTATAATTATCAATCACCATTTCCTTCCATAACTTTTTGAAAAAACGTCTTGCTGTTTTTTCTTCTTCTACAAAAAAAGCATCACATTGCCCAATCCATTTTACCAGATCATTAGGTAAGGCTTCCCAGCCTTCTTCATGTAAAATCATGGGTAATAAAAAAACTTTTCCTTGGCTCATACTTTTTTGTCTTTAAGTTCTTGTGTATTTAATTGGGCTGCTATGAGTGAATAAAAAGGAGCAGTTATCCAACCTATAATGGGCACTAAGTGCATTATATAAAATATAAGTCCGTTACCAATGGGTAAACCCTTGTGGTTATTGACATAGGCAGCTGTGGCTACATTGTTTTGTTTTTCTGTAGCTAGGCCATAATCTAGCATGGCATAACCAAAGAAATAACATTCTAAGATAATGGTAAGAAAGGGAGTGAACCATCCTACAATAGGTAAAGTACAAATGATTACAATGGGAATAAGATATACTGTTTGCCATAATAAATTAGTAACATTTAATAACCAAGCCCTTAGTACCAATTTTTGATAAGCAATCCAGTTAAATACAAAGACTTCATTTTTATTGATGGCTTCGATGCGTAAATGAAAATAAGAGAAGTAAGGTGCAAATAAAAATAGAAATAAATATTTAAATAAGGCAAAATAAAATAAGAGTAAGGTAAACGATAGCCAGAAACTACCCATGGTAATAAAAAAGCCAATTAAATCGCTACTTAAATTATCTACCCATGATTTTAGTCCTGTTCTCAAAATAATAGCCTCAATAAATAAACTGGAATATTGACTAAAATAGTTCATGCCTACTAAAAACAAATAAGCATAAATAATACCGGGTATGATCATCCACTTCCACAACTTATGTTGAAGAATAAAGCGGTGTGCTATAAAATAAGCACGGATGGCTAAAATGAGTTCTTTTAACAAAATGTAGGGTTTAGGATTGCATTTTAGTGCCGTAAGCAAGGTCGCCCGCGTCACCTAAGCCAGGAATAATATAGCTTTTATCGTTGAGGGTATTGTCAATATCTCCACACCAAATTGGAATATCCGTTCCTAGCGCTGCTTCCACCTTCTCAATACCTTCTTTGCTAGCGATAGCTACTACTATATGTATTTCCTTGGGCTTGTAAATTTTTGTAAGCGCATGAATGGTTTGAATTAATGAAGCACCGGTGGCCAGCATGGGGTCCGAAACAATAACAATACGATTGTTTAAATCGGGGCAGCTCAAGTATTCAATACTTATTTCAAAACTTCCATTATCATGGTGTTTGCGATAGGCCGATATAAAAGCATTATCCGCTTTATCAAAATAATTTAACATACCTTGGTGTAAGGGTAGTCCAGCTCTTAATATAGTGGCTAGTACAGGTTGTTCTTCTAATACTTTTGATTCATGAACGCCCAATGGAGTTTTAGTAGCCTGTATTTTGTAAGGCATTAGCTTACTCATTTCATAAGCGGCTACTTCTCCAATTCTTTCTAGGTTTCTTCTAAAACGCATTCTGTCATTTTGAACAGTGACATCTCTTAATTCAGCAATCCAGTTGCTCATTAAACTATGTTTCTCGCTTAAATGATGTACCATGGCTTCTATTTTGTTTCAAAACTAAGTTTCTTCTACACCAATTTAAAATAATTTAAAGGTATCTCCATCAAAAAGGCCTTTATCGCTCAATTTAAGATGTGGAATAACTAGTAAAGCCATAAAGCTAAGTGTCATAAAAGGAGACCCAAGTTTAGAACCCAAGCTTTTGGCCATTAAGTCTATAGCTGTATAGTCGGCCGCTACTTTATAGGGATCTTCTAAGCTCATTAGTCCTGCAACAGGAAGCCCCATTACCTTAGTGGCATTATCATTCACGCAGCTAATACCTCCTTGCTCTTTAATAACTAAATTAATGGCAGTCACCATATCGGCATCAGATACCCCCACCGCTATTATGTTATGACTATCGTGCGCCACGGTAGAAGCAATGGCTCCATTTTTAAAACCAAAATTTTTGATAAAAGCAATTTTTGGGGGAGCTGTATAGTATCTGTTATAGACCACCATTTTTAAAATATCTGATTCTGTATTTGAAATGATTTTGTCTGCTTCTAACTTGGGGCTTAACCATAATTTGTTGGTAATAAGCTGTCCATCGATGGCTTCTATGACGGCCATTAAGCCATTATCTTGGGGGTATTCATTCAAACTAATTTGAATATCCTTTTCATGAATAGCAGCTGCATCAAACTTATTAATTACTTTCTCTTTTACTTCTTTAATAAAAGATTTTCCATTTTCTGCCACCAATTCCCCTTTTATATAGGTTTGCTTTACTTTAAAAGAAATAAGATCCTCCACTACAATAAAATTAGCAGGGTCGCCTATTTTCATTTTTCCTGTGGGTAATTTATAATGGTCCACTGGGTTAATGCAGGCAGCCCTTAAAACAAGTAAGGGGTCAATACCCTTTGCTACAGCTCTTACGCATAAACTATTAATATGGCCTTCTAATAAACTATCGGGATGTTTATCATCGCTACAAAGCATTATCAAAGAAGGGTGGTCTTCAATTAATTCATACAAGGCTTCAAAATTTTTAGCAGCACTGCCTTCTCTAATTAAAATTTTCATCCCATGTTGCAATTTATCTAAGGCTTCTTCAATGGTAAAACATTCATGATCAGTGCTAATACCTGCTTCAATATATTTTTTGGCATCCTCGCCTCTTAATCCTGGAGCATGTCCATCCACTGGTTTACCTATTTTATGTGCAGCAGCTATTTTTTTCATTACCTCTTCGTCTTTGAATAAGACGCCCGGAAAATTCATCATCTCACTTAAGTAATAAATATCGGGGTTGGCTAGTAAATAACTTACTTGATCGCTATTAAGAGCGGCGCCTGCTGTTTCAAAAATAGTGGCAGGCACACAGCTAGGTGCGCCAAAGAAAAAATGAAAAGCTACTTTTTTACCATTATCAATCATATACTGAACGCCTTGCATACCGCATACATTGGCAATCTCATGGGGGTCGCTAATAGTTCCAATGGTTCCATGGGTAACTGCTAAGCGTGCAAAGGAGCTTGGAATAAGCATACTACTTTCAATATGTACATGAGCATCTATAAAGCCAGGCAATAAATACTGTATGGGGGCTTCAATAGTAGATTCAATAGATTGAATAATTCCATTTTGAACAGTAATAGTAGCAGGGTAGATATGTTTTTTAAGAATATCTACATATTGACCTGAAATGGAAAAGGAGTTGCCCATAAGTTTAATTTGCTATCACAAATTAAACCAATAATTGAACTTAAAGATAAGCGCCCTATTTTTATTTTTAAGCATAGGGTCGGTGTAATAGTTATCGGTATAGACTAAGAAGAAATCGCTCATTGGTTTGTACCTATATTGCAAACGGCTATTAATATTAAAATTATTGGTTTGGGTATTAAACTGTACGAAAGTAGTCCAGAACAATTTAGTATTAAAGTTGTATTCCAACTTAGGGGCAAACAAAATCAAATTATTATTCCCATAAATTTTTGGCAATTGAATTTTATCTATTTCTCCATGCAAAGAAAGGGTTAAATGGGGCTGGTTTCTCCAAATGATGCCTGCTCCAACACCAGTAATATTACCATTATAGTATTGTCCTAAGGTTAACTTTGAGTTCCAACTAAACATTTTACGCATATCAGAATTGTACATCAACTCTAATTGATTGTATTTGTAATTTCCTGAAGGTAGGGGGATGCCATCACCTGGTTTGGTGGGGTATAATAAATTAAGATTTGAATTGGTAAACGTGAATGTTAAGCCTGAACTATTTCTGTACTCTGTTTTTATCTTTAAAGTATTTTCATTTTCACTAAAGCTATTATTTGCATTAAATACGACGAATTCTTCTAATGAAAATTCTACTCTACCAATTTTTCCATTATTTATAAATAGTTTTTTGGTTATGTTAGCGTAAGCATCTTTATAACCTACTCTAATAGTGGTGTCTCTTAAGGCATCGTAATTATCAATTCTTTGGACATAGCCCATGTCTGTGTAATAATTTTTGCCCACATTGCCCATCTGTCCAAAAATACGCCAGTTCTTGATCGTCCTAGCAACAGAAGCTTCAAAAAATGCATCCTTATTGTTAATAGTAGGTTTTATAGATTGATGGTAACTAATTTCTGCTTTTTTGGTACCCTCGTTATTGGCAAGTGTCAAACTCAAACCTGCATTTCTTCCATATTGATCCAAGGGATTTTTTTTAATCTCTGCAGCTGAAATAAAATTTTCTCTATTTAAAAAATAAGTCTTGAATAAAGATCTTTGCCAAAATCTTTTTTGAATAGTGAATGCTGTAAAATTTTCTGGTGAATAACTCCCTTTAGCACTTGTTTGAATATTCATCATTCCAATTCTAGTCGATGCATTTAAATTGCCTGAAATTCTTGCCCCAAGTAATATAGGTATGGTATTGCCTTGTTTGTCTAAGCCGATGGTTCTAGAATAAAATGGACTAATGAAGTAATTTCCTAAGCTGGAAAATAAGTCAGCATTCTCTAAAAAGAAGGTTCTTTTTTCTGGCAAGAAAATATTGAAACGTGTTAGGTTCGTCACCTGTTGATCTACTTCTACTTGGGAAAAATCGGGGTTCACTGTAATATCTAAATTTAAAGAAGAATTCAGTGTTAATTTAGCATCAAAGCCAATATTGCCATTATTTTGAAGCGATTTTTTATTTTCATCATCAGTGGTTGCATTTCCAGTGATGTAGGGAAGTAATATTTTGTTGGCACTAGATTTTGGTGGAGCGCTTGGCCAATTTAAAATACCCATATAGCCTAAATCATAGGATTTAAAAATAGGAGGCACTCTAGTCCAACAACTGTATTCATTGGTTTGCAAATCACCTCTTAAAAAATTAATACCCCAAAATTGTTGCTTGTCATTATACCTCAATGACTTTAAAGGAATGGCAATTTCTGCAATCCAATAACCTGCATACATTTTGGTGGCAGAATTCCACTTGGTATCCCAGCTGTAAGAAAGTTTTTCTTCAGTATTGGTAGTAAGTTCATCTTCTGATTGAACATTTTTAGAAGTCAATGCAAAAATGAAACCATTGGTTTTTTGACTCAATGGATCTAAAATTATAGCGATCCCATCAGAACCTTCATACCCTAGATCTCTTTTTAAACTTTTAATAATTTGTTCCTCTTTAGCAAATACTTTAAAGGCGAAGTAAATATTTTTATCATCATAGGTCAAAAGTACTTCTGTCGCTTGCTTTGGAGCGCCTATATTATTAGGGTATTTTTTTGTAAAATTATTAGCAAGTGTTGCTATTTTCCAAACTGGTTCATCTAAAATACCATCTAGTACAATGGGATTTGTAGTGGGTTGAATATTTAATTGAAAATCTTTTTGAAAATCTGAAATATTTTGAGCTTGACTGAAGTATCCCCAAAACAAAAATGTTAAAAGCAAACAAAGCTTTCTGTAAGATTTTATTAATAAGGAAAGCTGCTGGTCTCGATTTTGCATTAGGGTGCAAATATCCTCTATGTAATTAAAACAGCCCTAATTAGTTAAAGTTTTTTTGAAAAAAAGGTATAAACGGCTCATCCTGAGGCTCACAAATAAGGCTAGAACAGTCATTTTGAGGTGAAAACTACCTTTTAGGTATTTGCCACTACAAATTAAACCAGTAACTAAACTTAAAAATTAGCGCCCTGTTTTTATTTTTAAACAGGGGGTCGGTAAAGTAGTTATCGGTATATACCAAGAAGAAGTCACTCATAGGCTTGAACCTATATTGCAAGCGGCTATTGATATTGAAATTATTGCTCTGTGTATTGTATTGTACAAAAGTGGTCCAGAATAATTTTGTACTAAAATTCCACTCCACCCTTGGTTGTAGCAATACTAAATTGGTGCTACCATAGGGGTTGGGGAATACGATATTGTTAAATTGAGCACTTAATAAAACTTTAAAATGGGGTTGGTTTCTATAGGTAATACCCACGGACATTCCTTTTACTTCACCATTGTAAAACTGTCCAATATTCATCATAGTTTCTATTCCAAATATCTTTCTCATATCAGATGTATACTTTAACTGAATCTGATTGAAAGTATAATTCCCAACGGGTAATGGAACGCCTTTAGTAAACGAAATAGGATATAATAAGTTGACAATCGTATTTTTTAAATCAAGACTAAAAGTAGAGGTATTTTTGAATTGAAAATCAGGCCCCAATTTAGTATCTGCTTGATTAATGGAATTGTCAGGATGAAGGGTAGTGAAACTTTCAATTTTCAAAACCATTTTACCTATGGAACCCTTTTCGGGAAATATCCTATAGCTCAATGAATTAAATAAGTTTTTAAAACCCACTCGAATAGTCGTGTCTCTTAAGGCGTCATAATTATCAATACCTTGAACAAAACCCATATCGGTATAATAATTTTTTCCAAGGCTTCCAATAAGAGAAACATATGACCAGTGTTTTGAATTAGTCATGAATCCAGTGGTAGCATAAATATCATCGTCATTAATACCTGACTTAAAAGATTTATGAATGTCGGCCCAGCTACTAAAAGTTCCTGCTGTATTAGAATATTCAAAAGTAAGTCCTGCATTTCGGCCATATTTATCTAATGGATTTTTCTTTGCCTCCTGCTCAGAAATAAAATTTTCTCTATTTAAAAAATAAGTTTTAATAACAGAACGCTTTAATACACTTCTTTGTAAAGTAAATGCAGTGAAATTTTCAGCAGTATAATTGCCTTGTTTGCCGGTTTGCATATTCATCAAACCAATACGGGTTGCTGGGTCTAAATTGCCAGACATTCTTGCACCAAATAAAATGGGAATTTTATTACCGTCTTTATCAAGTCCAATAGTTCTAGAATAAAAAGGTCGTATAAAGGGCATGCCAAAATTGGAAAACAAGTCTGAGTTTTCTAAAAAGAATCCTCTTTTTTCTGGAAGAAAAATATTAAATCGGGTAAGGTTGGTTACTTGTTGGTCTACTTCTACTTGAGAAAAATCGGGGTTGACGGTTAGGTCTAAATTTAAAGATGCGTTTAATGCTACTTTAGAATCAAAACCACCGGTAGCATTGGTGTTCAGCGTTTTTCCATTTTCTTGGTCTTCTGCACTTGCACCAGATATAAAGGGTAGAAAAATAATATTATTTTTTGAACTAGGTGTGGCTGCTGGCCAATTTAATAAACCCATATAGCCTAAATCATAGGCTTTAAAAATAGGAGGTACTCTTGTCCATGTGCTGTACTCATTATTTTTTGCATCCGCCCTTAAAAAATTTATACCCCATTGTAATTGTTTAGGATCATACCTGATAGATTTCAAAGGAATCATTATCTCAGCAATCCAATAAGTACCATAATCCTTGGTGGCAGAAAACCATTTAGTATCCCAACTCCAAGAAGGCTTGTCTTGAAAACTTAAATTTAGTTGATCTTCAGATTGCACATTCAAAGCGCTTAATAAAAAGAAAAACCCATTGGTTTTTTTATTCAAGGGGTCCATCATAATACCTATTCCGTCATTGCCTTCATTACCAATATCTCTTTTTAAACTTCTTGAGATAGCAGTTCCATTATCATACACTTTAAAGCCAAAATAAATATTATTATTATCGTAGGTAAATCTTACTTCGGTTTGGCGCTTAGCCTCTCCAATGTCATTGGGAAATTTTTTTATAAAATTTTTAGCTACTTCAGTAGTGGCCCAAACGGGCTCGTCTAAAATACCATCTATTTTAATTTTAGCCGTGGTGGGTTGAATATGTATTTGAAAGCCTTTTTGAAAATCTGAAATATTTTGAGCTTGACTAAAGTATCCAAAAAACAGCAATGCTAAAACTGTAGAAAGCTTTCTGAATGATTTTATTGAAAAAGGATGGCTCAGATTGGGATATTTCATTAGGGTGCAAATATCTAACATGTAATTAAAACAGCCTTAATAAGTTGCCATAATTCAGTAAAAAAAGGGATAAACGGGCTGCTATTCGTCCAATAAATCGGGTCTACGCTGTTTTGTACGCAAAATGGCCTGTTCCTGCCTCCAATCATCTACTTTTTTAGGGTCACCTGTGAGTAAAATGGGAGGTACAGCCAAACCTCTAAATTCAGCAGGTCTTGAATACACAGGTGGGGCCAATAAATTATCTTGAAAAGAATCGGTTAAGGCAGAAGTTTCATCGTTCAACACTCCAGGGATTAGTCTACCAATAGCATCTACTACCACAGCAGCTGCTAATTCACCTCCACTTAAAACGTAGTCTCCAATGGATATTTCTTTGGTGACATATAAGTCTCGAATTCTTTGATCAATGCCTTTATAATGTCCACAAATAATTAAAATTCTATTTTGTAAAGAAAGGGTGTTGGCTTGTTTTTGATTAAAACGCTCGCCATCGGGCGTCATAAAAATAATTTCATCAAACTTGCCCGCTTCTTGTAATTGGTCAATGGCGTTGGCTAAGGGTTCGCAAACCATTACCATGCCAGCACCTCCTCCATATTGGTAGTCGTCCACCTGGCCATGTTTATTAATAGCCCAGTCTCTGAGGTTATGCAATTTTATAGTAAGCAAACCTTTTTCCTGCGCCCTTTTCATCATACTATGTTCAAAGGGGCTCGCTAATAATGCTGGCAGTACTGTTAAAATTTCAATGGTCATATGGTAAAGATAAAAGAATCCTAAGGAATTTGTTTAATCTAATAATTCACCTAAATCGCGTCTGTCTTTTTTAGTAGGCCTTCCAATTTTACTTAAACGCTTACCGGTTTGAAAAGTGGATGCTACTTGTCTTACTCTTTCTAATTCTTCAATAGGGGTGAGGTCTTCATAATATTTAATGGCTTCAGCATAAGCCAGTCTTCCTTCTAAAACTTGCGTCACTCTAATCACCCAGTTTTTATGTTCCGTTCTTGCTTCGTACTCATCGCCCACTACTACATTTCGAGAAGCTTTCACAGGTTCACCTTTTATTTTAACGCGTCCTTTGTCAATGGCTTCCGTAGCCTGAGATCTTGTTTTAAAAATACGGATAGACCATAAGTATTTATCTAGTCGTACTTTTTTCTTTTCCGTTTTGATGATATCAGCAGCTTTCATGCTTAGTCTTGTTTTTCAGCAAAAAATTGATGGAAATAAGGAATGGTTTCAATGCCTTTATAAAAATTCACAATATCATATTTTTCATTAGGGCTATGTAAGTTGTCGCTATCTAATCCAAATCCCATAAATACAATTTTCACCCCTAATTCTTTTTCAAATAAAGAGCAAATAGGAATACTACCACCGCCACGAACCGGAATAGGATCCTTGCCAAAAGTTGTGGCAATGGCCTTGGCAGCGCTTTTATATTCGTGAGAATTGATAGGGGTAATATAAGGTTCGCCTCCATGATGTTCAAAAGCATTCACTGTAATATTAGCGGGTGCAATTTTTTTAAAGTGCGCAAGTACCATGGCTGTTATTTTTTCTGCCGATTGATTCGGCACCAAGCGGCAAGATATTTTTGCAAATGCTTTAGAAGGTAAAACAGTTTTTGCACCTTCGCCGGTATAGCCGCCCCAAATTCCATTCACTTCTAAAGTAGGGCGTATACCTGTTCTTTCGTTAGTGCTATATCCTTTTTCACCCCAAACATTTTGAATACCTAAATCGGTTTTGAATTCATTTTCATCGAATGGTGCTTCTGCCATTTTTTTTCTTTCCGCGTCGGTGGATATAATCACATCCTCATAAAAACCTGGAATGGTAATATGATTATTTTCATCATGACATGAAGCAATCATTTTAGATAAAATGGTAATAGGGTTGGCCACTGCACCACCATAGACCCCACTGTGTAAGTCTCTATTGGGCCCTGTAATTTCTAGTTCTATATAACTTAAACCTCTTACGCCAATATCAATAGAAGGAGTATCCATACTAATCATGGCTGTGTCACTTATTAAAATTACATCTGCTTTTAACAAGTCTTTATTCGCTTTTACAAAAGTTGCCAAATTTGGACTTCCAATTTCTTCTTCCCCTTCAATAATAAATTTAATATTAGTACATAATGAATTCGTCTTAGTCATAATTTCTAAGGCCTTTACATGCATATAAAATTGTCCTTTATCGTCACAAGCACCACGTGCAAATATTTTACCATCCTTGATAGTGGGATCAAATGGGCTGCTATGCCAAAGTTCTAAAGGCTCTGCTGGTTGCACATCGTAATGGCCGTATACAAGAACAGTTGGTAGTGTAGGGTCAACATTTATTTCTGCATATACAATGGGGTGGCCCTCTGTTTCATATATTTTGGTAATGGGTGCCCCTGCTTCTTGCAATGATTTTTCTACTGCTTTAGCACAGGCTAGCATATCGCCATTGTGTTCGTTTTTAGCACTCACACTGGGTATACGTAATAAGGCTAGTAGTTCTTCTAAAAAACGATCTTTATTTTTTTCTTGATAGTCGGACCATACTTTCATAATTTGTAATTTTTTTTATAAAATTTTTATTGTTCTTGTTTATACTAATTATTTAGGACAATTGATGTTTACTATCCAATAATACATTTTCTAAATTCCAATTTAATCTTTTTTCAAAGGGGGCTTTTCTTTTTTCACAATTATCAATGGTGCAAATGGGGCAGCTAAAAGGCATACAGCCATCGGTATGAATATAAAACTCCACGCTGTTACCAAACCTATTTTTTATCAATTGTGTAAAGTCATCCACTGCTGCATGTGCTTCGTTTACATTATAATACCAAGGCACAGTTAAGTGGCAGTCTATATGCATCATCATACCATATTTAATCACCCTTAAGTTATGCAGGTCAATCCATTTTGCATTCCTCGATAAATTTATTTCGGTTATAACTTCTTCTAATAATACCATGTCTGCTTCGTCCATAATACCTGCCAGGGATTGTCTTACAATTTTATAACCATCGTAAATCACATAAATGCCTAAAAATAGTGCAATGAATGCGTCAATTTTTTGATAGCCCGTTGCCATCAATAATGTGATGCCAATGGCGACGGAGGCGGTGGTAAAAAAATCAATTTTAAATAATTTACCCGACGACAATATGGCTAATGATTTATTTTTTTTGCCTATTTTATCTAAGGCAATTGCGGTGACTAAATTAATGATAGCAATAATGACTAGTAACCAAATTCCATTGTTGAGATTGTGCAAGCTAACAGAATGAATAAAACTGTCGATGGCTTTGTAAATAATTAAACATCCTATGCCTACAATTAAACTGCCTTGAAATGCTGCAGATATAAATTCAGCTTTGCCATGACCATAAGGGTGGTCTTTGTCCTTGGGTTTGGAAGCTACCAACAAACTATAGGATCCCACTAAGGTGGCAGCAATATTTACCACACTTTCAAGGGTGTCTGATAGAACCGACAGGGAGTGTGTTAAAACATATGTAACTACTTTAAGAAAAAAAACAACAATGGTTAAAGCTGTTACAAAATATTGAACTTTCAAATTTTGTTTAGAATAAGGCACTTTGGAATTATTTTTTTGTGATTGCCTCTGCGTATTTTTTTTGCGCAAATTCCCAGTTTACTAAATTCCACCAAGCGTTGATATAGTCGGGGCGTTTATTTTGATACTTTAAATAATAAGCATGCTCCCAAACATCTAAACCTAGAATAGGTGCTCCTTTTGTTTCTGCAATGTCCATCAATGGATTGTCTTGATTGGGTGTTGAGCAAACCGCTAAACTATAATCTGCTTTCACTATTAACCAAGCCCATCCACTACCAAATCTAGTTTTAGCTACATCACTAAAAGCAGTTTTAAAATTATCTAATGAACCAAAACTTTTATTGATAGCTTCTGCTAACTCACCAGCAGGTAAAATGGCAGGTGCTGGTTTCATCATTTGCCAAAACATTTCATGATTAAAATGTCCGCCAGCATTATTTCTCATTTTTGGAGAATAATGCGAAATATTTTTTAATAAATCTTGTAAAGATGTTGTTTGGATATCCAGCTTTTCTGCAAGCGTTGCATCTGCCAAATTTTTAGCATAAGCAGCTGCATGTTTGGTGTAATGAATTTCCATAGTCATGGCATCAATAAAGGGTTCTAGTGCTGTATAGCCATAATTTAAAGGCTGCTGTGCATATTCACTTGCAGCAGTCAATGTTGTCATTGAATTAATTGAAGTTATTGGACTTATTTTAGCCATTAATGGCATAGCTGCTATGGCCATACCTGCTTTACTAGAAGTAGCGATAAACTGACGTCTGTTTTGAGTTGATTTTGACATGGTTTTATTTTTTAAAGTACTTCTGTAAAGTTACTTTAATTGGCTGTAAAAGTCGGTAGTAAAATTCCTGGTTGAATAGCTGGGAATCACGCATGGCCTTATAGGTTAAAAACAAGCCAACGGGTATTAAAATAATAGAGGACATCCACATACCAGAGAATACATCCCACTGACCAGATTTTGCTAATTTCTCACCAAAATTATTGAGCAAGAAAAAGAGTACAAAAAATATAATGGCTAAGACCAAGGGTGTGCCTAGTCCTCCTTTACGAATAATGGAACCCAAGGGCGCTCCTATTAAAAAAAGTACAAAACAGGCAAAGGATAAAGTAAATTTTCTGTGCCATTCTATTCCATGCAAGGAACTTGCATTTTTATTTTCTTTATAAGTATCCGAGATGGCCTTAAGGTTATATAATAAGGAAGAAAACTGATAGCCCGACGAGAGCTGAATACTGCTTACTAAAGAATCGGGAATAAGGGTACTAAATTTTTTTAAGGGACTGATATTTTTCTTAGCATTAAAAAGGGCGGCACTATCCTTGTAGTTCATAAATTTTAAATAAGAAGCTACATCGGTATTGGTTTTTTTAACAAAGTAGTCGTCTTTATTTTCTAAAGAATCCATGGCCTTGGTAAGTTGTCGAACACTTAACATTTTGGGATCGTACAATATATCACTGCTTTTATTCATCTGAAAACTTTTCAGGTCAAATACTTTTTTATATTCTTTAAAATAAAGCCTAGTGAATTCTGTATTAGTAGTACTACGCGCTCCTCTTTCTTGATAACGCCATCCATTGTACATCACAAATTCTAAAAACTTTTTATTTGACGATACACGCATCACCCCCGACTCGGCCATGATTAAATTATCTTGAAGCCCAAATCTTTTTTCAAAGATGGCAATATTATGCATCACACTATCATTCGATTCTTTCTTACCTAATTTAATTACATAGCCGTCAATTTTATCATAAAAAATGCCTTCTTTTAAATCAATGGCAGGCTTGGCCACAATAATTTCATATTTTAAATTGGTAAGCTTCATCTGCGTTACCGGAATAATATTGTTTGAAAATAAAAAGGCAATACCCGCTAAAAAAATAGTGAATATAAATAACGGACGCATAAAACGAATGAGCGGAATGCCTGCGGCCTTAATGGCAATGAGTTCAAAGCTTTCTCCTAAATTACCAAAGGTCATGATGGAAGAAAATAATAAGGCTAAGGGAAGGGCCGTGGTGAAAGTACTTACAGAGACGAGCCCTACTAATTCTAAAATGGTAAATAGGTCTAATCCTTTGCCCACTAAGTCGTCAATGTATAGCCAAAAGAATTGCATGGTCAGCACAAAAGTTGAAATAGTGAGTGCTGCCAAAAAAGGGCCAATAAAGGCTTTAAGAATTAGTATGTCTAATTTCTTGAACAAAGTCGTGGTGCTAACTACCTATGCGATGAAAGAGCTCTTTAATCTGATATTCCCAAAGTCGGCTCTGGTCTTTGACTTCGTTCTTTTCAGCAAAATCTTTCACGATTAAAATAGTTTGATTTGAAATTTCAGTTTTTTCAATTCTAAATTCGAAGTATTCATTCTTCTCTCCATGTAGCCATCTAAATTTTATGAATTTATCTGACTCTTGGTCAACTAATTCTGCTTTCTCTGGTACACCTTTATTCCATGAAAAACTAAAAACATTTTCCCATTCATCTACTTTGTCTGCAAACCACTCTTGTAGTCCAGAGGCAGTGGATAAAAATTCAAATAATATATTAGGTGAACATCTCACCGGAAATTCAAGTGTAAATAATTGTTTCTTACTCATATATAACTAGCTCCTCTTAAAAATTGTTTCGTTTGATGCAATAATATTAAATAAAGGTTAGGTTCCAAGTATTTTTTATTATTTATTAGTTAACAAACTGTCAAGACATATATAGAGTATTATCTAAATTGCTATAAGTATATGTAAATCAATATCTTATATCATATTAAGATACATCTTAATTTACCAATTTTAACGTATTTATACCTTTTGAATTGATGGTGTATGACTCGTTCTGATCACTTATCTTTGCCCCCTTAATGTTGTAAGTATGTTTAATAGTTTGAGTGAAAAATTAGAATCTGCCTTTAAGCACCTAAAAGGCCAGGCAAGAATTAATGAATTGAATGTTGCCAATACCTTAAAAGATATTAGAAAGGCTTTATTAGATGCCGATGTCAATTTTAAAATTGCCAAAGAATTTACTGATAGTATTAAAGAAAAGGCCATTGGTGCCAAGGTCATTAATGCCATTAGTCCTGGACAATTGATGGTGAAAATTGTGCAAGACGAATTAACGGCTTTGATGGGCAATGAAGCTTCCTTGATGGACCTTTCTAAAAATCCTACTATTATTTTAGTAGCAGGTCTACAAGGTTCTGGTAAAACTACTTTTTCAGGTAAGTTGGCAAACTATTTAAAAGCACAAAAAAAATCGCCTTTGTTAGTTGCTGCAGATATTTACCGTCCTGCAGCGATGGATCAATTAATGATACTAGCTGAGCAAATTGGGGTAGATGTTTTTGTAGAAAGAGAAAATAAAAATGCAGTTTCTATTGCACAAAATGCATTGGTGTATGCTAAAGCCAATAATAAAAATGTAATTATTATTGATACCGCGGGGCGTTTAGCAGTGGATGAAATTATGATGAATGAAGTAGCTGCTATTAAAAATGAAATTCAACCACAAGAAATATTATTCGTTGTAGATTCAATGACAGGGCAGGATGCAGTGAATACCGCCAAAGTTTTTAACGATCGTTTAGATTTTACAGGTGTGGTATTAACAAAATTAGATGGTGATACCAGAGGGGGTGCCGCCTTGTCTATTAAGTACACAGTGAATAAGCCTATCAAATTTATGAGTAGTGGTGAAAAGTTGGATACGCTAACTGTTTTTCACCCAGAGAGAATGGCCCAAAGAATTTTAGGCATGGGTGATATCACTTCTTTGGTGGAAAAAGCGCAGTCGCAATTTGATGAAGCAGAAGCTAAAAAATTAGAAAAGAGAATTAGAAAAAATCAATTTGATTTTGAAGATTTCTTAACGCAGATACAGCAGATAAAAAAAATGGGTAACTTAAAAGATTTAATGGGCATGATTCCAGGTATGGGCAAAAGTTTAAAAGATGTAGATATTAAAGACGATGCCTTTAAAGGAGTGGAAGCCATAATACAATCGATGACCGTTTTGGAAAGAAGAAATCCGGACTTACTTTCAACAAGTCGCAAACAAAGAATTGCCAAAGGCGCAGGTAAGGATATTGGAGAAATCAATGCTTTTATGAAGCAGTTTGACCAAATGAAGCAGATGATGAAGCAAATGTCTAGCGGGTCAATGCCAGGTAAAATGCCTGGTTTGAGACGCTAATTTAAGTCTAAGTCATTGACAATCATATATTAATAGGTTTTAAACCCCTTTTTCCTTGGTTTATTCGGTGGTTTTACTATATTTGCAGCCGGTTAACCCTATTTAATAACGCCTATAAATTTCTATTTAACATGGCAGTAAAAATGAGACTACAACGTCACGGTAGTAAAAAAAGGCCTTTCTACTTTATAGTAGTGGCTGACGGACGCGCACCAAGAGATGGTAAATTCATCCAAAAAATTGGTACTTACAACCCATTAACAGTTCCTGCAACAATCCAATTGGATCGTCAAAAGGCATTGGAGTGGTTAAACAAAGGTGCTCAACCTACAGACACCGTTCACAGAATTTTATCTTTCAAAGGAGTTCTTTATTTGAAACATTTACTTCGTGGAGTAAAATTAGGTTTGTTTGATGATGCCACCGCAATGGAGAAATTCCAAACATGGTATGCAGCACATGAAACAAAAATTGCAAGCACAAACGATACACACAAAAAAGCAGAAGCTGCTAAAAAACTGTATGTACCTGTTGCTAAAAAAGTAGCAGAGCCGGTAGCTGAAGAAGTTGCTGCACCAGTGGAAGAAGAAGCTGCACCAGTAGCTGAAGTAACCCCTGAAGCATCTGTTGAAGCATCAGCGGAAGAGACGCCTGCTGCAGAATAATTTTTAAATTAATCTAGCTTTATAAAAGCCCCTAGTTCCTATCAACGGAATTGGGGGTTTTTTTTGAAAATGAATTTGTCGATAAAAGAATTAAATTAGCAAATGAGTCAGTACATACATATAGGTAAAATAGTAGCACCCCATGGCATTACGGGTCATGTTATCATTGAGCATGCCTTGGGCAAACCTATTAGCTTTAAAGGGATTGATGCGCTATTCGTTGAAAAAAATGCAGCAAGTTTTATTCCTTATTTTATTCAAAGCGCTTCGGTTAAAACAGATACCATTACTCATTTACAATTGGAGGGCATTAATAGTAGAGAAGCTACTGCAATGCTTTTAGGGAAAAAAGTTTGGTTACCTCAAGATGAATTTCAAAAATTAGTGGATAAGCAGTCGCCCTTAGCATTATTAGGCTATACAGTAGAAGAAGCCGGGAAAGCCATTGGGGTTATTCAAGAAGTAATAGAACAACCCCATCAATTAATGGTAACAATATTATACCAAGGCCAAGAAGCCTATATTCCTTTACACGAAGAAAGTTTGAAGGGCGTAAATCATAAGGCTAAAACCATTAGCGTAGAACTGCCAGATGGCTTATTGGATTTATATACCATACCTCCTACGGCAGCTTCGGATCAATAGGTAAAGACGCAAGAATTATAAAAATTTTATTGCTAAGTAGTCGTTTCAAATTATTTTAAAAAAATTAATTATAAAGTCTACTAAATTAGTAGGAAATACATATCTTTGTGTTCTCTTTCTCCATTATTATTTAATGAGGGGATGATATTATTCATACACAAAAAATAAAACATGAGCCTAAGACTAGGGGACATTGCTCCCGACTTTAAAGCAAAAACAAGTATCGGCGATATTAGCTTTCATCAATACTTAGGTGACAGTTGGGGAATTTTATTTTCTCATCCTGCCGACTTCACACCCGTTTGCACCACAGAACTAGGGCGCACTGCTGCTTTGCAAGAAGAGTTTGCAAAACGAAATGTGAAAGTACTTGCCTTAAGTGTAGACGGTGTAGAAAGTCATCATAAATGGATTGCAGATATTAATGAAACACAGCATGTAACAGTGGGCTTTCCTATTATTGCAGATGAAGATAAAGCGGTGGCCCATGCGTATGATATGATTCATCCCAATGCCTCTGAAACATTTACCGTGCGTTCTTTATTTATTATTGGCCCCGATAAAAAAATTAAATTAACCTTAACCTATCCGGCCTCTACGGGAAGAAATTTTGTAGAAGTATTAAGAGTCGTCGATTCTTTGCAGTTGACGGCTAATTATAGTGTAGCCACACCTGCTAATTGGGTGGAGGGAGAAGATGTGATTGTAGTGCCTGCGGTGAAAACAGAAGACGCCTTAGTTAAATTCCCTAAAGGATTAAACATAGTAAAACCTTATTTACGCTATACCCCACAGCCTAATAAATAAGTCACTGGTGATTAGAGTCATTGCCCAACAAATTAAACCTCCGCTATAAAAGGCTGAGGTTTTTTTGTATATTTAATCTCTAAACAATTTAGTATGAAGCATTTTTTATTCAGTGTATCTTTTCTGCTTTTAGTCATTACTGGCCAAGCACAAAAAACCTATTTGCAATGTGGTCAATTAATTGATGTAAGACAATTGCAAGTTTTAAAAGAAAAAACAATTGTGATTGAGGGCAATAAAATTATGGATGTATTAGATGGGTATCAAAGCGGTGCAGCTACTGATAAAGTAGTGAATTTAAAAACAAGCACTGTGATGCCAGGACTCATGGATATGCATGTGCATATTGAAAACGAAACCAATCCCAATAGATATTTAGAAGGCTTCACGCAAAGTCAAGCAGATATTGCCTATGGATCACTGCGTTTTGCAGAAAGAGATTTAATGGCAGGGTTTACTTCAGTGCGTGACTTGGGTGGTTCAGGTGCTAATATTGCTATGCGCAAAGCCATTCAAAAAGGATATGTTGTGGGTCCTCGCATTTTCACTGCAGGAAAATCTATTGCGACAACAGGAGGACATGCCGATCCTACCAATAATTATAGGCCCGATTTAATGGGAGATCCAGGACCTAAGGATGGCGTCATCAATGGACCGGAAGATGCTTACAAAGCAGTAAGACAAAGATATAAAGATGGATCTGACTTAATAAAAATTACAGCTTCAGGGGGTGTATTGAGTATGGCTACTAATGGAGAGAATCCTCAGTTCACTGAAGAAGAAGTAAAAGCCATTGTAGCTGCTGCCAAAGATTATGGATTTAAAGTAGCTGCACATTGCCATGGAGTGGAAGCAATGAAAAGAGCTATTCGTGGTGGAGTCAATTCAATTGAACATGGCACTTTAATGGATGAATCGGTATTTCCCTTAATGGTGCAATACGGTACTTATTTAGTGCCTACTATTATCGCAGGAAAATCTGCAGCAGATTCTGCAAAAATTCCTGGGTACTATCCACCGATGGTAGCTAAAAAAGCTTTGGAAATTGGACCCAAAATTCAAAATACTTTTTCAAAGGCGTATAAGGCAGGCGTTAAAATTGCATTTGGAACCGATGCAGGAGTGTATGCACATGGAACGAATTGGAAAGAATTTGTGTACATGACAGAAGGGGGTATGCCTTTTTTAGAAACGATACAAGCTGCAACTTGGAATGCAGCAGACTTAATGGGTACGCAGAATATTTTAGGTAGTATTGAAAAAAATAAATTAGCAGATATTGTTGCCGTAGAGGGCGATCCTACTAAGAATGTATATCAAATGGGAAAGGTAAATTTTGTAATGAAGGATGGCGTAGTGTATAAGAACACGCTCAAGTAAAAACTATTTGTCTTTATTCCATTTATCTAGTTGCTGTAAAGTAGCTGTTAAGTCTTTAGGTAAAGGAGCTTCTAAATGAAGCGCTGTTTCTTTGTACATGAATGATAAACTATGTGCATGTAAAGCCTGTCTAGCTAGTATGGGCCTTTCTTCTTCCTCGTTCTTACTTAATTTAAAATTTTTCTTTTTAATGGATGACAGTAATAATTTCTCACCATCTCCATAGACATCATCGGCTACAATGGGATGGCCTATTTGTTTGGCATGTACGCGTATTTGATGCGTACGGCCTGTATGAATTTGAAATGAAACCCATGCGAAGCGTTTGTAGTTTTCTATAACCTTATAAGTAGTTAAAGCAATTTTTCCTTTGGCATGTACTACCATGGTTCCTTTTTTTATAGGATGTTCCATAATAGGCTGGTCAATACTGCCTTCTGCAGGTGGCCTACCTAATACCAATCCTAGGTATTTTTTTTCAATGCTTCTTCCTTCAAATAATTCACTTAGTAATTTATGCACCTCCGCATTTTTTGCAAATACAATTAAACCACTAGTGTGTTGATCTAATCGGTGTACAGTAAATATTTCTCCGTACTTTTCTATTAATAAAGATTTTAAAGAAACATCCTTTCCAAATCTATCAGGGATACTCAATAAACCAGCGGGTTTATTCAAAACAATCATATCCTCATCTTCAAATAATATTGATAACATGTACTATTTATTTGGAAGATTTTCTGGTAAATGATTTATTTAAAAACTTGAGCAATCTTACTTCTTTCTCTGCTAAAAAACGCCATTTACCACGGTCTACATTTTTCTTGGTAAGGTTGGCAAACATGACTCTATCTAAATGTCTAACATCGTAGCCTAAGTGTTCAAAAATACGACGCACAATACGATTGCGGCCACTATGAATTTCAATACCAATTACATTTTTAGAAGTATTGGATAAATAACTTACAGCATCGGCTGCAATAAATCCATCTTCTAATTCAACACCTGCAGCTATAGACTCCATATCGGCCTTGGTCACAGGTTTATCTAAAGTTACTTCGTATATTTTTTTAATCTCGTAAGAAGGATGCGTTAATTTTTGGGCTAAGTCACCATCGTTGGTTAAAATTAAAACACCTGTTGTATTTCTATCTAAACGACCCACCGGAAACATTCTTTGCGTAGTAGCGTTTTTAATAATATCTAAAACAGTTTTTCTACCTTCTGGGTCATTTGCTGTGCAGATATAATCCTTTGGTTTATTTAATAAAATATAAACAGGAGTTACTTGTAATTGCAACACTTTTCCTTTTAATCTAACTACATCTTTGTACTTTACTTTATAACCAGGCTCTAAAACAGTATCTCCATTTACCGCAACATGTCCAGCCTTCACTAATTCTGCTGCTTCTCTTCTACCCGATATACCTGCATGTGCAATGTATTTATTCAAAGGCATTTGTTCAAAAGGGGTATCGTCAGCAGCAGTTACCTTTCCTATAGAAGCTGTTCTTTTTTCATCTGCCTTATCCATGGATGCTGGCGTTCTTTTATTTGTGAACTTAGCTTTAGCAGGAAAACTGCTAGCTAGTTCACCATATTTAGGGGCCTCTCCTTTTTTTACATAAGAAGTAGCTGTTCTTTTTGAAGCAGGGGGAATTCTCTTATTATTACCTAAGGGTTCAACAGGAATGCCTCTTTCTTTATCTTTTTTTCTTTGACGCATGGCTTCTCCAGCTGCCCTCATTTCAACTTTGGCTTTCTTTTTTTCTTGTCTATATTCTTCTTTAACAGCGCTTCCTTTTTTCTTATTAGAAAATTTGTCAAAGTTGTCAGATCTTTTTTGATTCATGGATCCTACTATTAAAAATTATCTTTATTGGCTAATTGACCACAGGCAGCGTCGATATCCTTTCCTCTGCTATGTCTTACGCGCACATTCACTCTATTTTTTTGTAAAATTTCTACAAATCTTTCAAAGCCTTCTTCATCTGGTTTGTCGAAAGGAAAAATATCCACTGGGTTGTATTCGATAATGTTGATTAAATCGGCAGGTACTTGTCTGTAAATTTTTGTGAGCTCTTCAGCATCTTTTTCAGAGTCGTTAAAGTCTTTGAATAAGATGTATTCAAAAGTAACTTCAGTGCCTGTCTTTTTATAAAAGTAGTTAATGGCTTCAATTAAGCCTTTGATATTATTGCTTTCGTTAATGGGCATAATTTCATTACGCTTTTTATCGTTGGCTGCATGTAGGGAAATGGCTAATTTAAATTTCACATTATCGTCACCTAATTGTCTTATTTGTTTAATAAGGCCCGCAGTAGACACTGTAATTCTTTTAGCGCTCATACCTAATCCATCGGGAGAAGTAATTTTTTCAATAGCCTTTAAAACATTATGATAATTCATTAAGGGTTCACCCATACCCATGAAAACAATATTGCTTAAATGTTTTTCATAAGTGGCTTCGCTTTGTTGAAGTATATAAACAACTTGATCATATATTTCATCAAAGTTTAAATTTCTTTTACGCTCCATAGTACCTGTTGCACAAAATTTACAACTAAGGCTACATCCAATTTGAGAAGAAACGCAGGCGGTCTTTCTTAAAGTTGTCGGAATGAGCACTCCTTCAATCATATGGCCGTCAAAAGTTTTAAAACGTGTTTTCAAAGTACCATCTTCACTTTGTTGGGTAGTATTAATTTGTAAAGCAGGTAGTTGAAATTCATTTTCTAATAAGGAGCGTAGGTTCTTACTTAAGTTGGTCATTTCGTCAAAGCTATGTGCATGTTTTTGCCATAACCATTCTACAATCTGTTTTACTCTAAAAGGCTTTTCGCCTATTTTTGATATAAATCGCTCAATATCAGCGACTTCTACCTGTCTAATATTAGGTCTTGTCTTCTCCATAATGCAAAGATACTTGATCGGATTTGGATACATTTAAATCTTTTTTTAGCCCCTTTTCCTGTTCTTTCTTATTCTTTAATAATTAATATAAAATTATTACCAAATGGCCATCATTTTACCTATTTTCGAAAATCAATTTGAAACAAATAAATAATAAATTATGAAAAAAATCTTCTTAATGGCAGTTATCTCAATGGGAATAATGGCAACTGCAAACGCACAAACAAGTAATTTGAAAGACTATTTAGGCAAATATGTATTTCCAGAAGGAAGTCCAGTAACAGAAGTAACTATCACTGCAGAAGATACTGTTTTAACTATTAATTCAGCAATGGGTTCTACACCATTAGAAAGAAAAGGAGTTGACACTTTTTATTTAGCTGCTTATGATGCGCCTATTATTTTTAAAAGAGGGGCAGGTAATTCTGTAGAGACCTTAACTATTATTGTACAAGGAATGGAATTAACCGCTAAAAGAACGGCTGCTGCTTTTGCTATTAAAGAAGAAGATTTTTACGCTAAAGTTTGGGCGAATAAAAATTTCTAGAACTCAAAATTAGAAAGGTCCGATAAAGATATAGTGGTTTGTTTGCCCGTAATGATATTTTTTACAGTACATTCATTTTTAGCTAACTCTTCGGTACCCATTATAATAATGTTGGGAATTCCTTTTTTCTCGGCGTATTTAAATTGCTTGTCGAATTTGCTTTTTTCAGGGTAAATCTCACAAGCAATTTTTTTATCTCTTAATTTCATCATTTCTAAGTAGGCTGCTTTCGCTTCCTGTTCTCCTAAATTAAAAAATAAAATTTGAGTCGTATGATCAATGGTTGCTGGAAATAAATTTTTCTCTTCCATTACATCGTAAATTCTATCAACGCCAAAACTAATACCAACACCTGCAATATTAGGAACGCCAAATAAACTTGTTAAATCGTTGTAGCGCCCGCCGCCACCAATACTACCCATTTGAGCCTCTATGGCTTTAACTTCAAAAATAATGCCTGTATAATAATTTAAGCCCCTGGCTAAAGTAAAATCGGCCTCCAAATGCTTGGCCATTCCGGTTTGTGCGTGGTAGTCTAATACATAATTTATTTCCTCTATTCCTTTTATGCCTGTTTCATTATTACCTAATAAGGCTGCTAACTGATTTAGTTTTTCTGTATTGCTTCCTTCAATTGTCAAATACTGTTGAATAATTTTTTGTTGCGCCTCGCTAAATTTTTTATTATTTAATTCTTCTTTCACTTTATCCCATCCTATCTTATCAAGCTTGTCAATGGCAATAGTTAAATCAATAAGTTTATCTTCTCCTCCACAAATTTCTGCAAGGGCTAGTAATATTTTTCTATTATTTATTTTTACTTTTACGGGTAAATTTAATTTTTGAAAAGCAGTTAAATACACGGCTACTAAATCTACTTCATTTAATAGACTTTCACTACCCACTACATCTGCATCACATTGATAAAATTCACGGTATCTTCCTTTTTGTGGACGATCGGCACGCCATACAGGTTGGATTTGATATCTTTTAAAAGGGAAGCTAAGCGACCCATGGTTCATGGCCACATATCTTGCGAAAGGAATGGTTAGATCATATCTTAATGCACGTTCTGTAATGGCCGTACTATTTTTACCTTCGAATAATTTTTCAACACCTTCTAATGTTTGTTCTTTTTTCTGAGGATTGTCTAAACCGTTATTTAAAATTTTAAATATGAGTTTATCGCCTTCCTCCCCATACTTGCCCATTAAGGTTTCCAGGTTCTCCATAGCAGGGGTTTCCAATGGCTGAAACCCATAGGTTTCAAAAACAGATTGGATTGTCTTAAATATAAACTGACGCTTTTGAACGGTAGCCGCATTAAAATCTCTGGTACCTTGTGGCAAAGAAGGTTTGCTCATAGTTTCAAAATTATAAGTAAAGATAAATTTTTTAAATTCATCGGCTATTAATTGTTTAAATTGCCTCTCTAAAACAGGATTTTATGGAAAATCAGGACCCTAGCCAACAACCCTATGAGCCCAGACCGAATGCACCTCGTGAAAAATCGGAGCGTACTTACCGAATTTTTAGAAGTATTTATGACTATACCATGGCCACCCTAATTTTGGGTTGTGGGGTATTAATGCTGGGCGCTAAATGGTTCCACTTAGACATGATAATAAACGCAGGCGCCGACTTTAGATATATTTTCGGAGGTCTTTGTTTGTTATATGGTGGTTTCAGATTGTATAGAGGTATTCATCAAATATATTAGCCTTCTTTGTTTTTCATAAACTATTACATTGACTATTAAATTAAGTTCATGCGTTATTTATATATTATAATGAGTGTTTGTGTTTTGGCCTTTGCTTGTAAGACAAGTGCTAAAACCGAGCTAGTAGACAGTCCTAGTGAAGGCCACATACGCATTTCTGTAGAAGAAAGCTTTAAGCCTTTTATAGAACAAGAACTTAAAGTATTTGCATTAAGTTACCCCAATGCTAATATTGAAGTTGCTTATAAATCTGAAATAGAATGTTTCAAGGATTTAGCTTCTGATAGTACCCGCATGATTATTGTCACAAGAGGCCTAGATAAAAAAGAGCAAGCCAATTATAAATATCAATTAAACTTTGCCCCTACATTTGGTATACTTGCTTATAATGCCATTGCGGTGGTAGTCAATAAAAAAACAAAGGATTCTGTTTTCTCCATGGCCGACCTTAGTGCCTCACTAAGTGGTAAAAACAATAAGCAGGTGGTAATGGACGGGGGTCATTTAACGGGGGTGGTTCGTTTTTTAAAAGATAGTTTATTGCACGAAACTGCTTTTGGGAAAAATGTAGTGGCTGCTAATGGAAGCGAGGAAGTGATTTCGTATATAAAAGAGTATCCTAATGCCATTGGTTTTGTGGGTATGAATTGGGTGGGAGATAATTATGATCCCAAACAAATTGAAGATAGAAAAACCCTTAAAATGGCCTTAGTGGAATGCACCTTATGCATCGAAAAAGGCTACTATTCACAACCTTCTCAGGCAAATATTAGCAAGGGACATTATTCCCTTTCTTTACCCATTTATTATATTTTGAAGGAAAATGCCCCGGGCCTTGGAACAGGACTTCTTAATTTTATGAGCCTGGAAAGAGGTCAGTTAATATTTCAGAGGGCCTTTTTAGTACCTGCTAAAATGGGATTTCGGAAAAGAAAGGGTTTATTGAACTAACGCTCATCAAATACGCGTAAAATTTAGGGGTATTAACCAAAAATTAATGGTATTGTTGCCAAAAAATTAATATTTTAGCGCTCCCTATAATTTCTGTGTTTATGATAAAAAAATAGATATGTTATAGGGACATACACCATATATGATAAATGATATAAGGTAATTGAAGCAGGTTTAAATTTAAAATGAAAAAAAGTAAGTGATGAAAAAATTGTTTTTTCTTTTGGTAGGATTTATATTTTCTACCACGTTAATGTCGCAAGTCGTTCCTTCCGCTTTTTCAGAGGGTGTGAAATTATTAAATTATGAAAAAAATAAATCGGCCCTTACTTATTTTAAGGAAGCCTATGATAAAAACCCAGGAGATGGGGAAACTACTTTCTGGTATGGTCAAGCAATGTTAGCGCAAAACTACAATGGTATTTCAACCCCTGAATCTATTCAAAAAGCAAAAGAATTATTTCAAAAAAGCTTACAAGCAAAAGGCAGTGATGCATGGTTGTTAGTAGGTATGTCTCATATTCAATCATTAGAAGGAGCAGATGCGAATGCAGTTAAACAAAACTTAGAAGTAGCCATTACTTCTACTTTAAATACTAAAGGAAAATATAAGGGCAAACCTAACCAAGACATCATTAATGCAATTGGTTATGTATTTGCTGAATTGCCTATTAGTATTGGCGATCACAGATACGCCATCGATAAATTAAAAGAAACAATAAGCGCCTATGATGTAGTGAATCCAAGCCTTTACGTAAACCTAGGTATTAACTATTTAAAATTAGGGGGTGGAGAAAATGGAGGTGATGCAGTAACAGCTTTTCAAAACGCTATCAATGCAGATGCAAAAAATGCCTATGCATATTATAGAATTGGTAAAGTCTATCAAACACAAAATAATAAAGAATCTTTAGACGAATATTTTAATAAAGCCATCGTGGCCGATCCAGCCATTGCCCCTGTTTATTTTTCATTATATACTTACTATGCTGAAGTAAGCACGAGCATTGCAAAAACTAATTTGGATTTATTTTTACAATATGCAGATAAAGATCCCATCTTTGAATATTTCAGTGCCGATTATTTATTTAGATCTGGTCAATTCGCACAATCTTTAGAAAAAGCGAAAGCCATGGAAGCTGCAGGAAGTCTTAGTGTTTTTCCAGGTTTAGCAATTTTATTGGCTAAGAACTATGATAAAAAAGGAGATACTGTTTTAGCAAAATCTTATATCGAACCTTATATCACTAATACAACACCTGATAAGTTAGTCAATACCGATTATGAATTAGCAGTAAAGATTTTATCCAAATTCAGTGGAAGCCAAGCTAGTTTAGCAGTCATTTTAGAAAAAGCTATTGCAGCTGATACAGCCAAGGTAAACAAGCTAAAATATTACAAATTAGGTTATGAAATGTTAGAAAAAAATAATATGTATACCGATGAATTAAAGTGGTATGCGAATTATTCTGCCCTTAGAGGGGTAAAAGATGAAGTGTATTATTATAAAACAACAAGTATTGCTATTAATGCAAAAGAAGGCGCATTAGCCTCTAGTACTGCCAAAGAGTATGTTGCAACCTTCCCAGATAAGCCCAATGGCTATTCTATGAACGTGAGAGCCTCTAAATTGTTGGATACGGCTAATAACCTAGGTATATTATTTGAGGCAGTAAATGTTCAAAACGAGTTTTTATTAAAGGATGTCAATAAGAACAAACAGGCCTTGGTCAACAATTACTACAGCCTAATTGGCTATTATAACGAGACTAAGGGCTATGAAAATGCTGTTTTAATGTGCGATAAAGTACTAGAATTAGTACCAGAGGATCCAACCACCCTTCAAGCCAAGGCGCAGTTCACAAAAAACATAGAAATTATCAAGAAAATGCAAAATTCTAAGGGTGGTGCACCTGGTCCCCCAGTTCAAAAGCCAATAGCCGATACCACTCAAATCAAAAAAGGCTAAAACCTGTATTTAAGCACATTTATTGTGTAAAAAATAATTGAAAATTACTCCCCATTTATGGGGAGTTTTTCGTTTTATGAGCTATCCTTTGCGTATTTTTGCGGCACCAAAAACCTATGTATGATTCTGTTGCAGTATTGGATGTCTGCGAACGAGACAAACAGCGCTACTAATTACTTACCCATTGCCTTGCAATTATTATTTGCAGGGGGCTTTGTAGCGTTTATGATCTTGCTTTCAAGTTGGTTGGGGCCTAAGCGTGCAACAAGCGATAAATTAGAAAACTTTGCGAGTGGAATTGAAACACATGGCGATGCAAGATCACCTATGGCGATCAAGTATTTTCTGGTGGCTATTCTATTTGTATTATTTGATGTAGAAGTTATTTTCTTTTATCCTTATGCGGTGAATTTTAAAAGTTTAGGCTGGGCTGGATTTGGCGAAGTGGTTTTATTTGTAGGATTTTTTTTGGTGGGTTTTATATACATCATCAAGAAGGGAGCCTTACAATGGGAAGATTAATTATAAATAAATAAAGTAGTAGCAATATGCGTCCTGTACGTTTTAATTTAAATCCTAAAGAAGCTGAAATTTCAGAAGCTATTTCTATGGGCAAGGCACCCGATGGTGTTCCAGGTGATGGCTTTTTTGCAACTCAGTTAAGTTCTGTAGTAGGACTAGCCAGAAAAAATTCTTTATGGCCTTTACCTTTTGCCACTTCTTGCTGTGGTATTGAATTTATGGCCACCATGGCTTCCCATTATGATTTATCTCGTTTTGGTTCAGAGCGTGTAGGTTTTTCTCCACGTCAATGTGATTTATTAATGGTGATGGGCACCATTGCAAAAAAAATGGCACCAGTTTTAAGGCAAGTATATTTACAAATGGCAGAACCTCGTTGGGTAATCGCAGTGGGTGCCTGCGCTTCAAGTGGTGGTATATTTGATACGTATTCTGTACTACAAGGAATAGATCAAGTGATTCCCGTAGATGTTTATGTACCAGGTTGTCCTCCTCGTCCAGAAGCCATCATTGACGGTTTTATGAAAATACAAGACTTAGTAGGGCAAGAAAGTATTCGCAGAAGAAATAGTGAAAAATACTGTGACTTATTAAACAGCTACGGCATCCAATAAATCCAATAAGTCTAATAAAAAATTAGCGTATAAAATTTTTAAATAAAAATGGCATTAAGCAACGAGACAATACAAAATCAATTAATGGAAAAATTTGGAGATCAAGTTTTGAATTTCTCGACGGCGTCTGGTATTTTGTCTTTTGAATCTTCTAAAGAAATTAATTTAAAAGTACTTCAGTATTTGTACGAGGAGCCTAGTTTAGCTTTTACTTTTTTAACCGATTTATGTGGGGTGAATTATCCCGATAATATTGGTGCAGAATTAGTAATAGTATATCATTTACATAATTTTTCAGAAAATATTCGTTTGCGTTATTCTGTAAGCACTTCCATAAATGAGACGGCTGTATTTACGGCAAGTAAATTATTTGAGAGTGCCAATTGGATGGAGCGTGAGACCTATGATTTTTTTGGGGTCAATTTTATTGGACATCCTAATTTAAAACGTATTTTGAATGTAGATGAAATGGATTATTTTCCTTTAAGAAAAGAGTATCCACTAGAAGATCAAACCAGAATTGATAAAGATGATGAAATGTTTGGAAGGGGGTAAGTGAATTAAAGGAGTGAATTAAAAGAGTGAATTAAAAAAGTACAGGCGCAATAAAAAATAGAATGGAACATCAAGCTAATATAACATTACCAAAAGGGTCGATTGAAAAAACAACGACTACTTTAAATATTGGACCTACCCATCCCGCAACGCATGGAGTGTTTCAAAACATAATGGAAGTGGATGGAGAGCGTGTCGTATCTACAGAGCAAACGGTGGGTTATATTCACCGTGCTTTTGAAAAACTAGCAGAGCGTCGTCCTTTATACCAAATTACACCTATTACCGATCGTCTAAACTATTGCAGCAGTCCTATCAATAATATGGGTTGGCATATTACCTGCGAGAGGTTCTTGAAATTAGAATTACCTAAACGTGTCGATTATTTGCGTGTGATCATTATGGAGCTAGCGCGTATCTCAGATCATTTAATTTGTAATTCAATTGTAGGGGTGGATACAGGTGCCTATACTGGTTTTTTATACGTAATGCAATACCGTGAATTAATTTATGAAATATATGAAGAAGTATGTGGGTCCCGTCTTACTACTAATATTGGGCGTATTGGCGGCTTTGAAAGGAATTTTACAAATACAGCGTTTACGAAACTCGAGAAATTCTTAAACGAGTATCCAAAAGTATTGCGTGAATTTGAAAACTTATTTGCACGCAATCGAATTTTCATGGAGCGTACCCAAGGTACTGGAGGCATTAGCGCAGAGCGTGCTATGAATTATGGATTTACAGGTCCTAATTTACGCGCTGCTGGAGTTGACTACGATGTGCGTGTGCAACAACCTTATAGTAGTTACCAAGATTTTGATTTTAAAGTACCCGTGGGCACTACTGGCGATAACTACGACCGCTTTTTAGTGCGCAATGCAGAAATGTACGAAAGCATTTCAATTATTAAGCAAGCTTATCAAAAAATTCAAGAATTTAAAGGAACAGATGCGGAAGTATACCATGCCGATGTGCCGGAATACTATTTGCCTAAGAAAGAAGATGTGTATACAAAGATGGAAGCGCTTATCTGGCATTTTAAAATTATCATGGGAGAAATTGAATTACCCAAGGGTCAAATATATAGTGCAGTAGAAGGGGGTAATGGGGAATTAGGTTTTTATTTAATTAGCGATGGTGGACGTACCCCATTCAGGTTACATTTTAGAAGACCTTGCTTTATTTATTACCAAGCCTTTGAGGAATTGATTAAGGGAGGAATGTTAAGTGATGCGGTGGTAACGATGAGTAGCTTGAATTTGATTGCAGGGGAGTTGGACGCGTAACTTTTGGGACGCGGGCTTTTAGTAGGAGAAAATAATTATTGAGAAAAACGAAATGAGTATATGAGTCTTGAATTTAATAATGAACAAATGACCGAGTTTAACCGCTTGGTAGCTCATTATCCAGAAGGGAAACAAAAAAGTGCACTGCTACCGGCATTGAATTTGGCGCAAGATAGTTTTGGAGGTTGGTTGCCTACAGAGGCCATGGATTATATAGCAGGCTTACTTCAAATTGAACCAATTGAAGTATATGAAGTAGCTACTTTTTACAGCATGTATAATTTGAAGCCAGTAGGAAAGTTTGTATTTGAAGTATGTCAAACGGGTCCATGTATGATTAGTGGTTCAGACAATATCATTGCTTACATTCAAAAGCAACTAGTTATCAAGCCAGGTGAAACCACTAAGGATGGTATGTTTACTTTGAAGCTAGTAGAATGTTTAGGGGCTTGTGGCTATGCGCCCATGATGCAAGTAGGGAAAATTTATAGAGAACATTTGACCAAGGAAAAAGTAGATGCGATTATTGCAGAATATAGAATGCAAGTAGTAGCGCAAAATTAGAAAAGATAAAGTAGAATCAATAAAGAAGAAACAATGGGTGTAAAATTATTATTAGAAAAAGCCAACGTGCCAGGTATTCGTACTTATGATGTTTATCGTCGTGAGGGAGGTTATGTAACTGCTGAAAAAGCCTTGAAAGAAATGTCCATAGAAGCCATTGTAGAAGAAGTGAAGAAAAGTGGACTGCGTGGAAGAGGCGGTGCTGGTTTTCCTGCAGGCATGAAATGGAGTTTTATTGCCAAGCCAGAAGGCGTGCCACGTCATTTAGTATGCAATGCAGATGAAAGTGAACCTGGTACTTTTAAGGACAGATATTTAATGGAATTCTTACCCCACTTATTATTAGAGGGCTTACTTATTTCTTCTTTTGCTTTAGGTTCTAACGATACTTATATATACATAAGAGGTGAGTATGCTTGGGTGGCGACTATTTTAGAAGAGGCTATTATAGAAGCCACTAAAAATGGTTGGTTAGGAAAAAATATTTTAGGAACCGGTTTTGATTGTATGATACATGTGCACCGTGGTGCAGGTGCTTATATCTGCGGAGAAGAAACTGCACTCATAGAATCTTTAGAAGGTAAAAGAGGTAACCCGCGTATCAAGCCTCCCTTTCCTGCTATTCAAGGATTATGGATGCGTCCTACGGTCGTGAACAATGTAGAAACATTAGCAGCCGTGGTGCCTATTATTAAAATGGGTGGAGAGGAATATGCAAAAATTGGTGTGGGCCGTTCAACAGGTACTAAATTAATTTCTGCTTGCGGCAATATTAATAAACCAGGGGTGTATGAAATTGATATGACTATTTCTGTAGAAGATTTTATTTGTAGTGATGAATATTGTGGAGGTATTGCTGGTGGCAAAAAATTAAAAGCCTGTATTCCTGGTGGTTCTTCTGTGCCTATTTTGCCTGCAAATCTTTTATTAAAAACAGCCAAGGGTGAAACGCGTTATATGAACTATGAAAGTTTAAGCGACGGTGGTTTTGCAACGGGCTCCATGATGGGCTCTGGTGGTTTTATTATTTTAGACGAGGACCAATGTATCGTAAAAAATACTTTAACCTTGGCACGTTTTTATAGACATGAAAGTTGTGGACAATGTTCGCCATGTAGAGAAGGAACAGGATGGATGGAAAAAATATTACAAAAAATAGAATTAGGAAAAGGTGAATCAAGCGATATAGATTTATTGTGGGACATTCAAAGAAAAATTGAGGGCAATACTATTTGTCCTTTAGGAGATGCAGCCGCTTGGCCCATAGCCGCTGCTATCAGACATTTTCGTGATGAATTTGAATGGCATATCCAAAATAGAGAACTATCACAAACAAGTAATTTTGGTTTACAACACTATGCAGACCCTATTCATGTGCCTGCATAACATTGCGTAAAACTATGAGTGAACAAACATTATTTAAAGTAACAGTAGACAATATTACCATTGAAGTACCAGCGGGCACTACTATATTGCAAGCGGCACGACAAATTGGAGGAGCTGTAGCGCCACCAGCCATGTGTTATTATAGCAAGTTGGAAGGAACTGGTGGCAAATGTCGTACTTGCTTAGTAGAAGTATCCAAGGGTTCTGAGAAAGACCCTCGTCCCATGCCTAAGTTAGTGGCTTCTTGTCGCACCACCGTGATGGATGGAATGGAAGTAAAAAATATAACTAGTGAAAAAGTTATTGAGGCAAGAGCAGGGGTGGTAGAGTTTTTATTATTGAATCATCCCCTTGATTGTCCTATATGTGATCAGGCAGGAGAATGTCATTTACAAGATTTAAGTTTTGAACACGGAAAGGCAGATACAAGATATGAATTTCAAAGACGTACTTTTAAAAAGCAGGATTTAGGTAAGCATATTCAACTACATATGACGCGTTGTATTTTATGTTACCGTTGTGTATTTATTGCCGACCAATTAACTAATAAAAGAGAACACGGTATTTTAGACAGAGGGGACCACGCTGAAATTGCTACACATATTGAAAAAAGCTTGGGCAATGAATTTATAGGCAATGTAATTGATGTATGTCCTGTGGGCGCCTTAACAGATAAAACATTCCGATTTAAAAATAGAGTTTGGTTTTTAAAACCCATGGATGCACATCGTGATTGTCCAACCTGTTCAGGCCGTGTGACGCTATGGAATAGAGGAGATGAAGTATTTAGAGTCACTGCACGCAAAGACGAATGGGGTGAAATTGAAGATAACCCTGATGGAAAACCAGGTTGGATTTGTAATACTTGTCGTTTTGATAAAAAGCATACCAACGATTGGATCATTGAAGGGCCTCGTGCAATAAGTAGACAATCTGTAATTGCACAAGGACATTATGCAGGTAATGTGGGTATGACTCAACCTACTGAAATATTTAAAGCTGTCAATGATGGCAGAGCACCTCATTTATTAATGGATATTCATAATGAAAGTGAAGTGAACTTACCTTCTGTTCGTTTGAGTGAAATAGAAGGTCCTTCTCATGGAACTAGTTTTAATAATAACTCTAAAAACGCCTAATACAAAAAGTATGACACTACTCGCATTAGATTGGGCATTTATGATGGAGAAATTAATTTTAATTATCATTATTGTTTTCGCAAGTTTAGGCATTGCATTATATACCACATTTGGCGAAAGAAAAGTTGCTGCCATCTTGCAGGACCGTCCAGGTCCTAATAGAGCAGGTCCTTTTGGTTTATTACAACCTCTTGCAGATGGTTTGAAATTAATCATGAAGGAAGAAATTATTCCTACTGCTTCTAGTAAATGGTTATTTATTCTAGGTCCAGGATTAGCCATGACCGCAAGTTTGATGACCTGTGCGGTAATACCATGGGGCACGGCATTACATTTATTTGGAAGAACTATTGAACTACAAATTGCTGATGTTAATATTGGCATTTTATATGTTTTCGCAGTGGTGAGTATGGGCGTATATGGCATCATGATTGGAGGATGGGCATCTAATAATAAATTTTCTTTAATGTCTGCACTTCGAGCAGCTTCTCAAGCCATTAGTTATGAAATTGCCATGGGCTTGGCGTTGATTGCACTACTAATGACTACAGGTACTTTAAGTTTAAAAACTATTGTGGCCGATCAAGTGTCAGGACATTACTGGAATGTGGTGTATCAGCCTTTGGGTTTTTTAATTTTCTTTATTTGTGCGATGGCAGAATGTAATCGTACGCCCTTCGATTTACCAGAAGCAGAGAATGAATTAAATTTTGGGTATCATCAAGAGTATTCTTCCATGAAATTAGGCTTCTATTTATTTGCTGAATATGTGAATATGATTATGAGTAGTGCTATTATGGCCTCTATGTATTTTGGAGGATACGATTTACCCTTTTTTGATGAATCAACAGTGGCTCCCAATATAGCAGCCATGATTGGTGTAGGTACCTTGCTCCTAAAAATTGTATTGTTTATATTTTTATTTATGTGGATTCGTTGGACCATCCCAAGATTTAGATATGATCAATTAATGAATTTAGGTTGGAAAAAAATGATACCCCTAGCCTTATTCAATATGTTACTCACGGGGGCACTCATTTTATCAAAATTATAATTAAAAAACTGTACGAATAAAACATGCAAGCATTAACCAATAAATCGATCGCAGTAAACCGCACACCCATGACAATATGGGAGCGTTTATATTTGATTAATATTATTAAAGGCATGATGATCACTTTTAGTCACATGTTTAAAAAGCAACCTACCATAAGGTATCCTGAGCAAAAAAGGGAGTTTAGCCCTGTGTTTAGAGGCTTACATGTTTTAAATAGAGATGAGCAGGGTCGTGAAAATTGTACTGCTTGTGGTTTATGTGCAGTGGCTTGCCCAGCAGAAGCCATTACCATGGAAGCTGCCGAAAGACAAGAGGGCGAAGAGCATTTATACAAAGAAGAAAAATATGCAGCTAAATATGAAATAAATATGTTGCGTTGTATTTTTTGCGGACTATGCGAAGAAGCTTGTCCAAAAGACGCTATTTATTTAAGCGAAACTTTTGCACCAGCTAATTATACACGTAAAGGTTTTATTTATGACAAGAACGATTTATTAATTCCTAATACTTTAACTAATGCATCAGCATTGGCTCAAGCAAAAGGAGTAGAAGCTTAGATAATTATGAATACACTAGAAATTTTATTTAATACTTTGTCTGCCTTTGCTATCATTAGTGCAATAATGGTATTAATAAGTAAGAACCCTATTCATAGTGTACTTTGGTTAATTCTAGTATTTTTTGCCATATCGGGTCATTATATATTATTGAATGCACAATTTTTGGCCATTGTTAATATAATCGTATATGCAGGGGCTATTATGGTACTTTTCTTATTTGTGATAATGCTTATGAATGTAAAAAAGGATAAAGAACCACAAAAACAATTACTAGTAAAATTAATTGGAGTGATTGCGGGAGGAAGCTTTTTAACCTTATTATTAGCGCTTGTAAAACAAAATACTTCTTTTCAAGGTAGAGATGTTTTATTAAAAGAAGGTAGCATAGGACTTATTCATCCATTGGGGCAAGCATTGTTTACAGACTATGTAGTGCCTTTTGAATTAAGTAGTGTACTTTTTTTAAGTGCCATGGTAGGCGCTGTAATCATTGGTAAAAAATAAATTTTTGTAAGATGCCTATAGAATATTATATCTTTTTATGTTTAACGCTATTTAGCATTGGAGTGATAGGTGTGTTAACGCGTCGCAATGCGATTATTGTTTTTATGTGTATTGAACTAATGCTCAATGCAGTGAATTTATTACTAGTCGCCTTTTCGAAAATGAATTATGGTGCGGCTCTGGCAATGTCACCAAACACTTCAGCGGGTATTGATGCGCAGCTATTTGTATTTTTTATTATGGTAGTGGCTGCGGCTGAAGTAAGTATTGGACTGGCCATTATAGTAATGATATACCGCAATACACATTCTATCGATATCAACTTCCTAAATAGATTAAAAAACTAATTCAATGGCCCTTATGAAAATATTAGTTGCATTTATTATACTATGGCCTTTAGCTGGGTTCTTATTAAACGGACTAGGTAGAAATTACTGGAGCAAGAAAGTAATTGCCTATAAAGCGACTGGTTATATTGTAGCTTCTTTTATAGCAAGTATTTTTGCTTTTTTATATGTACAAGACCATGGTGCAGTAACTGTTCACTATTTTGATTTTATCCATACTGCTAGTTTGACCATACCCTTCGATTTTAAAGTAGATGCCCTGTCTTCTTTATTTTTATTAGTGATTACAGGGGTAGGTTCTTTAATACATTTGTATTCTAAGGCTTATATGCAGGAAGAATCTTCACCTCATTATGCTAGGTATTTTGCTTATTTGAACTTGTTTATTTTCTCCATGCTATTATTAGTTTTAGGAGATAACTATATTATTATGTTCATGGGTTGGGAAGGAGTGGGCCTATGTTCTTATTTATTAATTGGGTATTGGTTTTCGAATGGCAGTTATAACTATGCAGCGAAGAAAGCCTTTATTATGAACCGCATTGGTGACCTTGGTTTTCTATTAGCTATATTTTGGCTCATCGCTAAACTAGGCACTGTGAGTTATAACGAAGTATTAACTGCCGAATCTTTAGCGAAATTATCTAATGCCGATATCACAGGCATTACTTTATTATTATTTGTAGGGGCAATGGGTAAGAGTGCGCAAATACCATTATTTACTTGGCTACCCGATGCAATGGCGGGTCCTACGCCCGTATCGGCTTTAATACATGCGGCCACCATGGTAACTGCTGGTATTTATATGATTACTAGAAGTAATATTTTATTTAGCCATAGCGAGATCACACAAAATATTGTTGCCATCATTGGAATTAGCACCGCTTTATTAGCAGCCACCATTGCCATTAAACAAAACGATATTAAAAAAGTATTAGCTTACTCTACAGTAAGTCAATTAGGGTATATGTTTTTAGGATTAGGTGTAGGCGCCTATTCTGGTGCGGTGTTTCATGTCATTACCCATGCCTTTTTCAAAGCTTTATTATTCTTAGGGGCAGGTTCTGTTATTCATGCTCTGCATCATGAACAAGATATTAGAAAAATGGGAGGCTTGAAATCGAAACTACCTATTACACATATCACCTTTTTAATTGGTTGTATTGCCATTGCTGGGGTACCTCCTTTTAGTGGCTTCTTTTCTAAAGATGAAATACTAGCAGCTGCTTTTGAAAAAAATAAAATTTATTGGGTACTAGGATTAGTGGGTGCAGCCATGACCGCTTTTTATATGTTCCGTTTATACGCCACTACTTTTTTAGGAAAGTTTAGAGGCAGCAATGAACAAGAAGCGCATTTACATGAAAGCCCATTGGCCATGACCTTACCCTTAATTATACTAGCTATACTAAGTGCAGTGGGCGGTGCCATTGGTATTCCTGAAATAATGGGAGGCCATCATTGGTTAGCTAGTCAATTAAGTACTATTGTAAGCACACCTCATGAAGCTAGTTTAACTGTATCCACTGAATGGATCTTAATGGGTGTGTCGGTGGCCATAGTAGCTACCTCTTTGCTCATTGCCTTATCAAAATATAGTAAACAAACCGATGAAGAACCCAGTTCTGCCATTGGAAAATTCTTTTATCATAAATGGTATATAGATGAATTGTATCAAAAAGCCATCATTGAACCTTTGAACGAATTTTCATTATTTCTTAAAGAATTTATTGAAAAGAAAGTGATTGATGGAGCCGTTAATGGAACTGGTAAACTTGTCCAGTTTAGTGCTAGAAAAGTAAGGCTTATACAAAATGGACAAGCGGGTTACTATATCTTATTTATGGTAGTGGGTATTATTACACTTTTCTTAATTTGGTTCAATGATATTTATATTTTACGATTCATACATACACTGACTCAAAAATAATAAGCAACCATTATGTTAATTTTATTTCTACTCATTCCAATTTTGACAGCTATTGTACTTTTGTTTATCAAAAAAAATACATTGGCTTCTCCAACTGCAATTACTGCAAGTTTGGCAACATTGGCATTGGCAGTTTTCGCCTCTTTTAATAAAGTAGAAGCATTTGATATGGCATGGCTTCCTAGCTTGAATAGCCGATTCACCTTAGAGGCAGATGGTCTTGCCAAAATTTTGATACTATTAACTTCCATAAGTTTACCTGCAATATTCATTGCGACTGCTAAAAACCAGTACAAGCAAAAAAATATATTTTTATCGCTTTTACTATTTACCCAAGCAGGTCTGATGGGTGTTTTTTTAGCGGGAGATGCATTACTATTTTATTTCTTCTGGGAATTGGCACTTATACCTGTTTATTTTTTATGTTCTATTTGGGGTGGGGAGAAGCGCATTGTCATTACTTTTAAATTTTTTATCTATACTTTTTTAGGTTCTTTGTTTATGCTCATAGGCATTTTATTTTTAAATGCACATACAGCTGAACATAGTTTTTCAATGCAAGCCTTTATACATGCCAACTTAACAGACGGGCAAAAAATTACGGCCTTCGCACTATTTTTTATAGCCTTTGCTATAAAAATGCCCATCTTTCCTTTACATACTTGGCAACCCGATACCTATGAGCAATCGCCTACAGCTGTGACCATGGTCATGAGTGCGGTGATGGTGAAAATGGGCTTGTATGGTATTTTAAGATGGCTATTACCTTTATTTCCAGCGGCCTTTGCGGCACATACCCATGTGGTTGTATTTTTATCGGTAGTAGGTATTTTATACGCTTCTTTTATTGCCATTCGCCAAGATGATATCAAAAGATTAATTGCTTATTCTTCTATTGCACATATAGGTTTAATGAATGCAGCCATTTTTACTACTACAGGTATTGGTATACAAGGTGCTTTAATACAATTATTTTCACATGGTATTAATGTGCTAGGATTATGGATCATCGCTGATATATTAGAGCAACAAACAGGAACAAGATCCATGCAACAAATGGGAGGGCTTGCTAAGAAGCAACCTACATTAGCTATTTTATTAGTGGGTTTTGCCTTAGCTAATATTGCCATGCCTTTAACCAATGCCTTTGTGGGTGAGTTCTTAATGTTCAATGGTTTATTTATTTTAAATCCTTGGATAGCTGCCTTTGCAGGTATAAGTGTTGTTTTAGCGGCTATTTATACTTTGAATATGGTGCAAAAAGTGGCCTATGGCGAGATAAGTGAAAAAATAAATAATATGCCTGCGCCTAATAAAGCAGCGCAAACAGTGTTAATCATTTTATTGATCATTGTCTTTGTTACTGGCGTTTATCCGCAACCTCTATTTACTTTAACGGCCGACACTTTACAACAATTATTAGCCAAATAATAAAACGAATTAGTAATGAATGCAATTATTGTCTCTACGCTCTTAGGTGTTATTATGATGTTTTGTTCATGGGGTATCAAAAATCAAAAAACGCAACAAACCATTGCTTTAGTAGGATTGTTTGTTTTGATACTAAGTAATTTGGCACAATTAAATGGATGGTTCGTTATCCATTTTGATACCAAGGGCATGTTGGCCTTCACTAGATTTGGTTTATTTGTTAATACTTTATTTTTCGCAATCACTTTTATATATATATGGCTCAACGGCGAGGAGATAGCCAAATTCGATAACCAAGCCGCCGATTTTTATGCCTTATTTTTCTTTATTTTATGCGGGGCTAGTATTTTAACCTCTTTTGATAATTTATTGATGTTGTTTATAGGCATTGAAATTTTATCTATCCCTTTATATATTTTAACGGGGGCTGACAAGAAAAATTTATTTAGTAATGAAGCGGCTTTAAAGTATTTTTTAATGGGTTCTTTTTCAACAGGCATTTTATTATTAGGTATTACATTCATGTATGGAGCAACGGGCTCTTTTCATTTAGTGACGCCCATGCTGAAACCCTCTACTGGACTGCCTTCTGAGCAAATAATTTTATCAGCAGGACTTTTACTTGTGTTTGCAGCAATGAACTTTAAAGTATCTGCAGCTCCTTTTCATTTTTGGACGCCCGATGTCTATGATGGAGCGCCTACTGTATTTACTTCTTTTATGGCCACCATTGTAAAAGCGGCAGGCTTTATAGCCTTCATAACCATTTTTAATAGCCAAGCAAAAGCGCTAGGTCATACATGGGAATTGGTGCTAAGCTTTGTGATTGTATCTACTTTACTAGTGGGAAATATTGTTGCTGTTTTTCAAAGAAGTGTCAAAAGAATGTTGGCTTATTCTAGTATTGCACAGGCAGGATTTATGTTATTTGCTTTATATGGCAAATCAAGTTTTGCTAGTGAAGGCATTATTTTATATGTAATTGTTTATTCTTTAGCTACCATTGGAGTTTTTGGTGTCTTAATTAAAATGAAAGAAAATAGCTTTGAAGCCTTTAATGGTTTAGCTAAAACCCGTCCATTATTAGCCTTTGTCACTACTATATTCTTATTTTCTTTAGCAGGTATTCCTTTAACGGGTGGCTTCTTTGCTAAATATTATATGCTCAATGCTTTATATGCAGCTGGGGCGGGCCTTTGGTTAATTATTATAGCTATTTTATTTGCAGCTGTAAGCGTATTCTATTATTTCAAATTAGTGCAAGCTATGTATTTTGTCAGCGGCGAACCTACTATCAATGAAGTGCCTAAGAAATATACTTATGCGCTTTTACTAATAGCCATTCTGCTACTCATCCTAGGTGTATTTCCCTCTATAGTATTCAATTATCTATACTTTTAGCCGTTCTTCATTTTATAGCGCCTAATAAGGCCATATTGTCGAATCTGTGCTACCTTTAATTTTCATAAACATAGTAGAATGACAATTCAGGACTCTTTTGTACTCGCATGGCGTACTGTAAAAAGTAATAAACTAAGAACTGGTATTACAGTGGCCATTATTGCCTTTGGTATTATGGCACTTATTGGAATTATCACAGCAATATCTGCGATGAACCAAAGTTTAAAAGAGAACTTTTCTTTTATGGGGGCGAATGCCTTTGTGGTAAGATATAAAGAAATGAATGCGAGAATGGGTGGGCCTAATGATGGGGATGAGTTTTCCAAATCTAAAAGAGGTGCAAAAGAAAAAAAATCGAATTTAGGTAAGCCTATTAAAATAGAAGAAGCCACCTACTTTAAAGAACATTTTGGATTTAATAGAGCAGCTGTAAGTATTTCTAGAAGAATGGGCGGTAATAATGAATTACATTATAAAAATAGAAAAACTAATCCGCAAATTTCTTTAATGGGCGGCGATGAAAATTATCTTGCAGTGAATGGCTATTCACTAACGCAGGGAAGAAATTTTAATAATGTCGATATCACCAGTGGTCGTAATGTTTGTATTATTGGCTCTAATGTGGCCGCTAAATTATTTCCAGGTAGACCAGAAAAATGTTTAGATAAAATTATTTTATTACAAGGCAAGCCTTATCGCATCTTAGGTTTATTGAAGTCAAAAGGGTCTAGCGCCATGATGCGTCAAGACGATGTGGTTATTTCTTCTTTAAAAAATGTAAGACAGTATCAAGGTTCTTCTTCTTATTCATTGGGTGTGATGGTCAATAATGTTGCGGAATTAGAACCAGCCATTGGAGAGACCACCGATCAAATGAGAAAAGCAAGAAGATTAATTCCTTCAGAGTTGGATAATTTTGTGATTGACAAGAGCGATAAATTTGCATCTCTGTTTATTGGCTTTTTAGCAGGCATTAGTGGTGCTGCAGGGGCTATTGGTATGATTACTTTAATTGGGGCAGCAATTGGTCTTATGAATATTATGCTAGTAGCCGTGAGTGAAAGAACCAGAGAAGTAGGATTGATTAAAGCCATTGGTGGCAAAAGAAAGGATGTGCGTCGTCAATTTTTATTTGAAAGTATTTTGATTAGTATTTTAGGTGCCATTTTTGGAATTATTTTAGGCGTTCTGGTGGGCAATATATTTAGCCTTGTTTTGGGTACGGGATTTGTGGTGCCTTGGATCTGGGTAATCATAGGTATTGTTATTTGTACAGTGGTGGGGCTAGTTGCTGGTATTTATCCTGCGATGAAAGCGGCTGCCTTAAACCCCATTGATGCACTTAGGTATGAGTAGTTTTTTAATAAAATATTTCTGACCCTTTACTTTCTTTAAAGTATAAAAAAAGCCCTCCCGATTATCGGGAGGGCTTTTTTGTTTTGACAACTTTAAGTTACTAAGTACACTTCAAAATATGCTTAGGTTGTTTAGCTAGCATACCTTATTTAGGATCTAATGCTTTTTTAATTCTGTCTTGTAAATCGGCGTAGTGACTTTGCGTAGCGGCATCAGCACTTGAACCTGCTTTTAAGTTTGCTGCTAATTTTTTCAATTGCGCTTTTGCTTCAGATACTACATCTGTATTTTCAACATCCACAGGTGCTGCTCTGAAAGGGCTTGGGGCGCTAATGCTCATAGCAGGAGGGTTGATTAAATCTTCTAATTGACCTACATACGTCTTTTGTAAATTTCTTCTAAATACATCTGTAGCCTTTTGAGTAGTCAATTCGCTAAACAATCCCTTTCTAGTATCTTCCATCATATCATGTAATGCATAAGAAGCATTACCAAAACGAGTATAAGAATTGTTCAATCTAAGAAGACGCCCTTTATCTAATAAGCTTTTCAAAGTATTAGTTTGAATACTTTGAATACGCTCATTGGCAGCAGGGTTAGTAATCTTATTTAAAATGGAGTAATCTAAGATCCATTTAGGGGTGGTAAACAATTGAGTTTGTAAAAAAGCCATCGCTGCTTTTTGCATCGCTACAGGAGTAGCTGTATATACATCTCCTTGCTCTTCTACACTTTTAAATGTTTCATATACACCACCTATATTTTTAGTCACATGGCCCATATATCTATTAAATTGTCCCATCAACTGCATATAAATTTCATTTAAATTTTGGTATCTATCTGCTTCTTCTTTTGTCCATGCGGGTAGATTAGCTAAAATTCTTTTTAAATTCTTAATACCGTATTCACTTGCCACCACTGCATTATCGCTAAGGTCTTCTGTTTGTGCACGAGGGTCATCATTACGTCCTTCACCACCAAACCATACACGTGGATTCTTTTTTAAGTTCTCCACTATCCATTTATTATTTAATTTTTTATCCGCTTCTACATCACTCAATCCTGTGTAGGTATAACCCCATTGGATGGCCCATTTATCGTAATCTCCAATATGAGGAAATAATCCCATTTCATTAATATTGTCTTCTGGTTGTGCAACATAGTTGAAGCGAGCATAGTCCATAATAGAGGCAGTATGTCCATTCGCCTCCACCCATTTTTTATCTCTTAATTTCTCCACTGGGGTTTTACTACTGCTACCCATATTATGTCTAAGTCCTAAAGTGTGTCCTACTTCATGTGAGGATACAAATCGGATTAAGTTTCCCATTAAATCATCATCAAATTTCATTTTTCTTGCGTTACTATCAACAGCGGCTGTCTGAATCATGTACCAATCATGAACCAAATTCATTACGTTGTGGTACCAGCCAATATGGCTTTCTAAAATTTCACCACTTCTTGGATCATGCACTTGAGGCCCATAGGCATTTTCAATGTCAGAAGCAAAGTAGCGTATTACAGAAAAGCGAGCATCTTCCAAACTCATAGTACTATCATTAGGCCACTCTTTTCCACTAATCGCATTTTTCCAACCTGCTTTTTCAAATGCAACATTCCAATCGTTCACCCCTGCTATTAAATAAGACACCCATTTTTTAGGCGTAGCTGGATCGATATAATAAACAATAGGTTTTAAAGGTTCTACTAAAATGCCTTGCTTATACTTCTCCATATCTTCTGGCTTAGGCTCTAATTTATATCTAACCGCAAAGGTCTGTTCATCTACTTTTTGTTGATCGTCTGAGTAAACAGTAAAATTATCTGCGAAAAAACCCACTCTTGAATCAAACAAGCGTCTATTCATAGGTTCTTTTGGAAGTAATAATATAGAAGTGTTTAATTCTAAGGTTACGGCACCTGCATTTTGTGCAGCGGGAATACCAGGCCCACCAGGTAAAGCTGTTGGTCCAGCCCCTCCAGCGCTTGCAGAGTAGGTTTTGACTGTTTTTACTTCAATATTCTTAGGATAGGTTTTAATGCTCTCAATATAGGACCTGTCTGAGGCTAAACCCGATAAGCTAAAGGTTCTTTTTGCTGAGCTACTCAAACTAACGGCCTGGTTATCGCCTTTAAAAAAATCGGTTACCTCTATTAAGGAGCTGGTAGAGTCCTTGCCGTAGGCTTTGATATCAAAAGCTGCTACAATGGGGTCTAAATTGGAGTTTTTAACTGCCTTGGCAATCGTTTGGGTAGAATCGGCAGTGTTAATTAAGGTTACCACACGCATGAAAATTCTTTGGCCTGGGCCCTTTTCAAACTGAAGGGTTTGCTCATTGGCAACCTCACCCCCATATTTAGCGGCACCTGCAGCCACTTTTGTAAAACGGGTAACAGCTATTAACTCTCGTCCTAAAAGGTTGTCTGGAATCTCAAAAAAGTACTTATCATCTTGAAAATGAACTGTAAACACCCCTTTTTGGCTAATGGCCTTCTTGGTAATGATGTCTGAAAAGGCTTTTGGGCCTGGTTTAGAGGGTGTTTCTTTTTTAGGACCAGCGCTAAGGCTTGTTGTGTCCGATTTTTGTGCCATTAGGGGTAAAAATCCTATGGACAATAGTACTGCAAAAAGGAGGCTTTTTTTCATATTATATTTTAATTAGTATTAATTGCGGTAGTGAATATAGATTTTTTTTGCCAACGGAAGTTAGTTTAAATAATTTTTTTAAAATTTAACACACTAAGTTTGTTTCAACCAATAAATTACTTATTTTGTAAGCCCTTAGTAACTCGTGAGAAAAGATTTACATAAATCCAACACACAGCTAAAAGGAATAATTTCTTTAATAAATTTTTATTTAAAACCAAAAATCAATTGAATCATGGCTGAGATTAAATCAACTGCAACAGCTGCTTCTAAGAAAACAGCACAGCCGCAAGAAGGCGGTAACTTGATTGCAACTTTAGCACCAATCGCGTGTATCGTACTAGGTTATGTTATCTGGCGCTTTGTGTTAGGTAACGCAAGTAACTTTACAAATCCAGACCCTAATGGTGGATTCTGGCCTACACACAAAGGACCAAAAGGCACATTTACAAAAATGTATGAAGGTGGTATCGTTGTGCCAATTTTGATTGGTAGCTTATTAATCGTTTTAACTTTCGTAATCGAAAGATTATTAACTATTAGAAAAGCAGCAGGAAATGGTAACATTACTGAGTTCATCCGTAAAGTACAATTCCAATTAGCCAACAAAGAAGTAGACAAAGCCATTGCAGAATGCGATAAGCAAAAAGGTTCTGTAGGTAATGTAATGAAGTCTGGTTTGACTAAGTACAAAGAGATGATATCTAATACAGAATTAGATACTGATCAAAAAGTATTAAACATTCAAAAGGAAATCGAAGAAGCAACCGCTTTAGAATTACCTATGTTAGAAAAGAATTTAGTATTCTTATCAACTATCGCATCAGTAGCCACCTTATTAGGTTTGTTCGGTACGGTATTAGGTATGATTCGTTCTTTCTCTAAATTAGGAGAAGAAGGTGGTGGAGAAGCTGCACGTGAATTATCTCAAGGTATCTCTGAGGCCTTGTATAATACTGCGTTAGGTATTGGTACTTCAGCTGTCGCTATTATTATGTACAACGTCTTTACTACAAGAATTGACGGTATTACATATGGTATCGATGAGTCTGGATTTACTTTAACTCAAAGCTTCGCTGCTAACTACAAATAGTAATAAAAACTAAGTAAAAAACTAAGTAAAAAACTAAGTAGTAACAAATATTAATCAATAATTAAGGACTCAAATCCTTAAAATTTTAAAAAGACTATACAATGGGTAGAGCCAAATTACCTCGTAAGAGTACCACCATCGACATGACAGCCATGTGCGATGTGGCCTTCCTTTTATTGTCTTTCTTTATCTTAACAACGAAGTTCAAACCTTCTGAAGCAATTGCAGTGACTACACCTAGTTCGGTGTCTTCTAAAGTTGCTCCTAATAAGGATTTTGTATTAGTTACCATAGATAAAGACGGCAAGGTATTTCTTACTATAGATGATAAGCAAAAAAGAGAAACTATCGCTAATTCCTTAAATGCAACAAGAAATTTAGGAATTGACGTAGCTGCTTTTAAGAGTGCAAGCTTTGTGGGTGCCTCTTTTAGCGGGTTAAAATCTTTTTTAGCTATCTCTGAAGAAAACAGAAAAGGAGATCAACTTCCTGGCATTCCATGTAAGGATAGTACAGATAATGAATTGATAGTTTGGATGCAAGTCGTAAATGAAGCGTATGCGGGTACCAAATTGGATCTCTTATTAAAAGGAGATAACGTTGCAAAATATCCAGCATTCAAAAATGTACTTACTGCATTTAAGAGAAACGGTATTCAGAAATTTCAAATGGTTACTAATCCTGAAAATGCACCAGTAGGTTCAGAATTGTACCAGAAAGCAATGAGTGGCGTAAAACAGGAAAACTAAATTATAAACTAATTAAAAGCTATTTACTATGGCAGAATTAGATACCTCGGGTGGGGGACATAAAAAGAAAGGACCAGGGGTCAAAAAAGGAAAAAAATTATCTACTCGTGTCGATTTGACACCGATGGTTGATTTAGGTTTCCTTTTGATTACCTTCTTCATTTTTACCACTACCATGAGTCAACCTACAGCAATGAAGTTGATTTTGCCGGATGATAAAGTAAAACCTGAAGAGCAAAATAAAGCAAAGGAATCAGGTGCTTTAACCATCTTAATGGGAGATGACAATCATATATATTATTACGAAGGTCAATTAAAGATCGACGCTTCTAATTTTCTTTCAGCTTCTTATAATGGAGAAAATTCTATTCGTGAGATAATCATGAAAAAGAAACTGCAAGTAAGAAGTATTGCACAAGACCCAAATGACCCTGAAAAGGATTTAGTGATTGTTATTAAACCAAGTTCAAAATGTAATTACAAAAACGTAATTGATATTTTAGATGAAATGTCAATTAACGTGGTAAAAAAATATGCACTAGTAGATATTTTTGACATCGAAGAACAATTGGTTCAAAAATCAGACGCGAACACAAAATCTTCTAGCAATTAAAAGCATTTAACAATGGACATAAACAAAATATTAACCGCCAATGTACTGGACCTCATTTTTGAGGGAAGGTTCAAGGAGTACGGTGCTTATGAGCTAAGAAAAACATACAATGAGCGTCTTAAAAAGGCCTTAATAGGTATGTTTGCTGTAACATTTTTGTTAGCAGCTAGCGCTATCTGGTCTAATTCTGCAAAGAAATCAAAGACAGAGATTATTGTTACAGATGTTTCTTTAACAGATGTATCACAAGAAAAGAAGCCACCACCACCTCCTCCTCCTCCTCCAAAGCAAGAACCACCAAAAGTAGAAATGGCGAAGTTTACACCTCCTAAAATCGTGAAGGATGAGGAAGTGAAAAAAGAAGATGAGATTAAAGAAGTAGAAAAATTAGAAGATGTAAAAATTGGCTCTACCGATCAAAAAGGGATCAAGGACGATGGTTTAGTAGCACCTACTGAATCAGTAGTGGCGGTTGCAGAAGAAGAGACTGATAAAATCTTTACAGTAGTTCAAATTCCGGCTGAATTCCCAGGAGGTCAGCAAGGATGGATTCGCTACTTGGAAAGAACTTTAAACAGAGACTTACCTGTAGAAAACGGAGCACCTGCTGGAAAATACGCTGTAGTCGTTTCTTTCGTCGTAGCTAGAGATGGTTCTATCAGTGATGTAAAATCAGAGAACGATCCTGGATATGGCACAAAGGATGAAGCAGTACGTGTAATTACTAGGGGTCCAAAATGGAAGCCTGCTGTTCAAAATGGTCGTAATGTAATTTATCGCCATAGACAAGCCATTGTGTTTGTTGTATCTGAAGATTAAGCATTTTCTTATTCTAAGATACTTATAAGATAATCATAAAGCCTCCTTCCGTTTATTCGGAAGGAGGCTTTTTACTAGTATAAAGTTTACCTTTGCCTACCTATGCGCGAAAATTTAAGTACTTGGAACGATACAATAGTAGCACTCGCTTCTGCTCCAGGATTAGGGGCTATTGCTGTTCTAAGACTTAGTGGCCCAAAATCAGTTGAGCTAGTAGCATCGGTATTTTCTAAAAAGAACTTAGCAGCTAAGGCTTCGCATACGGTACACTTTGGTAAAATTGTCGACGACTTACAAGTGATAGACGAGGTGGTGGTTACTTTATATAAAGCGCCTAAGTCTTATACAGGAGAAGAAGTAGTTGAAATATCTTGTCATGGTTCACCCTTTATTCAAGACTCCTTACTACAATTATTTATTTTAAAAGGAGCTAGATTAGCAAAGCCTGGCGAATTTACCCAGCGAGCTTTTTTAAATGGAAAAATAGATTTAACACAGGCCGAAGCAGTAGCCGATTTAATAGCTAGTAATACAGAGGCTTCTCGCAAAACAGCCCTATATAATTTAAAAGGAGGCTTCTCTTCTGACTTGCAAGTGATGCGTGAAAAATTAATAAAATTTTCGGCACTCATAGAATTAGAATTAGATTTTTCTCAGGAAGATGTAGCCTTTGCGAATAAAAAAGAGTTAGAAAAATTAGTAGCGCAATTACAATTAAAGACACAGTTATTATACGATTCTTTTAAGCTAGGCAATGTTATTAAAAATGGCGTACAGGTGGCCATTGTAGGAAAACCCAATGCAGGAAAATCGACGCTATTAAATACATTATTAAACGAGCACAGGGCCTTAGTGAGTGAAATTCCAGGTACAACGCGTGATACGGTAGAAGAGTATCTTACTATTAATGGGGTCTTATATAAATTAATTGACACCGCAGGTATACGAAGCAGCACTGCTGATAGGATAGAGCAAATGGGTATAGATAAAAGTATTGAAAAAATTGAGCAAGCAGACATTGTCATTGCTTTATTTGATGCAAGTACCACCACTGCTGAGCAAATTTTACAGTGGCAGTCTGATATGGGTAACGATAAAATGATACTAGTGGGTAATAAAGTAGACCTAGGCATTGACCCCAGCTTACAAAATAATGAATCATTAAAAGAGGTTATTTTTATTGCCGCTAAGGATAAAAAAAATATTGAAGCCTTAAGAACCATGCTTACACAGAAAGTAGTGGGAGATGGTTTAAATAAAGAAGGCACCATTGTTACCAATGCAAGACATGCCACTGCACTTAAGAAATTATTATTCGCCTTGGTGGATATTGAAACGGGGCTTGCTAATAATGCCACCGGCGATTTACTAGCCATTGACATTAACCAGGCCTTACATTACTTGGGAACCATTACCGGGCAAATTACCAACGAAGACCAATTGGATTTTATTTTCTCTAAGTTCTGTATTGGAAAGTAACCATAACAAGTTTTAATGAATCCATTTTTTGATCATATAATTGAAAAGCAAGGCTGTGTCATTTTAGATGGCGCTTTAGCTACTGAATTGGAAAAAAGGGGCGCTAATTTAAATCATACTTTGTGGTCTGCTAAATTACTCATTGAAAATCCTGCCTTAATTAAGCAAGTTCACTTGGATTATCTTCATGCAGGAGCAGCTATTATAACAACTGCTACTTATCAAGCAAGCTTTGAAGGTTTTGCAAAAGAAGGCTATTCGAAAAAGGAAACGGAGCATTTAATGAACTTGAGCGTAACCCTTGCTAGGGAAGCAATTGATGAATTTTTAAATACAATCTCTTCAGCGCAAAGTCAAGCTCCTTTAGTAGCAGCTTCCATAGGCCCTTATGGTGCAGCATTAGCAGATGGCTCTGAATATAGAGGTAATTATAATGTCTCTATAGAAAAACTAATGGAATTTCATAAGCATAGGCTTGACCTACTAGCTAGATCCAATGCGGATATACTTGCCTTTGAAACTATACCTTGTTTAGAAGAGGCGTTCGCCATAAAGGAGTTATTAAAAATGTATCCGCAAAGTCAAGCATGGGTAAGCTTTAGTTGTAAAGATGAAATGCATTTATGCAGTGGTGCTTTATTTTCTGAAGCAGTTGAATTATTAAATGGTAGTCCAAACATTATTGGAGTAGGCGTAAATTGTACTGCACCGCATTATATTGAAGCGCTAATAAAAATTGCCGCAGCTGTTACCGATAAATATATTATTGTTTATCCCAATAAAGGGGAGGCTTACAATAGCAATACTAAAACCTGGGAGCCAACAGAAAACTGCCATCTGAGTTTTGTTGATCATGCCCAAATATGGAAAGCTGCTGGTGCTAAAGTAATAGGAGGTTGTTGTAGAACTAGTCCTGACGATATTCTTCAATTAAAAAATTCCTGGAAATAAAATTTCCTATTGGGCAGTATCTACTTTACTATTTTCTTTTTTTGAATAGAAATTTTTTGCTGCCTCTAAGGTAATATCAAGTTGTACTTTCATTTTCTTACTGTCCAAATAATTATTAATTCTTATCATAGGAGAAACGAATTTATTATTTAGGTTCCCTTCATATCTTATCATAGTGCTATCACCTCCTGCATCAATGGCTGAATAGGTAACGGGAACAGAGATTGCATTAATGGTATACAAGCATTTGACCGCAGATAAAAAAGACTCATGCACTTCTAGCTTACCCTGCTCTAAAATAAATGTATGATCTTCGATAGACTTACGAGGCATCCATTTATCCCAGTATTGTATACTCGTAAAGGCATTGCTTACTAAATTACCCGGCTGATGTACAAAGCGGGTATTACTCACTACTATTTTATTGGGTATAATTAAATACACTAAAATCACAAAAAAGGCAATAGTAACAATTAAAAAAATTTTTATGTACTTCATAAGGTTGCGTTTACTAAGTATACAAACATACTAAATTGACCTAGTTTTATTCAAAATTAGTCATATATCTAATTTAACGAATAAATTTAAAGCCTTATATTTGCCTTCGAATAATTATACATTTGATCAGATTTATGAAGACTATTCCCTTTAAGATAAAGTTGCTTGCAGCCATCCTTTTCATGATAGGCCTAACAGAACAATTAAATGCACAGGGTTGTGTGGCTATTAGAACTGTGGGTGGCTTAAATACAATGGAGCATTCTATGATGCATGGTATGATGAATGGTATGCTGCATGATAGTAGCGCACAAAAAATGGTGGAACCTAAATGGGACTTAAATATGAGTGGCCGTTATTTTAAATCTTATAAGCATTTTAATGGTACCGATGAACAAACCCAACGTGTAACGGAACAGACCGACGTTAGAAATTTTAGTCGTACCATGGATATCTCTTTGGTGAGAAAATTGAATGAAAAATGGAGCATTGGATTTGATCTTCCATTAATATACAATGAAAGAAGTTCTTTATATGAGCATCTGGGAAGTACGAAGGGCAATCCACGTTTTTCTACTTTTTCACAAGGCATAGGAGATATAAGAATCACTGCTTATAAATGGATCATTGCACCTAAGCCAGGTGCTAAGGGTAATTTACAAGGAGGCATTGGTCTTAAAATGCCAACGGGTAATTATAATGCGCAAGATGTTTTTAATTATAAATTAGGAACTTCTATTCTAACTAGAAAAGGACCCGTGGATCAATCTATACAACTAGGCGATGGTGGTTGGGGGCTAAGTCTTGAATTAAACGGGTTCAGACAATTAAATAATACATTCAGTGTTTATAGCAATGCCTACTATTTAATAAATCCAAAAGGAAATAATGGAGTAAGTACAGCAAGAGGCGGCATCGCTTCTGCATCCGCGATTAAGTATACTTCAGATGTAATGAGTGTACCCGATCAATATTTATTAAGAGCAGGGACCAACTGGACAACCAATGCATTAACGCTTTCTTTGGGAGCGCGTTATGAATGTATTCCTGCAAAAGATTTAATAGGAGATAATACTGGATTTAGAAGACCTGGTAATGTACTAGCGCTAGAACCGGGTGCTAATTATAACTATAAAAAATTCAATTTCTATTTATATGCACCAGTGGCCATTAGAAGAGAAAGACCTCAAAGCTATCCAGATATTTTAAAAACTATTGATACTAATGTATTTTCAAGAGGAGATGCTGCATTTGCAGACTATAGTATTAGCCTAGGTTTTGGCTACAGGTTTTAAGCGTAAGTAAAAGGGAAGTAAAAATTTGCTAAAAGTATACTTAAGGTTTTGTGGGGTTTTCTGCGACTAATCGAAAATGGAATTATTCAAATGTTGAAAGGCTTCCATCGCACCCATGTATTCACAGGTTCTCGCCCCCGCTTTATTGGCATTGCTTATCATTATTTTCCAATTTTCAATACTAAGCTGTTTTATAGCTAAGTTAGTTTGCTTGTTTAATTGATATAAGACTGCTCCCACAAATGCATCTCCAGCTCCTGTTGCATCTACTGCTTGTATAGAAATGCTTTTAATGATTTCAATATGCTCGCCTATACAAAGTAGTGTGCCTTCTTTGCCTAAAGTAATAGTGAATACAGCGCTGGTTTTTTTTCTTAATGCATTTGCAGCTGAAGCCACTGTATCTGCGCCAGTAATGAATAAGGCCTCTTCGTCACTCAATTTAAAAAAATCGCAGCTTTCAATAAAAGGCCCACACTGTTTAATAAAATAGGTGCTGTTATTTTGAAAAAGTAAATGTCTGTAATTGGGATCAAAGCTTATTAAACAGCCTGCTTGTTTTGCTTTAGCTAGTAGTTCAATGTAAGTGCTTTGAAGGGGACCGGGTAAAAACGCGGTGGCCGATCCAAAATGTATAATTTGAAAATCCTTTAAGTGAAGTGCTGATAAATCTGCGATGGTTAATTCTTTATCGGCACCTCTATTAAAATAAAAATCTCTTTCACCATCGTTCATTAAAGAAACAAAAGCAAGGGTGGTAAAATGAGCTGGGTCTTTAATGATTAAACTTGTATTTACGCCCATCGTTTCAAGTAGTTCTATAAGGTGTTGTCCAAAGGGGTCGTCGCCCACTTTGGCAGCCATACTTACCTCGCCCCCTAAAGCTGCAATAGCTGCTGCCACATTGGCGGGAGCGCCACCGGCTTTTTTTAAAAAATGTTGGCCACCGGATAAAGATACATTTACATCTGTGCAAATCATATCAATTAAAGCCTCACCAATACAAAGTACTTTCATGAATTATTTTATATAATTAAATATAGTCATTTTTTAAATTCTTTGCTTTTTTACAAGCAGGAAGTCATGTACGCTGTATCTTCGTCTAAGACCAACAATTAGTTCATTCATGTCTATCGAAGTTAGTTATCAAAAAGCACAGGTATTAGAAGCCTTACGTTATCACTTTATAAAGCAGCCAGAAATTAAAACATTAATGATTGTGGTGAATGTATATGCTATCCTAACAGGCATTTTATTATTCCTAAAAAAAATTAGACCAGAATTATTTTTATTAGGCTCGGTACTTTGGATTGTCTTATTGCTTTTATTTTGGTATCTAATGCCTACTATTTTTTATAAAAAAACAGCTTTGTTTACCCATACCTGGGATTTTAATTTTGACCACCAAAAGGCAAGCTTGCATTCCTTGCAAGGAGAGGCGGCTTGGCATTGGGAAGAAGTATCCCATTATTTTGAAAGCCCTCATTTTTTCCATATTTATTTTGGCCCTAAAACATTCTTTATAATTCCCACCGGTAATATGACCCTAGAGCTACAACATGAATTAAGGGCTATTTTAAAGAGTAAATAGGCCCAAAAATGGCCTTATTTACTCAATTTCTTGCCTAGAAAAGCACCAAAAAGACCAAAATAGGCCTACTTTGAAGGAGAACTTTCGAATGTGTAAACAAAAAGGCAAATAAAATACTTCGTTTTTAACAAAAAGTATATTTTTGCGCCGTTAACAAAAACTTTTACAATGTCAGACATCGCTACAAGAGTTAAAAAAATCATCGTTGACAAATTAGGTGTAGATGAAGCAGAAGTTACAACCGCCGCTTCTTTTACAAATGATTTGGGAGCAGATTCTTTAGACACAGTTGAATTAATTATGGAATTTGAAAAAGAATTCAATATTTCAATTCCTGATGAACAAGCAGAAACTATTACTACCGTTGGTCAAGCTGTTGCTTATTTAGAAGAGCACGCGAAATAACTAAATCCATTTAGAAGTTTCAAGCTGAGTCATCGGCATATTTAAATCCGCCTTTTTGAGCCTTTGCTTTAAAGGCGGATTCTTATTTTAAAACCATCAACATGCAAACTAAACGCATTGTAGTTACAGGAATGGGTACTTTAACACCTATTGGAAATAACCTAGCTTCTTACTGGGAAAATTTAGTCAATGGTGTATCGGGTGCGGATATGATAACGCAGTTTGATGCTTCTAAGTTTAAGACAAGATTTGCATGTGAAATCAAAGGTTTTGATCCTATTGAATTTATGGATCGTAAAGAAGCTAGAAAACTAGACCGCTTTGCTCAAATTGCACTAGTAGCTAGTGACCAAGCGGTTCTTGATGCGGGTATTACCAAAGACAATGTGGACCACGATAGAGTAGGTGTCATTTTTGCAAGTGGCATTGGAGGTTTAACCACTTTCACCGAAGAAGTAACCAATTTTGTGCAAGGAGATGGCACACCTAGATTCAATCCGTTTTTTATTCCTAAAATGATATTAGACATTGCCGCTGGGCAAATTTCTATGAAGCATGGTTTTCGTGGACCTAACTTCGCAGTAGTAAGTGCCTGTGCTTCAAGTACCAATGCCATAGTAACTGCTATGGATAATATAAAATTAGGCAAGGCCGATATTATTGTTACTGGTGGCGCCGAGTCGGTGATAGGTATTGCGGGCATGGGTGGTTTTAATGCCATGAAGGCCATGAGCGAAAGAAATGACGATCCTAAGACTGCGAGTCGCCCTTATGATAAAGACAGAGATGGTTTTATTATGGGAGAGGCTTCAGGTGTTTTAGTATTAGAAGAATTAGAGCACGCCAAAAAACGCGGTGCTAAAATATATTGTGAAGTTGTAGGTGGTGGAGCTACTGCTGATGCTTACCATTTAACGGCCCCGCATCCCGATGGATTAGGTGCAAAAAATGTAATGATTGCTGCTTTAAAAGATGCTGAAATGCAGCCATCAGATATTGATTATATCAATACCCATGGTACTTCTACACCCTTAGGTGACATTGCAGAAACCAAGGCCATTACGGCTGTGTTTGGTGAGCATGCTTATAATTTAAATATTAGTTCTACTAAATCCATGACGGGTCATTGCTTGGGTGCAGCAGGAGTGATTGAAGCTATTGCTTGTATTCAATCAGTCATTCATGATATTATTCCGCCTACCATTAATCATTTTACAGACGATCCAGAATTAGACCAAGGCCTTAATTTTACTTTTAATACAGCCCAAAAAAGAACAGTGAATGCAGCCTTAAGTAATACTTTCGGATTTGGCGGACACAATGCCTGTGTGATTGTAAAAAAATACAAGGCCTAATTCAAAGTGAAAAGAATACAAACTCTACTTTCCTTTTTCAAAAAATCTGATTTTGAAAAAAATTTAGCAGCACTCATTGGCTATCAAACAAAAAGTATTGTACTTTTTCAAACGGCATTGAATCATAGATCTGTTAGAGAGAATCCTGAAGAAAATAATGAAAGACTAGAATTTTTAGGCGACGCTATTATAAGTTCGGTGGTGGCCGATTATTTATTTAAAAAATATCCCTACAAAGGAGAAGGTTTTTTAACAGAGATGCGCAGCAAGATGGTGAATAGGCAGCAGCTGAATCATATTGCGGTGCAAATGGGGCTGCGCAAAATGACAAGGTTTAATAAAATGGATGGGTCTTTGAAAACAAGTCAAATTTTTGGCAATACCTTGGAGGCCTTGGTGGGCGCTATTTATTTAGACAAGAAATACGAGTTTACTAAACTTTGGATAATAGAGAAAATGATACAGCCTTATTTGTTCATGGACGATTTAGAACAAATAGATATTAATATAAAAAATAAAATTATTGGTTGGGCTTTAAAGCAAGGCAAGCAAATAGATTTTGTATTAGCAGGTGAACAGCTAGAAGGAAGAAGAAGATTATTCACCATTAATGTGGTGCTAGATGGTGAAGTAATCACCGCTCAAAAAGGCTATACTAAAAAAGATGCCAGCCAATTAGCAGCACAAAAAGCCATTGAAATTTTAGGGATTTAATTACTAGAAGAATATAATTATTGAAAGTATATAATTGCTACAAGTATATTAAAGGCTTTTATATTTAAATACTTTGACAAAGTTCAATAAGAACACCACTTGTTTCTTTAGGGTGCAAAAAACAAATTAATTTATTATCAGCGCCTTTTTTAGGTGTTTCATTCAAAAGGGTAAAGCCAAGTTTTTTTAATCTTTCCATTTCCGCTACAATATCAGGCACTTCAAAAGCAATATGGTGCATGCCTTCTCCTTTTTTATCTATAAACTTCGCAATGGGCCCAGTAGGGTCGCTGCTTTCCAATAACTCAATTTTGGTACTTTGTTGAAGAAAAAAGGCCGTATTCACGGATTCACTATCAACGCATTCGGTTTTATAGCAGGGGCTTCCTAACAATTGTTCGAATAAAGGGATGCTGGTGGCTAGGTCTTTTACTGCAATGCCTATATGTTCTACCTTATAATCCATGGTATTGTTGTTTTACGAATTGGGAAAAAATTACCTTTAATATATAACGAATTCAATAAAATCAAGCCTTTAGCTTTAGCTTTATGCTACAGAAAAAATTAAATTCCGTTATGTTAAAATTACCAATTTATCTTGATCATAATTCAACTACCCCCATGGATCCTAGGGTTTTAGAAGCGATGTTACCTTATTTTCTCGAAAACTTCGGAAATGCGGCTAGTCGTAACCATTCTTTCGGATGGCAAGCTGAGGAAGCAGTGGATTACGCCCGTGAGCAAATTGCCCAATTAATTGGAGCCGATCCTAAAGAAATTATATTCACATCCGGTGCTACCGAAGGCAATAACCTAGGCATCAAAGGTGTATATGAAATGTATGCAAGTAAGGGCAATCACATTATTACTTGTACCACAGAACATAAGGCTGTTTTGGATACTTGCAAACACTTAGAAAAATTAGGCGCAGAAGTTACTTATTTAGAAGTTCAACCCGATGGTTTAGTTGATTTAAAACAATTAGAAGCTGCCATGAAGCCTACTACTATTTTAGTAGCCATCATGTATGCGAATAATGAAATTGGTGTGATACAGCCCGTAAAAGAAATTGCAGCCATTGCTAAAAAGCATGGAGCACTTTATTTCTCGGATGCAGTGCAAGCAGTAGGAAAAATTCCTGTGAATGTTATTGCAGACGGAATTGATATTATGTCCTTTACTGCACATAAAATGTATGGCCCTAAAGGTGTAGGCGCTTTATATGTGAGAAGAAAAAACCCACGTGTAAAAGTAACGGCACAAATAGATGGCGGAGGACACGAAAGAGGAATGCGTAGTGGTACTTTAAACGTTCCTGGTATTGTCGGCTTTGGCAAAGCTGCAGAAATAGCAAGGACAGATATGGCTGCAGATACAGAAAGAGTTTCAAAATTAAGAGACAAGTTAGAAAACGCCTTAAAAGTAATTGACGAGACTTATGTGAATGGTAATCCGGCACACCGTTTGCCGCATGTAAGTAATATCTCTTTTAAATATGTGGAAGGAGAAGGTTTGATGATGGGCTTTAACAAAGACATCGCTTTATCTTCTGGTTCGGCTTGTACATCCGCTTCTTTAGAGCCTAGTTATGTTTTAAAAGCATTGGGCTTAGGCGATGATTTAGCACATAGCTCTCTTCGTTTTGGATTAGGAAGATATACCACTGAAGAGCAAATTGATTTTACGATTAAAGCCGTAACCGATACTGTTTTAAAACTAAGAGAAATGAGCCCACTTTGGGAAATGTTTAAAGAGGGGATTGACATTGATGCGATTCAATGGGCACATCATTAAACATTACAAGATGAGAAACTGAAGGTTTCGAGTCTTAAAATAAGCTTAACATAAGTTCTTGATTTTTTTTAATAATTTTGAAAATATAAAATAAAAATAAAATGGCATACTCAGATAAAGTAATCGATCATTATTCTAATCCTAAAAATGTAGGAACATTAGATAAAGCCTCTAAAAGCGTAGGTACTGGTTTAGTGGGCGCACCAGAGTGTGGTGACGTAATGCGTTTGCAAATAGAAGTAGACGAAGCTACTGGTCTTATTACCGATGCTAAGTTTAAAACATTTGGTTGTGGTTCTGCCATTGCCTCTTCTTCTTTAGCTACAGAGTGGTTAAAAGGAAAAACAATTGACGAAGCAGTTAAAATTGACAATATGGATTTAGTAGAGGAATTAAATTTACCTCCTGTTAAAATTCACTGTTCTGTTTTAGCAGAAGATGCTATTAAAGCAGCTATTAATGATTTCCGTGTTAAAAACGGATTGGCTGAATTAGTATTTGAGCAAAGCCACGTTTAATTTAGGTCTTCTATTTATAACCTATGAGCGAAGTAGCCCAAGAGAATTCAATATATGTAAGTGCTAAGGCAAAGGCCAAGGTAGTGCAGTTAATGCAAGATGCTGGCGTTACAGGTGATGCTAGCTATTTTTTAAGAGTAGGAGTAGTAGGGGGCGGTTGTTCTGGATTAAGTTATAAACTCGATTTTGATAATGAAATAAAGCCCATGGATCAAGTATTTGAAGACAATGGGGTTAAAATTGTTACCGATTTAAAAAGCTTTTTATACTTAGTAAATACTGAATTGGAATTTTCAGATGGATTAAATGGAAAAGGCTTTTACTTCAATAATCCTAATGCAAGTAGAAGTTGTGGCTGTGGAGAAAGCTTTGCAGTTTAAGTTCAACAGGTCCTTAGATAGGCTAACCATAAAAATCATAAGATTATTATAATATTGAATGCTCCGTTATCACGGGGCATTTTTTTGTAGCTTTGAACCATGTGGGCAATTTGTAAAAAAGAATGGGCGCAGTATTTCAATGGCTTAACAGGCTATTTAATCATTGGCTTTTACTTAATGGTCAATGGGCTTGTCTTATTTGTACTTCCTAATTTTAATGTACTCGACTTTGGCTATGCTTCTTTGCAGGCTTATTTCGATTTTGCTCCTTGGTTTTTACTACTCTTAGTGCCCGCTATTACCATGCATAGCTTTTCTGATGAATACAAGCAGGGTACTTATGAAATTATTAGAACCTTACCTATTAGTCCCTTACAATTAGTATTGGGCAAATTTTTAGGTAATTTATTAATTGTCATTGTGGCAATAGCGCCTACATTATGTTACGCTTATACTTTACATGTTTTAAGTGATGTTGGAGGCTTAGACTTTGGAGCTACTTATGGTTCGTATTTTGGTCTATTATTTCTAGCGGCTAGTTATACTATGGTGGGTATTTATATTAGCAGCATTACAAAGAATAATTTAGTTGCTTTATTAATTTCCATTTTGGTTTGTATTGTTTTATTTAAAGGCTTTCATGTGCTAAGTTCCCTTCCAGCTTTTACGAATGGGACCAATTATTTTATAAGTAAGTTAGGCCTAGAAGCACATTATTTAAATATGAGTAAAGGGCTGCTAAGCGCAGAGGACATCGTTTATTTTTTATCGATACTTGTTTTATTTAGTCTAGGTAGTATTGAAAATATTAAGGGGAAAGTGAAATATGCCATTACAGTAGGTGCTTTGATTATAATAAATGTATTTTTTTCTTTGTATAGCTATCAATTAGATTTAACTAAAGAGCATAGGTATACTTTTAGTGAAAGCACAGAGAAAATTGTATCTGCTATAAGAAAACCTGTAAAAATTCATCTTTATTTAGGGGGGGAACTACCCGCTTATTATAAAACCATTGCTGTATCTACTGCAGAATTATTAAATCATTTTAAACAAATTAATCCTAAGGCTATGCACTGGGACATTGAAGTACCTGGGGAATTGTATAAAAACGATGCCTTATATCAATTTTATGATAGTTTATCAAAATTGGGTTTACCTATTCAAAAAATACAAACTGAAAATGGTGCTTCCGATAAAAGAGTGGAGCAGTTAATGATTCCTGGAGCACTTATTGAAGTAGAAGGCCAGTCTCCCATGGTGATTGACCTTCGTAGTAGTAAAAAATATTTCAAACCCTATAATATTGTAAAAGATATTCCCGAAGAAGATAACCAGGCAACTGCGAATGCCGCAGTTTCTTTACTAGAATATAAGTTTACACAAGCACTTTATTTATTAAATAGAAAGTTGGTACCCAATATTGCTTATTTAACAGGTAATGGGGAGCCCGTTAATTTAACGGTGAATGATTTAGGAGAATCAATTATGCATAATTATAATTTAGCGGTATTTGATTTAAAGAAAGGTTTTCCGAATGCTCAAAAAATTAAAACATTACTTATTGTTAAGCCTAGCCAGCCTTTTACAGAGCTCGATAAATTAAAATTGGACCAATATGTAATGGGAGGTGGAAATATTATATGGGCTATTGATAAATTAGTTGCAGAGTATGACAGTTTACAAAAAAAGCAATCATCTTATATTGCTTATGATAGAAGTTTAGCCTTAGATGATTTACTTTTTAAATATGGGGTAAGAATTAATTCCAATTTGGTACAAGATTTAAATTGTGCAAAACTTCCCATGGTAGTGGGTAAGGAGGAAAATGGAAGCCCCATTATACAAAGAATGCCTTGGCCTTATTCTCCTTTTTTACAAGGCAATGAAACGAGCCCCATTGTTCAAAATATAGATAGAGTATTAACTTATTTTCCTTCCAGCATAGACACCATTGCGGTTAAAGGTATTCGCAAAACAATTTTACTAAGTACCGATTCTAATAGCCGTATACTTAGCTCACCTTCTGTGGTGGATATCAATAGCGGTAAACAAGAAGGCGAATTGGAAAGTTTTCAAAAAAATCATTTAGCAGTAGCTGTTTTAATAGAAGGTAAATTTCCTTCTTTATTTTCTAATAGAATGAATGCTGCAATGCTCGATAGCATCAAGGCCTCTTCTGGCAGCGGTTATTTAGAAAAAGGGACTGCTATTTCAAAACAAATAGTTATTTCAGATGCAGATATTCTTACCAACCAAGTGGATCTGAAAAAAGGACCCTTGCCCATGGGAATGATGCCTTTTGAAGAGTACAAGTTTGCCAATCATGATTTTTTTGTAAATACAATTGCTTATTTAAATGAGCCCAATGGTTTATTAGATACTCGTAGTAAAGAACAAATACTGCGTTTATTAAATCGTGAAAAAGTAGAGGAGCATAGACTATTTATACAAATTATTTTAGTCATTGGGCCGCTATTGCTATTAGGGTTTTTATTTTTAATTTGGACAGGGTATCGAAAACGCCAATTTGTTATTTAGTAAGTAAGTTGTAACTTTATAGTATGTCAACAGATCAATTAGTATATCTTGTTTTTGGAGTGGTTATTCTTTTTGCATTAATCTTAGACCTAGGGTTTTTAAGTAAAAAAAATGCTATTATTACTTTAAAGCAAGCCTTACGTCAAACTTTTTTTTGGGTATTATTAGCGCTTGCTTTTTTTGTGTTTATGTGGGTAGAGGAAGGGCAAAAATTAGGTTTTGAATACCTAAGCGGTTACCTGATGGAATGGAGTTTAAGTATTGATAATATTTTTGTTTTTATTTTAATTTTCAATGCATTCAAAGTAAAAGAAAAACATATACCAAGAGTATTATTAATAGGTATACTAGCGGCTATTTTGTTCAGGGTTATTTTTATTACTGTTGGCGTAGCACTAGTGGCAAAATTTGCATGGGTACTTTATATTTTTGGAGTCTTCCTAGTGTATACTGGTTATAAAATGTTTATAGCAGGCGAGGAAGATAGCTTCGATCCACATAGCTCTAAAGTATATATCTTTTTAAAAAAATTCTTACCCATTGGTAACACCGATGGTGATGGTAAGTTTGTCATCAGAGACCACAACAATAAACCTTTGTATACAAGCTTATTTGTAGTAGTGGTACTTTTAGCAGCCATAGATATTGTATTTGCCTTGGACTCCATTCCTGCGGTTATGGGTATTTCAAGAAGTAGTTTGGTCATTTATACTTCCAATATTTTCGCCATACTAGGACTACGTTCATTGTTCTTTTTATTAAGAGGAGCCGTGAACCAGTTTGAGCATTTACAACAAGGTATTGCCATTATACTAGTTTTTATTGGTGTTAAAATGTTAGGCGAACACTATATTAATATTTGGTTAGACAAAAATACACAGGTACTTATTTCCTTAATGGTTATTATCTTTTGTATTTCAGGTTCTATTTTTTATTCTATTTTCACTAGCAAGAGAAAATTAGTAAAAGGAAATTCAGAAGCAGCTCCATAAAACTATACTATATTTGCAGCAGATTATACAAAATCTACATTATACCAAATTTATGAACGGGAAAAAGGTTGTCTTACTCATTGCTTTAATTATTTTCATCGATCAAGCCATTAAGTTTTATATCAAACTCAATTATTTTATTGGGGAAGAGCATGCAATAGTAGGTTCATGGGCAAGACTTCATTTTATAGAAAATGAGGGCATGGCTTGGGGCTTAAAATTGGGGGGCAGTTTTGGAAAAATAATCTTGACCTTGTTTCGCTTAGCTGCTGTTATTTGGGGCACTTTTTTAATCAAGGGCTTCATTGAAAAAAAATACCACAATGGTTTTATTTTTTGTGCTGCCTTAATTTATGCCGGTGCGGTGGGTAATTTAATCGACTCTTTGTTTTACGGGCTCCTATTTGAAGCCAGTGTGCCCTATACAACCATGGTGGCGCAATTATTTCCAGTAGGTGGAGGCTATGGTAGTTTTTTACATGGAAGAGTAGTAGACATGTTTTATTTCCCCATTATTCAAAATGCACATTTTCCAAGCTGGTTCCCTTTTTGGGCAGGGGAGGAATTTGAATTTTTCCGACCTGTATTTAATTTTGCCGATGCATCAATAAGCACGGGCGTCATTACCATGTTTATCTTTCAGAAGAAGTTCTTCAGTGATACAGACATAAATGCCGAGCAAGCCAACAAACTAAGCCAAGAGGAGCAGCAAGCTTAGCTTTTACGAACTTATCCCCTAATCATTAATCCAAATCAAGGCTGGCCTTTTTTACAAGCTTATTCGTACCTTCGTGCCCTAAAAATGAGCTAGGATAAAGCGTTGTATGAGTAAAAAATACCCAGAATTTAATGGATTAAATCTGCCTCAAATGGAGGCGGAGATATTGGCTTCTTGGAAGTCTGAACAGGCCTTTGAGCAGTCGGTAGCTTTAAGAGAAGGCAAGCCCCCCTTTGTTTTTTATGAAGGGCCTCCGAGTGCCAATGGAATGCCTGGCATTCACCATGTTATTTCTAGAACTTTAAAGGACATGGTATGTAGGTATAAAACCATGCAAGGTTTTCAGGTAAAAAGAAAAGGTGGATGGGATACCCATGGTTTACCTGTTGAATTAGGCGTAGAAAAAGAATTGGGGATTACGAAAGAAGATATTGGTAAAAAAATTAGTGTAGAAGACTATAATAAGAAATGTAGAGAAGCGGTACTGCGTTATAAAAAAGAATGGGACGATATTACTAATAAAATGGGATACTGGGTAGATTTAAATAATCCCTATATCACTTTTGAAAATAATTATATTGAAACACTTTGGTGGATATTAAGAACCCTTTACAAAAAAGGTTATTTGTATCAAAGTGTAAGTATACAACCTTATTCGCCTGCAGCAGGCACAGGATTAAGTTCGCATGAATTAAATCAGCCAGGTACTTATAAGGATGTAAAAGATACTTCAACAGTGGCTATGTTCAAAGCATTAGAAAATGCAGATAGCCAATTTTTATTTGATGCAGTAACGAAGGCAGGTTCTAACGCTAAGTCGAAGGAAATATTTTACATGGCTTGGACCACTACTCCATGGACCTTGCCTTCTAATTTAGGACTCACCGTTGGACCAAATATTGAATATATTTTAGTGGCTACGTATAACCCGTATACAGCTATTGCTGTGAATGTGGTAATTGCTAAAAACTTAGTGGCTAAATATTTTAAAGAAGAAGGGGAAGGTCTAGAAAGTTTTGCAGAAGGTGATAAACTTATTCCTTGGAAAATAATTGCTACTTGCAAGGGCAGTGGGTTAAATGGACTTCGTTACGAGCAGTTAATGCCTTTTGAGGCCAATGACCCTTCAACTTTTGAAGGAGACCCTTTTAAAATAGTACTAGGTGATTTTGTAACCACTGAAGACGGAACAGGTATCGTACATACTTCTCCTGCCTTTGGAGCAGATGACTATAAAGTAGGACAAAAAAATAATTTAGGTATTATTACACTAGTGGACCGTGAGGGAAAATTTGTAGAAGGGGTGGGAGAATTTAGCGGCCGCTTTGTGAAAAATTATAAAGATGAGAAAGACTACCAGGATGTAAATATAGATATTTCTGTAAAGTTGAAAAAAGAAAACAGAGCTTTTAAGGTAGAAAAATACGAACATAATTATCCGCATTGTTGGAGAACAGATAAGCCTATTTTATATTATCCATTAGACGCTTGGTTTATTAAAACCACTGCGGTGAAAGATAGATTGATTGAATTAAATAAAACTATTAATTGGAAACCTAAGAGTACGGGCGAAGGTCGTTTTGGCAACTGGTTAGAGAATATGGTGGACTGGAATTTATCTCGTAGCCGTTATTGGGGAACGCCTCTTCCTATTTGGAGAACAGAAGATGGCACAGAGGAAGTTTGTATTGGATCGATTGAAGAATTAACCAAAGGTTTTTTAGCTGCCAAAGAAAAAGGCTTTAATAAAGAGGTTGATTTAAAAGTTATAGATGGCAAGTTAGACGTGGATTTACATAAACCTTATGTGGATCAAATAGAATTAGTAAGTACTAGTGGCCAAGCCATGAAGCGTGTTTCGGATTTAGTAGACGTTTGGTTTGATTCTGGCGCCATGCCTTATGCACAGTGGCATTATCCTTTTGAAAATAAAGACTTAATAGATAAAGGACAAGCCTTTCCTGCTGATTTTATTTGCGAGGGCGTAGACCAAACCCGTGGATGGTTTTATACTTTACATACATTGGGTGTACTGCTGTTTGATAGCGTTGCTTACAAGGCAGTCATGAGTAATGGACTTGTCTTGGATAAGAATGGTAATAAGATGAGTAAGCGACTTGGCAATGTGGTGAACCCTTTTGAAACGATTGAGAAGTATGGTGCGGATGCCACACGCTGGTATTTAGTAACCAATGCTTCTCCATGGGATAATTTAAAATTTGATATGTCTGGTATACAAGAGGTACAAAGAAAATTCTTTGGTACTTTATACAATACTTATCAGTTTTTTGTTTTGTATGCCAATGTAGATAATTTCCATTTTGAACAAGAAACCATTCCTTTAGCCGAGCGACCAGAAATTGATCGTTGGATCATTTCTTCTTTACATACTTTAGTGCAAACAGTAACGACTTCCATGGACGATTTCGAGCCTACCACTGCTGGTCGTGCTATTGAAACTTTTGTGGATGAGCATTTAAGTAACTGGTATGTAAGATTATGTCGCAGACGTTTTTGGAAAGGTACTTATACCCAAGATAAAATTGCGGCTTATCAAACCTTATACGAGTGTATTGAAACCATTACAAAATTAATGGCTCCTATTGCACCATTTTTTGCTGACCAAGTTTTTAGAAATTTAAATAGTGTTACTAAAAAACATAATTATAGTTCTATTCATCATGCTCCTTTCCCTATTGCAGATAGTACGAAAATAGATACTGCTTTAGAGACAAGAATGCAAATGGCGCAGGATATTTGTTCATTGGTTTTATCTATAAGAAAAAAAGTGAATATCAAAGTGCGTCAGCCTTTGCAAAAAATATTAATTCCTGTTTTAGATCCAGCCACCAAAACGGCTATTGAATTAATGGAAGAATTAATACTTGCCGAAGTAAATGTTAAAGAAATTAATTATATAACGGAGACGGAAGGGGTTATTAGCAAAAAGGTAAAAGCCAATTTCAAATTATTGGGCGCCAAATTAGGAACCAAAATGAAACAAGCTTCTGCTGTCATTGCTAATTTGACCCAGGTGCAAATTACGCGCTTGGAAAAAGAGGGAAGTTTAGCCTTAGACATCGAAGGAGAGACTATAGACTTGCTAATCAATGAGGTAGATATTATAGCAGAAGATATACCAGGATGGAGCGTTGCTGTCAAAAATGCGCTTACGGTGGCCTTGGATATTACCATTAGCCCCGAATTATTGAAGGAAGGGAATGCCCGTGAGCTAGTGAATAGGGTCCAAAACATTAGAAAAGAGAGCAATTTTGAGCTTACAGATAAGATTTTGCTTGAAATTGAGGATAATACAGACTTGAAGGAGTCCATTATTCAATTTTCGGGTTATATTTGCCGCGAAATTCTCGCAGTCCAAATAGACTTCCTACCGGTCTTGAAAGAGGGGGTAGAAGTTGACATAAATGATCACAAATTAAGAATTTCAGTTAGACAAAAAGGATAAATATGCCTACAAAAAAACCAGCTCCCAAAAAGGCGGCCCCTGCTAAGAAAGCAGCTCCCAAAAAAGCGGCACCCGTAAAAAAGGCTGCCCCTGCTAAAAAAGCAGCCCCTGCAAAAAAGGTAGCTCCCAAGAAAGTGGTTCCTGCGAAAAAAGTGGCACCCGTTAAAAAGGTGGTTCCTAAAAAAGCAATTCCTGTTAAAAAACCGGTACCCGTTAAAAAGGTGGTTCCAAAAAAAGCAGCCCCTGTAAAAAAACCGGTACCCGTTAAAGCACCTTTAAAAAAAGCAACTCCTATTAAAGCTCCTATAAAAAAAGCAGTTCCTGTAAAGGCGCCAGCAAAACCAATCGTTAAACCTGTCGCTAAGCCAGTTGAAAAATATGTTCCTCCTGCAAAACCGGTTCCAAAAATTCCAACGCCTCCTGTAAAACCAGTACGTAAAGTGGCAGAAACTATAAAGGATATTAAAGTTCCAAAAATTGGCGCTAAAAGTAGCGTGCCTTATCAACCAGGTTATGTTCCAATGGAAAGAAGAAAAGAAGTAGAAAGATCTACAGAGACTTTAGTAAAATATTCTGATGCAGAATTAAAAGAGTTCAAAGATTTAATTTCTAAGAAATTAGATGCTGCAAAAAAAGAATTAGTCTACTTACAAGGTATTATTACACGCAAAGATGAATTAGGTGGTGATAATGACGATGCTAGGTACATGACCATGGAGGATGGTAGTGTTAGCATGGAAAGAGAGCAATTAGGTCAAATGGCTTCTAGACAAATTACTTTCATAGACCATTTAGAAAAAGCCTTAATGCGTATTGAAAACAAAACCTATGGTATTTGTAGAGTAACAGGCCGTTTAATTGACAAAGCGCGTTTACGTGCGGTGCCTCATGCTACTTTAAGCTTAGAAGCAAAACTGGGTTATGTAAAAAATAGCAGCGATCAGTAAAAGTTCAGAAGAGAAGATTAAAAGAGAAGATTAAAAGAGAAGATCAAAAGTGTGGATCAAAAGCAGCTATACATGAAAGGAAACATTCAGTTGTTCTATATAAAAACCCCGATAAAATTTATCGGGGTTTTTTTGTAAATATTAATTTAAATACTTTTGTACTTGTTTTGATTTTTACTTATTTCACTTCTTGCATTTCAATAAGCTTTCGGTAATAACCATTTTGTGCTATAAGCGCATCGTGATTTCCTCTTTCAACAATATCTCCTTTTTGTAGTACAATAATTTCATCTGCGTGACGAATAGTAGATAAACGATGTGCAATGACAATAGAGGTTCTATTTTGCATCATATTATTAATAGCCTCTTGTACTAACTTCTCACTTTCTGTATCAAGCGCGGAAGTGGCTTCGTCTAAAATTAAAATAGGAGGGTTCTTTAAAACTGCTCTGGCAATGGTTAAGCGCTGACGCTCTCCACCACTTAGTTTGCTACCTCTATCTCCAATCATACTTTGAAAGCCGCCTTCTTTTTTAATAATAAATTCATAGGCATTGGCAATTTTGGCAGCTTCCATAATTTCAGCCTCAGTGGCATCGGGTTTACCTAGGGCAATATTGGCTGCGATGGTATCATTAAATAAAATAGGTTCTTGCGTAACTATACTTATTAAATTTCTTAAACTATGTAAGCTATAGTCTTTAATATTTTTTCCATCAATATATAAATTACCTGCGCTCACATCATGAAAGCGAGGCACTAAGTCGGCTAAGGTACTTTTACCTGCACCTGAAGAGCCCACCAATGCCACTGACTTACCTTTTTGAATAGTAAGGTTTATATTTTTTAAAATGGCAGTATCTTGATAGGAAAACTGAACGTCATTGAATTCAATACAATCTTTAAATGAGTCTAGTATAATAGGCTTAGCTATTTCTTCAACGGTTAAAGGGGCTTCTAAAATTTCATTTAACCTATCCAGTGTAGCATTACCTCTTGTTACGTTGTAAGCCGCTTGGGACAAGGCTTTGGAAGGGTTTATAATTTGAGAGAACAATGCTACATAAGCAATAAAGGAACCGCCATTGAGTATTTCACCACTTAAAACCAATTGACCTCCAAACCATAATACTCCACATAAAATAATAACACCTAAGGTTTCAGAAATTGGAGAAGCTAAATCTCGTCTATTCAGTATTTTATTTTTGATATGGAAAATCTCATCTACCAATCCAAAAAATTGTTTTTTCACTCTGCCTTCTGCATTAAAGGCTTTAATAATTCTTAAGCCGGTTAATGTTTCTTCCATCTGAGATAAAATCTCACCCCATTTTACTTGGGCTTTATTGGTATGTTTTTTCAAACTTCTACCAATGCGTCCTACAATGAGTCCTGCTAGGGGTAATAATATAAAAACAAACAAAGTAAGTTTTGCACTTATAATAAATAAGAAAATAAGTATGCCTATAATATTTAAAGGTTCCTTAATTAAACCTTCTAGTGCACCAATCACAGAATTTTCTAATTCAGTAATATCGTTGGAGGATCTACTTAAGATATCTCCCTTGCGTTGTTCGGTAAAATAGCCAATAGGTAATTGTAATATTTTTTCATACAAGAGTCTGGAATATTTACGCGTTACTCCATTTCTTATAGGGGCTAAAAAATAATAAGATAAATAAAGAAATAGATTCTTTAAGAAAATGGTAATGACTATCGCCAAACAAATCCAGCCGAGGGCAGTTACTTTTCCATGCCTCGCTATGCTGTTTTGTAAAAAGCCATAAATGATTTCTTTGATATTCGCAGACTCGCTAGCTGCAGTTGCGGTTTTGACAACACCCGTTAATTCGCTGCTTCCAAATATAAGGTCCATAAAGGGCATGAGCATACCCAAGGAAAACAAGCCGAAGACAATAGATAAGGTAATAAATAGGCTGTACCAGGCCATATAGGCCTTGTATTCTCTGATATAACTTATGATGCGAATAAATTTCTTCATATTCAGAATTATTCCCGCAGAATAATGAGCAAAGTAACTAATTTTACAGCGAATCAACGATTTTGATTATGGAGGAAGGAAAAAGACAAAAACAGGTAGCCGGGGCCATTCAGAGCGCCCTTAACGATATCTTCTTAAAACTAGGGCTTACTAATTTACAGGGAGGGATGATTTCCATCTCTTCTGTAAAAGTGACCCCTGATTTATTAGAGGCGAGAATTTATTTGAGTTTATTTCAGGTAAAGGACACAGAAGCTTCTTTTAAGAAAATACAAGCACAGGCATGGGAAATCAAGAAGCATCTTTCTGATACCATGAAGCATCAATTACGACGTATTCCTGTATTGCATTTTTACTTAGACGATACATTGGATTATGTTTTTAAGATGGACGAAATCCTAAAAAATTTATAAGTGCATTTTTTATTTGCATGGCGTTATTTTAGAGGAAAATATAATTTTCAAGCAATTCAAATGATTGCTTGGGTAAGTGTTTTAGCCATTGCAGTAGGTACTGCTTCTCTTATTATTGTACTAAGTGTATCCAATGGATTTACAGAAGTAGTGAAAGGTTTGTATGCCGACTTTTATGCCGATATACGCGTGACCCCTGTGCAGGGTAAATTTTTTAGCATGCAAGACGCCCCTTTTGAAAAAATAAAAAATATAGAGGGCGTAAGGGCCTTAAGTAAAGTGGTAGAAAGTAGGGCCTTGCTAGTGAAAGGCGACTTACAATCGGTGGTGCTCGTGAAAGGAGTAGATAAAAATTATAGTAAAATAAATAATGTAGCTAAGTACATGAAGCGAGGCCAATACATTATGGGCAATTTGGAAAATCCCATTTTGTTATTAGGTATTGGTGTAGAACAGAAGCTGGGCTTGTTTCGTTCCTTTATTGGGGACACATTACAACTCTATGCAGTCAATAGGTCTGGTAAGGGTTTTACCAATATAAATCAATTAAATAATTTAACTGCAGTGCAAGGGGGTGCTTTTTCAGTGCAACAAGAATTTGACGACCAGTATGTTTTTACGAATTATTCTTTTGCCCAGTATTTATTTGATTTAGATTCTAGCCAGTACTCAGCTATTGAGATTGCTCTTCAGCCCAACAAACAAGAGCAAGTGATAGCTGCAATAAAAAAACAATTAGGAACCGGTTTCCAAGTAAAAAATAAGTACCAACAAAATGCCGATCTCTATAAAATTATGCAAATGGAAAAGTGGATCATCTTTGCCATACTTGCTTTAATTATGATAGTGGCTTCTTTTAATTTAGTGGGGGCCTTAACCATGCTGGTTTTAGAAAAACAAAAAGACATTCATGTACTTCATGCCATGGGCGCCAGGCCTTGGGATATTCAAAAAATATTTTTAATGCTATCGGGTATCATGGCCTTTATGGGCGCCTTGATTGGCGGTGGGCTGGCTAGTTTATTTTGCTTTATTCAAAATAAATTTCATCTTATAAAATTGGGAGGTAATTCTTTTGTTATAGATTATTATCCGGTTAAACCTATGGCAGAAGATTATATAGCCATTATACTATTAGTGGTTGTGATTGCGGTTGCAGCAGGCTGGATTCCAGCGCGCAAAGCATCTGCACGTCTGTTCGAAAAAATAAGTTAGAGATTAAATACAGGAATTTATATTTTATAAAATCCCCCCTAAAAATGACAAGATAAATTATACTTAATTTATCTTGATAGGAGAAACTAAAAAAAATCAAAAAGAGATTAATTATAGAAATTTATATTCTATAAAATCTTAGAATAAATTAATAATCGCCCAAAGTTTCTTCTAGTTGCCCTAATGCTTTAGTAAGTTGCTCATCGTTAGGTGCAATGCCATGCCATTCGTGACTGCCTTGCATAAAGTCAACACCCTTGCCCATTTCAGTTTTCATTAAAATACAAATAGGCTTGCCTTGTCCTGTTAGAGATTTAGCTTTATCAAGTGTAGCAACTATATTTTCCATATCATGTCCGTCCATATGTAAAACGCTCCAATGAAAGGCTTTGAATTTATCTTCTAAACTATCTAAGTTTAATACTTTACTTAAAGGGCCATCAATTTGCTGACCATTTACATCCACTGTAGCAATTAAGTTATCTACTTTGTTGTGCGCAGCAAACATGACGGCTTCCCAAATTTGTCCTTCTTGTAATTCACCATCACCATGAAGGCTATAAATAGTTCTATTGTCTTTATTGTATTTCTTAGTTAAAGCAGCACCAATGGCTACGCTTAAACCTTGGCCCAATGATCCACTAGCAATTCTAATGCCTGGTAAATTTTCATGTGTTGTAGGGTGGCCTTGTAGTCTTGAATTTATTTTTCTAAAACTTGCTAATTCTTTGATATCAAAATAACCCGACCTTGCTAATACTGAATAAAATACAGGAGATATATGACCATTCGATAAAAAGAAAATATCCTCATTAATACCATCCATAGAAAAATTAGTATCAATTTTCATTATTTTAAAATAAAGTGCTGTTAAGAAATCGGCACAACCTAAAGAACCACCTGGGTGTCCGCTTTGTTGCGCATGTACCATTCTTACAATATCTCTTCTAATTTGAGAGGCAATCTTTGTTAATTCTGCAGTAGATTTATTCATAGCTATTCAGTTGAGGGCAAAGATAGAATTCATAGGCTAATTTGCACCGAAAATTTGGGAAAAAGCCCAAAAAAAGACTTATCAACAATAGCTAGGATTTATTAGCTTTGTAGCCTCAATGAATATGTATGTCAGAAGAATTAAAGAAAGTAACAGTTAGTGCCGAAGCGGGGATGAAAAAAGCTATTAATCATTTAGAAATTGAGGTTTCTAAAATTAGAGCGGGTAAGGCATCTCCTTCCATTTTAGAGGGCATCAATGTAGATTATTATGGTACACCCACGCCCATTAGTCAAGTGGGTAATGTGCAGATATTGGATAGTAGAACCCTTAGTATTCAACCTTGGGAAAAAAATATGCTACCCTTAATTGAAAGAGCTATTATGGCTGCCAATATTGGTATTACTCCACAAAATGATGGCATTCAAATTCGATTATTTACACCTCCCTTAACAGAAGAAAGAAGAAAAGAATTATTTAAAAAGGCAAGTGCTGAAGGAGAACTAAGCAAGGTATCTATTCGTAATATAAGACGCGATCATATTGAGCAGGTAAAGAAATTACAAAAAGAGGGTTTGAGTGAAGATATTTGTAAAGGCGCTGAAGATGAAATTCAAGTCATTACTGATAAGCATATTGCACTTGTAGAAAAACATTTAGAATCAAAGGAAAAAGAAATCATGACTGTTTAAAATACTGTCAATCCAATTCATCCAAGCTTTAAAAATATTTTAAGTTAATATAATTTAATAAGCCCTAACACTAAGCCTGTTGGGGCTTATTTACAATATACACTCCTGCTAATATAATGAGTAGGCTTCCCACTTGTAATATAGAAATAGATTCCCCAAAATATATGCCCCAGGCCACTGCTATAATGGGAATGCCATAGGTAACCATGGAAGCAAAAATAATGGTAGACCTCTTAATAAGCATATAAAATAAAATAGAGGCAATAGAAGTACCTACTACTCCTAAAACAATACTGGCCATGGTAGCCTGTTGAAAATTTGAGTTATTAAATGAGATACTAAAATAACCAGTCAAATAAAGAATAATTGTACTTGGAATAATTAAAAAAGCAAATGCCACGGATACAATATCAATAGCGCGAATATTTTTTAAAAACTTACCTACCACATTTACATTCAAGCCATAAAAAAAAGTAGCTACTAAAACTAAAGAGGCAAAGCCTAGGTTTTGAAAACTAATATTTTTACCCGCTGCAAAAAGCAAACAAAGGCCAACAAAGCCAATAATAACGCCTATCATTTTTTGCCTATTAATAGTTGTTTTAAAAAAAGATAAACCCACCAGTATGGTAAACAAGGGCGTTAGTGAATTTAAAATGCCTGCTAAGGAGCTATCAATATTGGTTTCTGCAATACAAAAAAGATAGGCTGGTATAAAATTTCCTAAAAAACCAGACAAAAAGACAATACCCATTTTTTCTTTGGGAATTTTTTTAAAGGCGTTAAAAGCAAAGGGAAGTAAAACGAGTCCGGAAAATAGCATTCTTAAAGAAGCTACTTGATAGGCAGAAAGTGCCGTGAGTCCTTCTTTCATCAGCACAAAGGAACTGCCCCAAATGAGGGAAAGGATACAAAAAATAGCCACATTAATCAGCTTTTTGTCCATGCACAAATTTTTGAGTAAAGATGCTTCATTTTGCCATAAAAGTGGATAAATACTTGCTCAATTGACCATAAATTAATGCCAATTCCTTTTCTTTGTAACAATGAACCAGCCAACTAATTACTCGATCAAGGTAGACCAATTTGAAGGGCCTTTCGACCTCTTACTTTTCTTTATTGAAAGAGATGAAATGGATATTTATAATATCCAGATTACAAAAATCATCAACGATTTTTTGCATTTTATTCAAGAGCAAGAAAAGGTAAATATTGAACTCAGTAGTGAATTTATCTTATTCGTTTCTACTTTAATGCGCATTAAGGCAAAATTATTATTGCCTAGAAAAGAGTTGGATGCATTAGGCAATGAAATTGATCCAAGACAAGAATTAATTGATAAAATTTTAGAATACAAAAAGTATAAGGAAGCGGCGGTGCAAATGGCCGACTTAGAAGCGCTTAGAATGCTCATGATGAAGCGCGGTAATATTCAAAAAGAGATGTCACTTGTAGGAGAAGAAGCAGCGGAAGGAACAGAATTACAAACAGTGACTTTATTTAAGTTAATGAAGTCATTTGAAAAAGTAATGACTCGTTTACAAGAGCGTCAAAACAGACCCGTACATACTGTTGTTAGATATAATTACACCATGGAAGGCAGCAGGACTTATTTATTAGACATCGTAAGAGAAGGCAAAACGGTGGCATTTGAAAAAGTATTTGATATTTGCCAAGACAGAGTGCACGCCTTATTTTTATTCTTATCCATACTTGAATTGTCTCAACAAAAATACATGAAGCTAATGGTGGGTGAAGGACGTAATAATTTCATCATTGAATGGAATGAAAATAGAGAAGACGATTTGGAGCCCGGACATATAGATAATTTTGATTCTTACGAAACGCCTAATTTAGAATCTTTCAAAGATGATCCGATTCAAACCGATGAAAGAGAAGAAAATTTGGGAGATTTCGATCCTAGTTTAAATTAAAAAGGTTGAAACTAAGGTTAGCTTAATTTTTAGTACACCTTCCATTCTAGTAATTTTATACCTCAGACATAATCTGCTTGCCTAGTAAGGCTTTCACGGCATCAGCAATGGCCATAGCATCGTAATGGCATTCGTGATACAATTCTTTTAAGCTTCCGTGTTCTACAATACTATCAGGAATACCTAACATGGTAATTTTGCTATGGTAATTATGTTCGTTCATGAATTCTAAAATGGCAGAACCCATTCCGCCTACCACCGTTGCATCTTCTACAGTGATAATCTTATCATAGTTTTCGAATACTTCATGTAATAAAGCTTCGTCTAAAGGTTTTACAAAACGAATATCGTAATGTGCAGGGTCAATGCCTTCGTCTCTTAAATTTCTAATGGCTGTTTGTGCAAAATTTCCAGGATGTCCTAAAGATAAAATAGCAATCTCTTTTCCGTCTTTTAATTTTCTGCCTCTACCAATGGTTATTGCTTCAAATGGTTTTTGCCAATCAACGGTAACGCCTTCTCCTCTTGGATAACGAATTACAAAGGGCGATTGTATGGTGGGAAGTTGCGATGTGTACATTAGATTACGCAGTTCAATTTCATTCATTGGCGCTGCAATAATCATATTAGGAATACATCTAAAAAAAGCAATATCATAACAGCCATGATGCGTAGGGCCGTCTTCTCCTACCAGTCCTGCTCTATCTAAACAAAATACAACAGGTAAATTTTGCAAGGCTACATCGTGAATGACTTGATCATAGGCTCTTTGCATAAAAGTGGAATAAATATTGCAAAATGCTTTAATACCTTGAGTAGCTAAGCCAGCACTTAGCGTAACAGCATGTTGTTCGCAAATACCTACGTCGAAAGCCCTGTCAGGCATGGATTCCATCATGAATTTCAAAGAAGAACCACTTGGCATGGCAGGGGTAATACCCATAATAAGCGGATTCGTTTTTGCGAGCTCCACAATAGTATGTCCAAATACATCTTGGTATTTAGGAGGCTGAGGGGTTTCAATTTTTTTCTTAATAATCTCACCGGTTAACTTATCAAACAAACCGGGTGCATGCCACTTCGTTTGATCTTTTTCTGCAAGTGCATAGCCCTTGCCTTTCACGGTTAGAATATGTAAAATTTTCGGACCTGGTATTTCTCTTAAGTCTTTTAAGGTATCAACAAGGTTAGAAATATTATGTCCGTCAATAGGGCCGAAATATCTTAATTGTAATGCTTCAAATAAATTACTACTTTTTGAAACTACTCCTTTTAAACCTGCTTCTACTTTAGAAGCCATTTCACGGGTAAATGTTTTACCAATAGGTAGTTTGCCCATTAACTGCCAAAGCTCATCTCTAAATTTATTGTAAGTAGGAGAAGTGCTAATATCGGTTAAGTATTCTTTTAAGGCGCCCACATTGGGGTCAATGCTCATGCAGTTATCATTTAAAATAATAAGCACATCGCTATCTGCCACACCCGCATGGTTCATGGCTTCGAAGGCCATACCCGCTGTCATTGAACCATCTCCAATAATGGCTACCGATTTTCTATTTTCTTTTTTATACTTAGCGGCCATGGACATACCTAAGGCTGCAGATATAGAAGTTGAAGAGTGTCCTACGCCAAAGGTATCATACTCACTTTCGCTTCTTTTAGGAAAACCACTTAAGCCATTGTATTTTCTATTGCTAATAAACTCATCACGACGACCCGTTAAAATTTTATGTCCATAGGCTTGATGACCTACATCCCATACTAATTGATCATAGGGCGTATTATATACATAATGAAGGGCTACGCTTAATTCAACCACCCCAAGGCTGGCTGCAAAGTGACCTCCGTGAACGCTCACTACATCAATAATATACTGGCGTAATTCATCACAAACCTGATGCAATTTTTCCCTGGAAATATTTTTGAGATCTTCCGGGGAGTCAATAGTTTTCAATAATGGTCCAGCCTCAATATGCATCATTTCAATTTAGAATGTAAAAGTATATTAATAACATAAATATATAGCAAAAGTTTAGAAGGAATTTGGGCTTGCCGTATAGCCTAGAATAGGACCATTAGTCAATAAAATAGGCTTAAAACCTAGTTTAAAGAGCTAAATTCGAGCTAGATGAAAAAACACTCTTCATTATATTGGATTTGTCAAATTGCAGGCTGGTTTAGCTATGGCCTAACTATTTTGTTTTTTGCCTCTATTTTAGACAAAGAGTTGAACCCAGTCTTTTATCCAAGACTAGCTATTAATTTATCTATAGGTATTTTAATAACGCATTTATTAAGGGAGACCATGCACCGAGTTTCTTTGCGTCCTCCTATGCCATCTAATCAATGGTGGAAATTAGTTTTATTATTATTTGCTTTTTCTATTGTTAATAGTTTCTCTACAAGTTATTTAGCGGATATTTTAAAATTATACGAGCCAGGCAGAAATATTCCTTTATCAAGAAGATTTTTATTTAGTATCATTTTTGATACGCCCATTTTTTTAGTTTGGATGTCGGTCTATGTTTTATGGCATTATATTGAATTCACCAATACAGAAGAAATTAAGAAAGTGAGATTGGAAACCATGATTAAAGAATTGGAGTTAAAAACCATTAAATCTCAAATTAATCCTCATTTTATATTTAACGCTTTAAATAGTATTAGGGCCTTAGTAGATGAAGATCCTCAAAGAGCAAGGCAGGCGATAACGGAGCTTAGTAATATTTTAAGAAGTAGCATTCAAGTAGATAAAGTAGAAATTACTTCTTTGGAAAAAGAGCTAGATATTGTTAAAGATTATTTAGCCTTAGAATACATTCGTTTTGCAGACAGATTAAAAGTGGTGTATGAAGTAGAGCCAAAAACTTTGGTAAATCAAATACCTCCTATGATGTTGCAAACCTTGGTGGAGAATGCCATCAAACATGGACTAGGTAAGCAACCTGGCGATTGTACTATAAAAATTATTTCTACATTAGAGAACGATAAATTAGTTTTAATTGTACAAAATACAGGCCTACTTCAACAAGCACAGAAGGATGGTTTTGGTTTACAAAGCACTCGAGAGAGATTAAATATTTTATATCGTGGCCAAGCCATATTTGAAATATTTCAATGCGCGCCTAATGAAGTGACTGCCAAATTAGTAATACCCATTTCACATTAAATTATCGTAAGACATGCCCATTAAAGCCATTATTGTTGACGACGAAAGATTAGCCAGAAATGAGCTAAAAAAATTATTGGAACAACATCCAGAAATTCAAATTATTGATGAGGCCAGTAATGTGGAGGAAGGGGTAGAGAAAATAGATTTAGCGCATCCTGATCTAATTTTTTTAGATATTCAAATGCCAGGAAAAACTGGCTTTGATTTATTATCGGAATTAGAGAAATCGCCGAAGGTCATATTTACCACGGCCTATGATGAGTTTGCTTTAAAAGCCTTTGAGGTGAATGCACTAGATTATTTATTAAAACCCATTGATCCCAAGCGTTTAGCAGATGCCATACAAAAATTACAAACCGAAATTGAATTAGAACGTGCAAGTTTATCGGGAAACATGCGTGGGCCATTGTCACAGAGCGATCAGGTTTTTGTAAAAGATGGAGAGAAATGTTGGTTTGTTAAACTAGAAGAAATAAGATTATTTGAAAGTGTAGGTAATTACGCCAAAGTATATTTTTCTACCAATAAGCCACTCATATTAAAGTCATTGAATGCGCTAGAAGACAGATTAGACGATCATGTATTTTTTAGAGCCAACCGTAAGCATATTATTAACCTACAATGGATTGAAAAAATAGAACCCTATTTTAATGGAGGCTTGTTAGTAGAGTTAAAAGGGGGGGAGAAGATTGAAATTAGTCGAAGACAAACGGTGAAGTTCAAAGAAATGATGAGTTTCTAATAGTATTTCTAGTAGTAATTAAGAATAGATTATTTATTCAAGCTATGAATAGCCTCGGCCATTGCCTTAATTAGGTTAGGGTCTTTTTCTACTGCATTTCCAATCACAATAATATCGGCACCCGCTTTGCAATTTTCTATGGCTTTTTCTGGCGTAGTAATACCACCACCAATAATTAAAGGCGCTTGTATATGTTTTGCCACTTCTTGAATCATAGTAGTAGGAATGGGTCTTTGAGCGCCACTACCAGCATCCATATATATTAATTGAAGGCCTAGCATTTCTCCTGCCATGGCAGTACAAATAGCGATATCGTTCTTGTTAGAAGGTATGGGGTTCGTATTAGATATATAAGAAACCGTAGTAGGAGAACCGCCATCAATGAGCATGTAACCTACTGACATAATTTCTAAACCACTTTGTCTAATAAAAGGAGCGCTTACTACATGGTGTCCAATAAGTAGTTCTGCATTACGACCAGAAATTAAAGATAAGTATAAAAGTGCATCTGCCTTAGCGGTGATTTGATCGGGTGAACCAGGAAAAAGAATAACTGGAATGCTAGATTGTTTTTTGATGGCAGCTACCGTTGTATCAAGGGTATCGGTTACCACTAAGCTTCCCCCTACAAAGAAATAGTCCACTTTAGACTTTACTGCCAGTTCAATGGTTTGGGTTAAGCTGTCCTTATTAAGCTTGTCTGGGTCTATTAATATAGCCAGGGCCTTTTTTGCATTGGCCTTGCCTTTCTGTATGATATTGTATTGAGTATGCTTCATTTCTTTGACCCCCGTAAGGTGCAGCTTTTTTGTTGGAATCCTCAAAATTATCCAATTTAATTATATGTATTGCAAGCAATCTCTATTTATTACTAAAAAAACCTAAAATGGGCAGGTTTTTTTTCTAAGAAACTAACATTGGTTGGGGATAAATCATGGAAATCAAGCCGGATAAGGTATTTAATTTAGTTCACATATCTTTTCCACAGCTGTTGATATTTCCATAGCTTTAATATCATCATAGCAATATATTTTCGTATACCCGTCAAGGTTTTTTTGAAAAGCCTAATGGGATAACCCACTAACATCCAAAAATAGAACAAAGACCATGGCTACTACAAAAACAAAAAAAGGCTTAGAGTTTTCTCGCCGATTTACTAAAGAGAATGTTTCTCCATTCGATCAATTTGAATACGACTACAGAGATAGCGTTATCAAAAATCCAAACGGAGAAAAAGTATTTGAAATGAACAATGTGGAGGTACCGAAACAATGGAGTCAAATTGCTACAGATATTCTTGCACAAAAATATTTTAGAAAAGCAGGTGTTCCACAACCAGATGGTTCATTAGGTCGTGAAACAACTGTGAAGCAAGTTGCAAATCGTATGGCAAATTGTTGGAGAGTGTGGGGAGAGCGTTATGGTTACTTCGCAACAGAGAAAGATGCACAAGTATTCTATGAGGAATTAGTATATAGTATATTAAATCAGGCTTGTGTGCCTAACTCGCCACAATGGTTTAATACAGGATTGCATGAGAGCTATGGTATCACTGGTGGTGCACAAGGTCACTATTTTGTGGATCCTATTAGTAAAGAACTAAAAAGATCAACAAGTGCCTACGAGCGTCCTCAACCACATGCCTGTTTTATATTAAGTGTAAGCGATGATTTAGTGAACGAAGGCGGTATCATGGATTTATGGACAAGAGAAGCAAGAATTTTTAAATATGGTTCTGGAGTAGGAACTAACTTCTCTCAAATTCGTGGAGCGAATGAAAAATTATCTGGTGGTGGTTCATCAAGTGGTTTAATGAGCTTCTTGAAAATTGGTGATCGCGCTGCAGGCGCCATTAAAAGTGGTGGTACAACGCGTCGTGCTGCTAAAATGGTTTGTTTAGATCTAGATCATCCAGAGATAATAGAATTTATTAATTGGAAAGTAAAAGAAGAAGATAAAGTAGCTGCTTTAATTGCTGCTGGTTATGATAATAGTTATGAAGGAGAAGCTTATGCAACAGTGTCTGGACAAAACTCAAATAACTCAGTACGTATTCCGAATAGCTTCTTTAAAGCATTGTCTGAAAATGGCAACTGGGAATTAAAGGCAAGAACAGATGGTCGTGTGATGCAGTCTATTCCTGCACGTGAAGTATGGGATCAAATTTCGAACGCTGCTTGGCGTTGTGCCGATCCTGGAACACAATATGATACTACTATTAACGAGTGGCATACTTGTCCAAAAGGGGGACGTATCAATGCATCTAACCCATGTTCAGAATATATGTTCTTGGACAACACAGCATGTAACCTAGCTTCTATCAACTTGCGTAAATTCTTCAATGAGTCAGACAATAGTTTTGATGTAACTGGTTTTGAATATACTACAAGATTATGGCAGACTGTATTAGAAGTATCTATTTTAATGGCGCAGTTCCCATCTAAAGAAGTAGCACAATTATCTTATGACTACAGAACGACAGGTTTAGGTTTTGCTAACTTGGGTTCTATGTTAATGGTAAGTGGTATTTCTTACGATAGCGAGCAAGCGCGTGGTATTGCAGGCGCCATCACAGCGATCATGACAGGTGTGGCTTATAAAACATCTGCAGAGATGGCTTCTTTCTTAGGTGCCTTTGATAGATATGAAGAAAATAAAGAAAATATGTTACGTGTAATGCGTAATCACCGCGCTGCTGCTTATGACGCAGAAGACGCTTATGTAGGTATTGAAATTAAACCACAAGGAATTAAAGCTCAATATACGCCTGATTATTTATTGAAAGCTGCCACTAAGGCTTGGGATGATGCAGTTCAATTAGGAGAAAAATATGGTTATAGAAACGCGCAAACAACAGTAATCGCTCCAACCGGAACCATTGGGCTTGTAATGGATTGCGATACTACAGGTGTTGAGCCAGATTTTGCATTAGTGAAATTTAAAAAATTATCTGGTGGCGGATACTTTAAAATTATCAACCAATCGGTACCTCAGTCATTAAAGAACTTGGGTTATTCTCAAGCAGAAAATGATGCGATTGTAAACTTCGCTGTAGGACATGCCAATTTTGCAGGGGCGCCACATATTAATAATGAGTCTTTATTAGCCAAAGGATTTACAGCAGAAGAAATTGCAAAATTAAATGGTGCTGCTAAATCTGCATTTGAAATTGGATTTATTTTTAACCGCTTCACTTTAGGTGACGCTTGTTTAACAAGATTAGGTTTTAAAGAAGAAGTATTTGCTGACTGGAGTTTTAGTTTATTAGAAGCTCTAGGATTTACAGAAGATCAGATTGACGAAGCAAATGATTATGTATGTGGTACTATGACTGTAGAAGGTGCACCAGCATTGAAAGACGAGCATTTGTCCATATTTGATTGTGCAAATAAAAATGGTAAAAAAGGGGTTAGATATATTCATGCACATGGACATATTAGAATGATGGCTGCTTGTCAACCATTCTTATCTGGTGCGATTTCTAAAACAATTAACCTTCCACACGAGGCTACTGTTGAAGAAATTGCCGATTCTTATTTAATGAGTTGGTCATTAGGTTTAAAGGCAAATGCTATTTACCGTGATGGTTCTAAATTAAGCCAACCCTTAAGTACGAAGTCTGATAAGAAGGTGAAAACAGATGCTACTTCAGAAGAAGCTGCGCATGTAGGAGTAGACGCTGGTTCACAATTAGTGGACTTAAGTAAATTAAATGTAGACGAGTTATTAGAAGAAGTTCAAAGAAGAATGGCTGCTTCTACCGATACTACATTCAAGCGTCAATTATCTCGTATTGTTGAGCGTAAATCACTGCCAGCTAAACGTCGTGGCTTTACACAGAAAGCTAGAATTGGTGGTCAAGTATTATTCTTAAGAACAGGTGAATACAACGATAACACCTTAGGAGAAATATTTATTGACTTAGCCAAAGAAGGTTCTACACTGCGTAGTTTAATGAACTGCTTTGCTATTTCTATCTCTGTTGGTTTACAATATGGTGTGCCACTAGAAGAGTTTGTGGAGAAATTTGTATTTACTAAGTTCGAGCCTTCTGGAATGGTCGATCATCCAAATATTAAAACCACTACTTCTATTGTTGACTTTATATTCCGCTCTTTAGCTTATGAATATTTAGGTAGAACCGATTTAGTACATGTATTAGATAAGCCTACAGTAGAAAACTTAGGCGAGGAAGGAGATATTACACTAGTAGGTAAGCCTGAACTTAGTAGTATTCGTGTTACAGCACCAGTAGCAGCTCCAGTAGCTAAAGCAGCTGTAGCGGTAGAAGCTAATGGTTCAATGGACAACGTAACAGCAGCAGCAAAGAGCATGCAAAGTGATGCGCCTGCTTGTAGCACTTGTGGACATATTACAATAAGAAGTGGTACATGTTATAAATGTTTAAACTGCGGTACTTCTATGGGGTGTTCGTAAAAACTAAATTTTCATGGAATGTAAAATTTGATTTTACTACTCTAATGATTTTTCAAAAGGCCCCATGAACGGGGCCTTTTGTTTTTTACCCCTTTAAGGCTTTGTTTAAGCTTATTGCCTTTTTTAAATCAAATAATTCCCACTTATAAAATGAGGGGGACTTTTTTGCATTTCATTCAATTTTTTCTTTAAATTCATTCTTTAATTACAATAGCAAAAACGATTGCCTTATGTCTAGTTTTGAAGTAAAAATTTCTCCCAAAAAATACGATGCAGTTATTGTGGGTTCAGGTGCCGGTGGTGGAATGGCTGCCTATGTATTATCGAAAGCGGGATTAAAAGTTTGTTTATTAGAAGCAGGTCCAGAATTTGATCCTGCAAAAAATTCATCGATGTTGAAAAATCCTTGGGATTCTCCACGTCGCGGAGCAAGTACTAAAATAAGACCCTTCGGCGATTTCGATGCTTCTTTCTGGGGTTGGGAAATTGATGGAGAACCTTATACGCAAACTCCAGGTAGCGACAAGTTTGAGTGGTGGAGAGCAAGAATGGTGGGTGGCCGTACAAACCATTGGGGTCGTATCTCACTTCGTTTTGGACCACGCGATTTTAAAAGAAGAAGCCTTGATGGTTTAGGTGACGATTGGCCAATTGGCTATGAGGACATTAAACCTTACTACGATAAAATTGATAAATTAATTGGTGTATACGGAACCAATGAAGGTCGTGAAAATGATCCTGATGGAATTTTCTTACCACCTCCAAAACCTCGTTTACATGAGTTAATGTTTAAAAAAGCAGCTACGGGAATTAATATTCCTGTGATTCCTTCTCGTTTATCTATTTTAACTAAAAAAATTAACGACGAACGTGGAGTATGTTTTTATTGTGGTCAATGTAATCGTTCTTGTAAAGTATACGGCGACTTCTCTTCTTCTTCTGTTTTAGTTCGACCAGCCATACTAACTGGTAACGTGGATTTAATCACAGGCGCCATGGCGCGTGAAGTCATGACAGACAACGAAGGAAAAGCAACCGGTATTTCTTATGTTAATAAATTTGACAATCAAGAATATCAAATCAATGCAAAAGTGGTTATCCTTGGAGCAAGTACTTGTGAGACTGCTCGTTTATTATTGAATTCAAAATCAACCAAACATCCTAATGGTTTAGGAAACAGTTCAGGCGCGATAGGTCATTATTTACACGATTCAACAGGTGCTGGAATGGGTGGCGTAGTCCCTGCTTTATTTGGTCGTAAGCGTTACAATGAAGATGGAGTGGGTGGTATGCACGTGTATACTCCATGGTGGTTGGATAATAAAAAATTAAACTTCCCTCGTGGTTACCATATTGAATATTGGGGAGGCATGAGCCAACCTAGCTATGGATTAGGGATGGGTATGCAAGGAATGAATGGCAAGTTCCAAGTGAATGGTAGAACCAAGGAGGCGGGTGGATATGGTGAATCTTTAAAAGAAGATGTTCGTTTCTTTTATGGCGCCAATGTAGGAATGGGTGGACGTGGTGAAGCAGTACCTCGTTTTGAAAATAAATGTAGCATTGACCCTGATGTAGTAGATAAATTTGGTATTCCTGTGTTGAAATTTGATTGTAAGAATTCTGAGTATGAAGTGCAGCAAGCAAAACATATGAAAGAAACCTTCAAGGAGATCATGCATGAAATGGGTGCAGTTATTACTTGGGGCGATCAAGATAATGAAACTAATAAATACGGTTTATCTAATCCAGGTAATATTATTCATGAAGCAGGAACAGTGCGTATGGGTGCCGATAAAAAAGCAGCTCCATTAAATGCATTTGGTCAAGCCTTTGATTGTAAGAATTTATTCTGTGTGGATGGATCGGTATTTACCTCACAAGCAGATAAAAATATTACATGGACCATTTTAGCATTGTCTATGCGTACTTCAGAATATGTATTGGATCAACTACAAAAACAAAATATATAAAATTTTAATTTAAAATATTATGGACAGAAGAAAATCCATCAAAGCGATGATATTAGGAACAGTTTCAACAGCTGTACTAGTAGAAGCTTGTAGAAATTCAGCCACCACAGTAGCTGAAGTAGACATGGACGACCGTATGCAGGAAGAAAAAGATTATTTAGTGAAAGTAAAAGCACAGCCTAATTTTTTCAATGAACACGAAATGGCTACCATTACTTTACTAGCTGATATTATTATTCCAAAAGACGCAGTAAGTGGTTCTGCTACCGATGCCAAAGTGCCTGAGTTTATCGAGTTTATTGTAAAAGATATGCCCGATCATCAAGTGCCAATGCGTGGTGGTTTGAAATGGTTAGACCTACATAGTTATAAAAAACATTTAAAAGCCTTTACAGAATGTTCTAGTAAAGAGCAGATAGGCATAGTGGATGAAATTGCTTATCCTAAAAAAGCAGCACCAGCACTTGCACAAGGTGTGAGCTTCTTCAATAAAATAAGAGACTTAGTAACCACTGGTTTTTACACGGCAGAAATTGGTGTGAAAGACTTAGGCTATATGGGTAACGTGCCGAACAGGTGGGAAGGAGTGCCAGATGAGGTGTTAAAACATCATGGGTTTGCTTATACAGAGAAGGAATTGAAAGAGTGCATATAATTTTTCTCACCCTTTATAAAATATAAGGGTTCGAAAATCTTTATCTAATGAAGTTACTTTCTCACCCTTTATAAAATATAAGGGTTCGAAAATGTAACCTCTAATGACTTAATAACAAAGGCCCCAAAATTAGGGGCCTTTGTTATATACTGATAGTTCTGTTTAAAATAAATTGGAAAATATACCTATTTCGTAGCGAACTTTCGAGCCAAGCGAGCAGTGAGCGAGGGATAGGTATATTTTTCTAATTTATATTTAAGAAAACTGTATTTAGGAATTTATGATATTGTACTTCCTGGAGCAATGGCCTCACTAGGTTGTACAAAGTATAATTTACCATTGGCATCTTCTGCTGTTAAAATCATGCCCTCGCTTTCAATGCCGCGCATTTTTCTTGGGGCTAAATTAGCTACCACCACTACTTGCTTACCCACAATAGCTGCTGGATCAAAATGCATGGCAATACCAGATAAGATGGTTCTTCTTTCCGAACCAAGGTCTACTTCTAATTGTAAAAGCTTATCTGCTTTTTCTACTTTTTTGGCTTCAATGATGGTGCCTACGCGTAAATCTATTTTACTAAAATCATCGAAAACAATTTCAGGCTTCAAGCCCTTGTCTTTTGCATCCGAAGGGCCTGCAGCTGGCGTAATATTATCCATAGTTGTTTTTTTAGCGTTGAGGTTGCTTTTTAATTGAGCTAATTCTGCTTCTATTTCTTCGTCTTCTATTTTTCTAAATAATAATTCAGGAGGTCGCAAGCTATAACCTACTTTTAATAAATTAAAGCCACCTGCATTATCCCATTCTAACATTCTATCTACCACTTTCATCATGTAACACATTTTTTTAGCCGTGAAAGGTAAAAATGGGTTGATTAAAATAGCAAGATTAGCGCATAGTTGCAAGCAAGCATGCATGGTGTTATCAATCTTGGCTTGAGCGCTAGGGTCGGTATCTATATTTTTAGCTAGTATCCATGGCTCTTTCTTTTGCATGTACTGGTTCCCTAAGCGCGCTAAATTAATGACTTCAAATTGGGCTTCTCTAAATTTATACTGCTCTAACAATTCAGTAATTTTTTCTTTGCTTTCTTTAACACTTATTAAAATAGCCTGGTCTTCATCATCCAAGAATTCAATATGAATAGCAGGTACTTTTCCTTTACATAATTTATGCATCAGCACCCATGTTCTATTGACAAAATTGGCGAATATGCTTACTAGCTCTCCGTTTACCGAATCTTGAAATCCTTTCCATGTAAACTCGCTATCCTTTGATTCTGGTGCAATGGCGGTTAAATAAAAACGAAGACTATCGGCAAGGCCATTACCCCCATTGTCTTTTTTAATCCACTTATTTATAAAGTCATCCATTTCAATACTCCAACCTTTAGAAGTACTCATTTTATCACCTTCTAAATTCATGAATTCATTCGCAGGAACATTCTCTGGTAAAATATTTCCATGCAATTTTAACATGATTGGAAAAATAATACAATGGAAAACGATATTGTCTTTACCAATAAAATGAACTAGTTTGGTTTCTTTATCATTCCAATAAGGTGTCCAATCTTTTCCATTATTAAGTGCCCACTGTTTAGTAGCACTTATATATCCAATAGGGGCGTCAAACCAAACATATAAAACTTTTCCAGCCCCGCTTGCTAGCGGTACTTTCACGCCCCAATCTAAATCGCGGGTAACCGCTCTGGGTTGCAAGCCACCATCAATCCAACTTTTACATTGACCTAGCACAGCGGCTCTCCAGTCTTTTGCATGGTCGTTTAAAATCCACTGACGTAAAAAATCTTCGTGCTTATTCAAAGGTAAATACCAATGTGTGGTTTCTTTTTTAATAGGGGCTTGTCCACTTAAAGTACTTACAGGATTAATTAATTCTTCAGGGCTCAAGCTTTTACCACATTTTTCACATTGGTCGCCATAGGCTTCAGGATGGTTACAGTTAGGACATGTTCCTTTTATATAACGGTCCGCTAAAAAAGTAGAAGTAGCTTCATCAAAATATTGTTCGGAAGTTTTTGTTTCTAAATCACCCTTGGCTTCTAAGTCTTTAAAAAATGCACTGGCGGTTTCATGGTGCAAAGGGTCGCTAGTGCGGTGGTAAATATCAAACTCAATGCCTAAGTCCTTAAAATTTTGTTCAATAATAGGATGGTACTTATCAATAATGGCTTGAGCCGTGGTTCCTTCCTTTGTTGCTTGAATAGGAATGGCCGTTCCGTGCTCATCGCTTCCACAAACAAATACCACATCTCTTTTCTGTGCTTTTAGGTAGCGGACATAAATATCTGCCGGCAAATAGGCGCCTGCCAAATGGCCAATATGCTTCAGTCCATTTGCATAAGGAAGGGCTGCTGTAATCAAATATCTTTTAGGCGTGTTCATTGCTGCAAAAGTACTTAATATTGTGGTATGATTCAACCGTCTCATCTTAAGCAGGGCGACACTATTGGCATTGTATGCCCATCGGGTAATATCCCTTTAGAAAAAGTGCAAATTTGCATTCAAACCCTTGAAAAATGGGGCTATTCAGTAAAATTAGGTACAACGGTGGGGGCTAAAAAGGATAGTTTTTCGGGCACAGATACTGAAAGAGCAGCCGATTTGCAATCAATGCTAGATGACCCCTCTGTGAAGGCCATACTCTGCGCTAGGGGTGGTTATGGGGCAAGTAGAATTATAGGCAGTATGAATTTTAAGAATTTTAATGAGCACCCAAAATGGATAATTGGATTTAGCGATATCACTGTTTTACATGCAGCTATTTTACAGCAAAATTGTATGAGTATACACGGACCCATGGCTGCTGCCTTTGCGAAGGGAGAAGTAGGAGAGTCTTATATACAATCCTTAAAACAAGTATTAGAAGGAGAGAAAACAAGTTATACAATACCGGCGCATTCCATGAATACTTTAGGTAATGTAAAAGCAGAAATGGTGGGCGGCAATTTATGCATACTTGCACATTTAATTGGGTCAAAAAACGAGGTAGAAACAAGCGGAAAAATTTTGTTTTTAGAAGATGTGGGGGAGTATCATTATAATATTGATAGGTTACTCATACAGTGTAAAAATGCAGGATTGTTTGATAATTTAGCCGGTTTGGTGATAGGAGGTTTTACCGATTTAAAAGACCCAGCTTCCGATTTTGGAGCCACGGCTTATGAGATAATAAAAGAGCATACTTCAGCCTATACTTATCCCATTTGTTTCAATTTCCCTATTAGTCATAGCCTTGCTAATTTTGCCATTAAGCAGGGGCAGGTATACAGTTTAGCCATATCAGGCCAGGAAGTAAGTTTGAAGGAAGCCTAATTTTTAGATTTTTTCTAAGCTTTTTACTAAATAAGCGTTAATATTATTTTTTGTCGATTAAGCAATCTGATTATTGCCTTAAATTTGTGGTATAAAATTCAAAACTATGAAGAAGTCTTTTTTAACTATTTCGTTGTTCTTATTATTAGGTTTACAATTTTCATTTGCACAATCTTATGAAGTGGCAGGTATTGAAAAATCTGATAAGGAAGATATGCAGTATGAAGTGTTAGGGAAAGTGGGAAGCCGTTATTGGATTTATAAAAATGTGGGGGGTGTTGCCACTATTGCTCAGTACAATGATAGAATGCTACTAGTGAAGCAAAACGATTTATCTTTTATTAAAACCACGAATTTAAATGGCATTGAATTTATAACAAATGCTAATAATGTATATGTGTTTTTTCAGTTCCAAGTAAAGGCAATAGTCTACGCTGCAGTGGCTGAATTAAATAGCGATGGCTTACTTATGGGTAGTCCAAGAATTGTTGATTCTGCTGATAAAATCAATCCAGCTACACGTATGAAAGTATTTAATTTATTAGAAAGTGAAGACCGTCAAAAAATGGTCATTTTTAGTGTTAACACTACAAATGCGAATTCCATTAAAGTAAGAGCTATTACCTTAAATAAAAATATTGAAAACAGTAATGATGCTGAAATTAGTATCAACTCAACGAATAAAAAATCTAGTTTATCTGATTTCGCATTAGATAATAATGGTAATTTGTTTTGTTTAAGAAATGTAAAACAGACAGGTATGGCGCCTGCAGTAAGTTTATTGTATTTATCGGCAACTGGTGCCGAGGTAGTAGAGTCACCTATTTTAAATAACAGTTTGTTATTAGACGATATAAGAATTAAAATTGACAACAAAGCAGGGCATGTTATTTTGAATTCTTTTTATGCGACTACTAAAAAAGGAAATATCGAAGGTTTGTATTCATATGTATGGGATATTAATTCAAAAAAAGAAATTCTTACTAATGCTAATCGATTCACCGATGCCGTTAGAGGCTTAGTCACCAATAGAAGAAATTTGAAAAATGCTTTTGATATGTTTTATCTAGATAAAGTGAGTACGCAGGCCGATGGAAGTTTTGTAGTAGTGAGTGAGGCTGCAGAATCTTATTCAAACAGAACCATGTTTTCAAGATGGGATTATTTTTATGGTGGTGCCTTTTACAATCCCTTTATGTTTAACTATTGGAACAGACCCTTTGGCTTCTACCCATGGGCTAGATTTGGTTGGGGGAATGCATTTATGTATAATAGATGGATGAATCCTTATGCTTCTTTTGGTTATCCTAGCGTTACTTATAATGCGAATAATATTGCTTTACTATCCTTTGATATCAAAGGAAATTTACAATGGGTAAAAACAATCGATAAAAAACAGTCCGATCAAAATGTAGACCAATTCATTGGTTATGGCAGTATTGAAAACGAGGCAGGTATGAGCTTTGTCTATCATCAAAAACAAAAAGGAGTAAATCAATTAATAGTGAATACGCTTTCCAAAGAGGGTCAATTGGTAAAAGGTAATTCTATTATTTTGAATGAAAAAAATTACGAGTGGATGCCAAAAAGCTTGAAGCAAGTAGGAGACCACGAAGCCATTTTGCCTTATCAGTTTAAAAATAAAATTGGATTCGCTAAAATTCAAATTAAATAGTAGCTGGTGGTTTTTTTATTCAAAGACAGGTCCGATCTTAACTTAATTTTTTTATTGCTATTAAGTGTTGCAGTGCATTTTCATGTTTGGATGCATCCGCCCTTAATTATCGCCAATGAGTCGGATGGTTTATTGTCTTATTTTTTATTGCATTATATTCAAGCTTTGTCGCCATTAGTATTAATAGTATTATTTCATACCATAATATTAAGTCAGGCCATTCGATTAAATATTTTGTTGAGTAATTTTAAAATGTTTCAGCAAATTAGTTATGTGCCGGCCTTTGCCTATATCATTTTAACAGCTATATTCCCTTATTGGGATGTAATTAGTGCTGGATTAATTGCTAATACTTTAGTCATCTGGATACTCGTAAAATTGTTACGCTTATACGATCAAAATCAACCCAAAACCTTAGAATTTAATATTGGTTTAATTGTGGGGCTTTCCATTATCTTGTACGAGCCCATTGCTATATTAATACCTGTGGTTTTATTTGCACTCGTTATTATTAGGCCTTTCAAGTTAGCAGAATGGTTGGTGCTTATAATGGGCGTGCTACTTCCTTTTTATTTTATTTTTACCTATGTTTTTTTAACAGGGAACATCTCTGATTTTAGACATTTTTTACCCAAGTTAGACTGGAAAAACCCGCTAGTGCAACCTAGTTTCAATGTTATTTTAGCCTTAATTGTAATGGGCATTCAATTAATAGCAGGCTTTTTTTATTGGAATGAACAACAGACTCGCTTTATTATTCAAGTAAGAAAATATTGGGGTGTCATATTCTTACTGCTCATCCTTACTTTTTTTCAACCTATCCTTTTTTCTGTACAAGCCTTATACGCATCAGCTATTGTCTTAGCACCATTGGCAAGCTTTATCAGTTTCGCCTATGCCACACCCAAAAGGCTGCTCATACCCAACCTTCTATTTTGGGCAGCGGCAGCGGTTATTGTGTATAACCACCTTGGCTAAGTGAAAAATTTAACAGCGTCTTTTTGAGGGTTTTTGGTACCTTTGGTACTTAGTTTTAAGTATTAAAGAATTAGCTATGAAGTTTGGTGTATTAGTATTCCCAGGTTCGAATTGTGATAGAGATATGCAAGATGCATTAGAAAAAGATTTGGGTTATCCTGTTGAAATGCTATGGCATAAAAATAGCGACCTATCTCATTTCACCATAGATGATTGTATTGTGCTTCCTGGCGGTTTTTCTTATGGAGATTATTTACGTTGTGGGGCCATTGCTAAATTTAGTCCGATGATGAAATCGGTAATTGAGTTTGCGAATAAAGGCGGTAAAGTATTAGGGGTTTGTAATGGCTTTCAAATTTTATGTGAAGCTGGTTTATTACCCGGCGCTTTATTGCAAAATGCTAATCAGCAGTTTATATGTAAAAATGTATTTATTAAAACAGATAAAAGTGAGGCTTTGCAAATACCTATTGCGCATGGTGAAGGAAGATATTATGCTGATGAGGCCACTCTAACATATTTAGAAAATAATAATCAAATATTATTTCGCTACTGCGATGAAAAAGGTAAAGTAGGTGGCACAGCAAATCCTAATGGGTCTACTATGGATATTGCAGGAATATGTAACGATAAGCGTAATGTATTTGGTATGATGCCGCATCCCGAGCGCGCTACCTCAAATGCATTAAGTAATATAGATGGTAAAAAAGTATTTGAAATGCTGGGATTGAAGAACTAGAAGTAAAAAGTAGAATTAAAAAAGTAGAAGTGATATTTATCATAATAGTCAGTTTTAACAATTTAGATATTTGTGTATGAAAAATTTAGTAATCTTATTTTGTAGTATAGTTTTTGCAATGAATGTACATGCGCAAAAACCTAATCCGGTGAAATGGACTTTTACCGCCATTAAAAAATCAGATAAGCAATACGAAGTAGTGGCCACGGCTACTATTGATGCGCCTTGGCATATCTACTCTCAATTTGTAAGTGGCGGTCCCATACCTACTACTTTTACTTTTAGTAAAAACCCACTTATTCAATTAGCAGGAAAAACTAAGGAGAAGGGTAAGTTGCAAAAAATATATGATAAAAATTTCAAAACAGAGCTTAGCTTTTTTAGCGATAAAGTCGATTTTATTCAAACGGTGAATTTAAAAGTAGCTAGTAAAACTAATTTAGTGGGTGTAGTTGAATATAGTATTTGTAATGATGATCGTTGTTTGCCTCCAGCAAAGGTTGCTTTTGAAGTAGCCTTGCAATAATCCAATTTTAATTTTTTATTTTGAATAAAATACTTGCCTGTTTTGCATTTTTAATTGCTTGTTTAACAAATGTTACAATGCAAGCTCAAAGCCCTGTGACAGCTATAGCTAAAGCGGTATTAGTGAACGATAGTACTTATACCGTAAAAGCAAACATAGAAATTAAGGAGGGCTGGCATGTATACGGAGCTAATCCGGATGGCTTAAATGCACCTGTATTAAGTTCAAAAATTGAAACAGCCAAATTTCAGAACAAGGCTGTTTTTTCTACTAAGCCAACAGAAGAAAAAGATATTTTATTTACAAAGGCCTTTGTTTTCAATACATCATTTGAGCTAACGCAGAGTGTAATTATGGGTGGTTTTCAGCCCGATAGTTTAAAAATGGCATTGGTAATAAATGTTGCTAAGGCCGATTCATTTCTTAGTTTGGAAATTCCATTATCGGTAGCACTTGCCAATGGGAAAAAGGTAGCAGGCTTTCAAATATTATTGCCTGCTGGCGACACCCAAGCACCTGCCAATGCCTGTGGAACTGGGGCGGCAACAACCAATAGTAGTTCAAGTCCTTGGGAATTATTATTACTTGGTTTTCTAGGAGGTTTAATTGCTTTAATTACGCCATGTGTATTTCCTATGATACCTGTAACGGTTTCTTTTTTTACTAAGAGGTCTAAAACAAAAAAGCAAGGAATCAAAAACGGATTATTATACGGGGTGAGTATTTTTTTAATTTATGTATTAGCTAGTTTGCCCTTTCATTTAGCGGGTAATGTACAACCAGAAATTTTTAATAATATTTCAACCAACCCTTGGTTGAATATTGTGTTCTTTATCATATTTATATTTTTCAGTATTTCCTTTTTTGGATTTTTTGAAATTAGTTTACCAAGTGGTATAGCCAATAAAGCCGATTCCAAAAGTGGGCTTGGTAGTATAGCAGGTATATTTTTTATGGCTATTACTTTAGCCATCGTTTCTTTTTCATGCACGGGGCCTATCTTGGGAACCTTGCTGGTGGGCTCATTACAGGGTGGTGCTTGGGCATTAACCTATGGCATGGCAGGTTTTGGATTGGCCTTAGCCTTACCTTTTTCTCTATTTGCTATATTCCCTCAATGGCTTCAACGTTTACCAAAATCGGGTGGTTGGTTAGATACCGTTAAAAAAGTATTGGCCTTTTTAGAATTGGCATTAGCGTTTAAATTTTTATCCAATGCCGACCTAGTGCAACATTGGGGACTACTCAAAAGAGAAGTGTTCTTAGGAATTTGGGCTGTTATTAGCATTGCACTAGCACTTTATTTAAGAGGTTTTTTATTGTTACCGCATGACGTAAAAGGGGAGAAAATTTCAAGTGGTAGAAAATTAGGTGCTGTTTTAGCATTCGCGTTTGGCCTTATTTTAATTATAGGCATGACGCCCAAGAATACTTATTTATTAAAATTCTTAAGTGGCTTTCCACCTCCAACCCATTATAGTTTATTTACTAATACAGCTGAACAGGCTGGCTTGCATGCAAATGTGGTGAACGATTATGAGAAGGCCCTGCAGTTAGCTAAACAAGAAAACAAACCTATACTTATTGACTTTACAGGGTGGGCTTGTGTAAATTGTCGTAAAATGGAAGAAAATGTTTGGACCGACCCTGCTGTGATGAGCTTTATACAAAACAATTTTATACTCGTTTCATTGTATGTAGATGATAAGGCATTACTTCCTGTAGATAAGCGCTTTACTTATACTACTAAGGCAGGAGATAATAAAGAGATAACAAGTGTGGGCGATTTATGGGCCACTTTTCAGGCTGAAAACTTTAACCAGTCTTCGCAACCCTTATATGTAGTCATGAGCTCCAATCAAAAATTATTATCCAATCCGGTAGGATATACGCCCAATGCTTCGGAGTATTTGAATTGGCTACAATGTAGCGCCAGTAAAGTAAATTCAAAATAAAGGTTATTGAATTTAAAAAAACTCCTATTGGAGTTTTTTTAAATAAAATCATTAGAGTGATTTATGGAGTCTTTATATTTTATAAAAGACGAACATAAAATCTACAAACTCATGCCACGCTCGGTCATCATCTTCCTTAAGTTAATTAAGCCATAACGCATTCTGCCAAGTGCAGTGTTAATGCTGCAATTAGTCATTTGGGCAATTTCTTTAAAACTTAAATTGGCATAATGTCTTAGTACAATAATTTCTCTTTGCTCTTCTGGAAGGAGGTCAACTAATTCTTGAATATTTTTATGTGTTTGACTGCGGGTCATTTTATAATCGGCAGGATGGTCGGCATGCTTAATAATTTCAAATAAATCTTGGTCATCACTTGTTTTAATAGTAGGCGTGCGTTTTACTTTTCTAAAATGGTCTACTACAAAGTTATGAGAGATGCGTAAAGCCCAAGGTAAAAATTTGCCTTCTTCTGAATACTTCTTTTGTTTAAGGTTGTCTATAATTTTTATTAAAATTTCTTGAAATAAATCTTCGGCTAAGTAGCTATCTTTTACCATGAATAAAATGGCATTGTAAATTCTGTTTTGGTGACGCTCTAATAAGGCATCAAAAGCACGAGAATTACCGTCTTGAAACGATTGAATGAGTTCGTTGTCTGTGATTTGGATTTCTTTGTTCATTGTTTTTTAGGGTAGGTTTCGATGGGTTAGTAAAGGCAAATTACTAGCTAAAGTCATCGAATTTTCATTTGTGGAAAACAAGAAAATCATTTTAAAGCTATCCACATTTTGCATAAAAATAGAGGGTACAAATTTCTACAACAAAATGGGCTAGAATCTGTTATTTTGCTATATGGCAGGCAGTAAAAAAGTACAAAAAGCAGAGGTAGCTAACAATGATATACAAGTAGTGGGGGCTAGGGTGCATAATCTAAAAAATGTATCTGTTGAATTTCCGCGTAACCAATTTATTGTGGTGACGGGGGTTTCTGGAAGTGGCAAGTCGTCTCTTACCATTGATACCTTATTTGCCGAGGGTCAAAGGCGCTATGCGGAAAGCTTATCTTCTTATGCTAGGCAGTTTATGTCTCGTATGGGCAAGCCCGATGTAGATTATATAAAAGGACTTTGTCCTGCCATTGCCATTGAGCAGAAGGTAGTAACGCGTACCCCAAGAAGTACAGTGGGCAGTATGACCGAAATTTATGATTATTTAAGGGTATTTTTTGCAAGGGTGGGAAAAACCTATTCTCCTATTAGTGGATTAGAGGTAAAAAAGCAAGATGTACAAGATGTTTTGGAGTTTATACAAAAAGGGAACACAGGAGATAAGATGGTTTTAATCGTTCCCTTTAAACAACAAGCTAAAAGAGATATTCAAGAAGAGTTAAATATATTATTACAAAAAGGGTTTTCTAGAATTTATTTAAGGGCAGGTGGTGCATCTGAAAATTTGAAATCTACAACAGAAACAAATAATTCAACAGCTACATCAAGTATCCTAAGAATTGAAGATGCCTTAGCGATGACCAAGGCTGAAATAAACAAGACCATTAAGGCACATGATGTATATGTATTAATAGACCGTGTGGTAGTGAAAGCATTTGATGAAGATGATCTACATAGAATTAGCGATTCCATTGGTACTGCCTTTTATGAAGGAGAAGGAATTTTATGGGTGGAGCAAAATGAAACTATTTTAAAAACCTTTAATAATAAATTCACTTTAGATGGGATGAATTTTGATGAGCCCAGTCCTAATTTATTTTCTTTCAATAATTCTTATGGAGCTTGTCCTACTTGCGAAGGCTATAGTCAGGTTCTAGGTATTGATGAAAACTTGGTCATACCCAACACTAATTTATCGGTTTATGATGGAGGGGTGGCTCCATGGAAAGGGGAGAAATTAGTTTGGTGGAAGGATCAGTTTATTAAAGAAGCGGGCAAGGCAGGTTTTCCTATTCATCAACCTATTAATAAGTTAACTAAAACGCAGACCAAGCAATTATGGGAGGGTGTGGGCAAGGCATTAGGCATAGATGATTTTTTTGAAGATGTAAAAGCACATTTATATAAAGTACAGTTTAGGGTAATGCTTAGTAGGTATCGTGGAAGAACTAATTGCCCCGATTGTGAAGGTTATAGAGTGCGTAAGGAAGCCTTGTATGTAAAAATTGCTGGTAAGCATATTGGAGAATTATGTGCAATGCCTGTAAGGTATTTACAAGTATGGTTTACGGGGTTAAAACTATCTGAGCATGATAAGCAAGTGGCTAAAAGGTTATTAATAGAATTAGAACAACGCATTCAAACTTTAATGGATGTAGGCTTGGGTTATTTAACCTTGTCAAGGCTTGCCAATAGTTTAAGTGGTGGAGAAAGTCAAAGAATACAACTAACAAGATGTTTGGGATCTAATTTAACAAACTCATTATATATTTTAGATGAGCCAAGTATTGGACTTCATTCAAGAGATACAGAAAGGCTTATTAAAGTACTTCAAAACTTAAGAGACTTAGGTAATACAGTGGTGGTGGTAGAGCACGATGAACAAATTATGCGTCAGGCCGATCATATCATTGATATGGGTCCCCTAGCAGCGCACCAGGGCGGAGAAGTAGTAGCAGTAGGAAATGCGCCAGCACTTATAAAAGATAAAAATAGTTTAACAGGAAAGTATTTGAGTGGTGCACTGAGTATACCTATTCCAGCAAAAACAAGAATCTCCAAACACTCTATAGATTTAGAAGGGGCTTATTTACATAATTTAAAAACTATTGATGTGCAATTTCCTTTGCATAGTTTATGTGTAGTGAGTGGAGTGAGTGGTAGTGGTAAAACCACCTTGGTGAAACAAGTATTGTACAATGCCTTATTAAAAGCAAAATCACTTCCTACAGAAATAGTGGGCGGTTATAATGCCATTAGTGGCGACATACACTTGATTGATCAAATAGAAATGGTGGACCAGAACCCCATTGGAAAATCATCGAGATCTAATCCAGTAACTTATATCAAAGCCTACGATGCCATAAGGGACTTATATTCTAAACAAGCGCTTTCAAAAATCAGAGGCTTTTTGCCCAAGCATTTTTCTTTCAATGTAGATGGCGGTAGGTGCGATACTTGTAAAGGTGAAGGAGAGCAATTAGTAGAGATGCAGTTTTTAGCAGATGTACATTTAACCTGTGAGGATTGCGGCGGAAAGAGATTTAAGGAAACAGTCTTAGAAGTACAGTACAAAGGAAAAAATATTTACGAGGTACTAGAGATGAGTGTAGATGATGCCATTATATTTTTTAAGGAAGAAAAAAATATTGTACTTGCCATTAGTCCATTGCAAGAAGTGGGGCTTGGCTATGTGAAATTAGGACAGAGCAGTAGCACTTTAAGTGGAGGAGAAGCGCAGAGAGTGAAGCTAGCTAGCTTTTTAGGGAAAGGAAAAGCCAGTAATAAAATGTTATTCATATTTGATGAACCTACTACAGGACTTCATTTTCATGATATCCATAAATTATTAAAAGCTTTTAATGCTTTAATAGAGCAAGGACATTCTTTAATAGTAGTAGAACATAATACCGATATTATTAAAGTAGCCGACTGGGTAATTGATATGGGACCAGAGGCGGGTGAGGGTGGAGGCACCGTGGTTTATGCGGGTGTACCCAAGGGTTTAGCCAAATGTAAGGCTTCTCAAACAGGGAAGTACTTAGACTAATTTCTATGTAACTTATTTAAAATCAATTGATTAGATAAATTAATTTTATCAGTTTAAAAATTATTTTACTATTTTACGTTGTAACTACAAAATAGTTGCAAATTTGTATGACAAAGAAAGATAAACTACTAGAAAGGTTCTTAACACAACCAAAGGATTTTACTAATAACGAATTAAAAACAATGTTAAGTGGACTTGGTTATCAAGAATACCACTTAGGAAAAACTTCTGGGTCGAGAGTTTCGTTTCATAATGAAACAATAGGGCATGAATTTAAAATTCACAAACCACATCCAGGAAATATTCTTAAACCCTATTTGATTAAGTATATCAATGAAAAATTAAAAGAAAGAAAATGAAAAACACATTAAGCTACAAAGGTTTTATTGGATCTGTTAATTACACCGATGAAGATCAAGTATTATTTGGTAAAATTGAAGGCATATATGATTTAGTTACCTATGAATCAACTGAAGTGGGTGACTTAATACAACAATTTAAAATTTCAGTAGATGAGTATATTGAGTCCTGTAAACATTTTAATAAACCATTATTGAAAAGTTATAAAGGGTCCTTTAATGTACGCGTGAAACCAGCAATACATCAAAAAGCTGCCTTACTTGCTACTATGAAGGGAATTAGCTTGAACCAGTTAGTTCAAAATGCTATAGAGAAAGAATTAGAAGTAGCTTAGTTTTAGCAGCTTAGGTTTAATTTTTATACAAAATCTGGCTAGTGAAATAGACTACCGTAACCTATCTGCGCTTTTAACTTTTCGATCGTCTTTGTAAATATTCACTATTGCCATTATTTGCAAAATAGGTATGATGAATAATGCAAGAGAAGGAAGGGTGAAGCCACCGCCTGGGTAAGCTATAACTATTTTGTAAACGAAGTAGCCAATAAGTACCGATAATAAAAAGTTTAGAAGTACTACTTTAAGTTGCAACATACGGTTGCCATATAAAAAGATAGTGATAAAAGAAAGACAAGCACTAAATGCCAAAGAGATAAGCGTGCTATACCCTGCGCTACCATTAATTTCTAAAGCAAGGGGCGTAGGCGTATAATAAAAAGGAAAACGCAGAGCAGAAAAGGCTGCAGCGCTGGCAAGTAAAAGCCAAATGGTTTGTATTCTTTGTATCATAGTATAAAGTTAATCTATTTCAAATAAAAAAACCTCCGGGTTAGGGAGGTTCTTTCTATACTGATTAAACTCATTAATCTCATTAAAGTCAAATGCTAAGCTTATCCTAATTCTGGATACAATACAAACTGCTCCATAAACTTGTTCACTTCTTTCTTAGTATCTACAATTATAGTTTCGTTATCTGCATTCATCAAAACTTTGTCAATAGCTTCTACTACAAAAGGAATATGGTCTTCGTTCATACCGCGTGTAGTAATAGCAGGTACACCAAAACGAATACCAGAAGTAACAAAGGCCGATTTATCGTCGTAAGGCACCATGTTCTTATTGGCAGTAATATCGGCATGTCCTAAAACTTGCTCTGCCTTTTTACCACTAATATTTTTATTGCGTAAATCAATTAGCATTAAATGATTGTCCGTTCCACCACTAATAATTTCATATCCTTTCGCAACAAAAGCTGCAGCCATGGTTTTCGCATTTTTTTGTACTTGCTTTTGATACGCCATAAATTCATCAGACAATATTTCTCCAAAAGCAATGGCTTTAGCAGCAATCACGTGTTCTAGTGGTCCACCTTGTGTGCCGGGGAATACCGCCATATCAATGACATTGGACCATAATCTTAAATTCCCTTTCATGTCTTTTAAGCCTAAAGTATTCTCACCATCTTTAGCCATCATAATAACGCCACCACGTGGTCCGCGTAAAGTTTTATGCGTGGTAGATGTAACAAAATGACAATGATTAAAAGGAGAGCTTAATAAACCTTTCGCAATTAATCCAGAAGGATGTGCAATATCGGCAAGTACAAAAGCACCTACTTCGTCTGCTACTTTTCTTATGCGTGCGTAATCGATGTCACGGCTATAAGCACTAGCACCACAAATAATCAATTTAGGCTTATGTGTTCTCGCTTGACTTTCTAACATTTCATAATCAATCAAACCCGTTTCTTTTACGACTCCATAAAAATGTGGCGTATAAATTTTACCAGAAAAATTTACCGCACTGCCGTGTGTTAAGTGGCCACCCATGCTTAAGTCTAAACCTAAAATACCATCACCATTTTTTAAGATGGCAAGCATTAGTGCGGCATTGGCTTGCGCACCACTATGTGGTTGCACATTTGCATATTCAAGACCGAAAATTTCTTTTAAACGGTCTATGGCTAATTGTTCTGTTTTATCTACAATTTCACAACCGCCATAATACCTTTTCCCTGGATAGCCTTCTGCATATTTATTGGTCATTACACCACCCATGGCTTGCATTACTTGTAAGCTGGTAAAATTTTCAGAAGCTATTAATTCAATGCCTCTTCTTTGGCGTTCTAATTCTTGGTTAATGATGTCAAAAACAAGTGTATCTCTTTGCATATTTCTTTTTTTAAACTGTTCTATTTTGCAAAATTAATTCATTATTACCCCTACTCAAAGCTTTTTTTCAACAGTTGGCGGCCTAATATTCACATTTTCAAGCGCTTTGTACAAAATTGAACAATTGAGGCTCAAATTTGTTCCATTACTAATAGTTATTTGCTACTTTTAACCCCCCCTAAAAAGTAAACAATGAAGGCTATTATTCCTGTTGCTGGAGCTGGCGCTAAACTCCGTCCTCATACCTATACGCAGCCTAAGGCGCTCATCCCTATTGCAGGTAAAACCATACTTAGTTTTATTGTGGATCAGTTAAAAGAAGCGGGCATCACAGAATTTATTTTTATAGTAGGTTATTTAGGTGAAAAAATTCAAGATTATGTTAAGGTTACTTATCCGAATTTAACCACTCATTTTGTGTATCAGAACGATAGACTAGGAACAGCCCATGCTATTGAATTAGCCAAGTCCATTGTGGGTAATGATGAAGTATTTATTTCTCTAGGAGACACTATTTGTGAATTTGATATTAAAGAAGTAATGGAAAGTAACTTTAGTATGTTAGGTGTAAAAAAAGTAGATGATCCGAGACAGTTTGGAGTGGTGGAAATGAATGAAGAATATTTTGTAGAACATGCGGTAGAAAAACCAGCTATTCCAAAATCTAATAATGCATTAGTAGGTTTATATAAAATAAAAGAGTCGGTTATTTTATTTGAATGTTTTCAACAATTATTTACAGATAATATAAAATCAAATGGCGAATACAATTTAACTGATGCCATTGATTGTATGATTAAAAAAGGAGTTCAATTCAAAGGCTTTAAAGTGAAACATTGGTATGATTGTGGTAAGAAAGAAAATTTATTAGAAGCCAATGCAGTACTGCTTAAGAAATCAGGCGGACTTGCTGTTAACGCCGAAACCTATCCAAATAGTATTATTATAGCACCTGTAAGTATTGCAGAAGGATGTATAATAGAAAACTCTATTATTGGCCCACATGTGACTATTGGAAATAATACCACTATTAAAAGTTCGGTGGTAAAAGAAAGTATTATTGGATCCTACACTACTTTGGATGAAGTGGTTTTAGATAATTCATTAATTGGAAGTGATGCAGCGGTGAAAGGCTTAAGCCGTACCTTAAATATTGGAGATAATACAGAAATAGATTTCGGATAAAAACTTACATAGTTATTACAAATAATAGTGAATTAATAATTTCTTTTTTGGCATTAAATTTTTTATATGCTTTTTGAAAATAGAATTACAAGTTTATTTAAAATTGACCTACCCATTATTCAAGCAGGAATGGTTTGGGCCAGCGGATGGGAATTAGCCAGTGCTGTAAGTAATGCAGGTGGTTTGGGTATTATTGGTGCGGGTAGTATGTATCCGGAAGTATTAAAAACACATATTCAAAAAATAAAAGCAGCCACCAGTAAGCCCTATGCTGTAAACCTGCCCATGTTGTATCCCGATTTGCAAGCGCATATTAATATTATCATTGAAGAAAAAGTACCTATTGTTTTTACAAGTGCAGGCAATCCCAAAACATGGACAGCTAGTTTAAAAGCTGCAGGATGCATAGTGGTGCATGTAGTAAGTAGTGCGCAGTTTGCTTTAAAAGCAGAAGCAGCAGGTTGTGATGCTGTGGTAGCAGAAGGTTTTGAAGCAGGTGGTCATAATGGACGAGAGGAAACTACCAGTATGGTTTTAATACCCGTGGTGTCTAAGGCTGTAAAAATTCCAGTCATTGCTGCAGGAGGTATTGCCACAGGAGCTCAAATGTTAGCAGCATTTGTACTAGGTGCTGAAGCGGTGCAAATAGGTTCAAGATTTGTTTGTAGTATAGAAGCTTCATCGCATATACATTTTAAAAATGCTATTATAGCATCAAAGGAAGGGGCTACTGAATTAGGTTTAAAATTATTAGCGCCGGTAAGGCTATTAAAAAATAAATTTGCCAATGAAATTTTAGCTTTTGAAAAACAAGGAGCTAGTAAAGAATCCTTAGCAGAGCGTTTAGGCAAAGGAAGAGCAAAGATGGGAATGTTTGAAGGCGATATAGAAAATGGAGAATTAGAAATTGGGCAAGTAACTGCCATGATAGATACTATACAACCAGCAGCTGAAATTGTGTACGAAATTTGGAAAGATTTTCAAGCTGGTTTGGAGCACTTAAAATCTCTTCAATTCAGTAGAAATTTTTAGAGTCAATCTTTTTAGAGTCAATCTTTTTGTGAACTAAAAATTAAGTATTTTAATTAGGCGTCTTTATGTAAGTACATTGAATTGGCTTGTGCTACGCAAGTCATTACAATATCATTAATACAAACATGTTTAGGTAAATTAACTACATACCAAGCCGTATCAGCAATGTCTTCTGCTTTTAAGGGTTCGTATCCTGCATATACGGCAGCAGCCTTCACAGCATCTCCTTTAAATCTGATTAAAGAAAAATCGGTTTCTACTGCACCCGGATGAATAGCAGTTACTTTTATTTTGTATTGCAATAAATCAATTCTTTGAGCCTTGGTAATGGCGTCTACTGCATGCTTGGAAGCGCAGTATACATTCCCATCCTTATAAACTTCTTTGCCTGCTGTACTACCAATATTTATAATATGCCCTTGGTTTTTAATTAAATAAGGAAGGGTTGCTTTAGAAGTATATAATAAACCTTTTACATTGGTGTCAATCATGGTTTCCCAGTCTTCGATATTGGCATTTTCAAAAGAGTCTCTGCCTAAGGCCAGGCCTGCATTGTTTACTAGTAGGTCAATGGCTTGCCATTCGCTAGGTAAGCTACCTATTTGTTGATACACGGCTTCTTTGTTTTGTACATCAAAAATTAAAGACAAAGTTTTTACTTTATATTTTTGTTCAATGGCTGTGGCCACCGCTTCCAATTTTTCTTTTCTGCGTGCTGTTAAAATTAAGTTCCATCCACCTGCTGCAAATTTTTCTGCAATGGCTTTTCCAAAACCCGAGCTAGCACCTGTTATGAGTATTATTTTTGACATGCTATTATTTTAAATGAATTGTTTGTATAAGTTGTTTGATATGAAGTATGTGATTTTTTTCTTGAAGGCATTTTTCTTTAAATGAGTTATTATTTGTTAAATAGAGCATTGATGTGTCCTTTTTCTACTAGTCTGTAGTTTAATAATGCGGCTATGGCTATTAATACCCAAACTTCTTTAGAAAAGTGTTGAGGAAGCCAGTAGCTTGTTAAAACTAATCCAACAATAGATGCAAAGAATAGTAAACCAATTTGCCCAATGGCTTTGGAAGGAAAAAAGTAAAAAATAAGGGCGATGATATATAAAGGATGCATCCACATTAAATTATAATTTTGGTTACAGGCAGTATGTTTTGAAACCATACTCGTGTATACCATTAAACTGCCTCCAGCGGAAAAAGAAATTAAAAGCAAAACATCTAATACTTTAGCTAAGCGCTGTGTAATTAGGCTATTCCATTTTGAACTGAAACTGTATACTATTAAAAAGACAAATAAAATATAAAAAGGGCTACCAGTGCTAGTATTTGTTTCGCTAGCATAAGTTAAAATATTTTCCTTGAGCACTAATCGACCGGTGGTAGCTACTTGTTGGTGTAATAAAAAGGGTAAAAAGGCCGCTTGAAAATCGCTTGGTTTTTGATCAGCGTAGGCGCCTAATAATAAATCAATACCTAGGCCAATCCAGGGCAGGCCTTGTTTATATGGGGCGCTCACCACCTCCGATCGGTAAGATATAGTGGGTAGGGCGGTTGGCTGAAAGCCGCTATTTTTAAATAAGCCATCCTTTACACGAGTAGTACAATTGTCGGAAATAAAATTATATAAATAAAAACGGTTATCGCCTATCATATTTATTTGAAGGGCTGTATACCATTTTATTTTTTCTGCAGCTGTTATTTTTAGTACTTGCTCGTAAACATTTCTTTTCTCGAATTGGTATTCTTTTAAAAAGTCGCTGTAGTTATTAATGGAAACAAAATAAAGCAAGTCGCCTTTAAGAAACTTAGTTATAAAATTGGGTTCGTTGAAATTAAAAGTACCGTAGTTGAAAACAATATCGGTTTGGTTTACGCTGTCAACCACTCTTACAGCAGTGTGACCCCAAATGGTATATATATCCTCACCAGCAGCACAGGTAATAATACTAAATTGTATACGCGGCTTGAAGGAGCTTGTATCTTGCCCCATTGCTTCTTGCCCCATTGCCTGCATATTCAAAATGCATGATGTGACTAATAAAAAAAGAAAAATATATTTTTTCAAGGCCCGTTGTATAATGCGTTTATTATTTCTTACTATAGTTAGGGGCTTCTCTAGTAACTTCTACATCGTGTGTATGACTTTCTCTCATACCTGCGTTGGTTATTTGAACAAATTTTGCATTTTGTAAGTCCTTTACAGTTTTCGCGCCGCAATAACCCATACCTGCTTTTAAGCCACCTACAAACTGATAAACAATTTCATGTAAGTTTCCTTTGTAAGCCACACGACCTTCAATTCCTTCTGGTACGTATTTTTTTGAATCAGCTTCATTCTCTTGAAAATATCTATCACCACTTCCTTGGCTCATGGCACCAATACTTCCCATGCCACGGTATGCTTTAAACTTACGACCTTCATATATAATTGTTTCTCCAGGACTTTCTTCAGTGCCTGCAAATATGCTTCCCATCATAATGCAATTGGCGCCAGCAGCTAATGCTTTAACCATATCTCCTGTGTAGCGAATACCACCATCGGCAATAATTGGAATATTTTTTCCTTTCAATGCTTTAGCAGCTTCCATAATGGCCGTTAGTTGAGGAACACCTGCACCTGCCACAATTCTAGTGGTACAAATGGAACCTGGTCCAATGCCTACTTTCACTGCATCGGCACCTGCATTCGCCATAGCGATTGCACCTTCTGCAGTAGCTACATTACCAGCAATGACTGGTAAGTTCTTATAAGTTTTTTTCAATAATTTTAAAGCTTCGATAACACCTTTGCTATGACCATGTGCGCTATCTAATGAAACAATATCCACGCCTACGCTTTGTAAAGCAGCAGCGCGGTCTAATAAATCTTTGGTGATACCTAAGGCAGCGCCTACTAATAAACGACCAATTTTATCTTTCACTGCATTCGGGAAAGCACTTAATTGTAAAATATCGCGATAAGTAATTAAGCCAATTAATTTTCCTTGTTTAT
>JBBAJX010000002.1:0-135299 GCA_040403885.1 Sediminibacterium sp. | reverse complement strand
TTTTAATGAAAAATTATAATAGACTGGACGTAAGTTTAGGTGAAATGCAAAGACTTGTAAGAGGCGATGAGAACTGGCCACAAGGTGGAATGCCTGATGTACTTGCTGCAGTTCAAACTCAACCCTATGGTGTTGGGCAAAGAAAAATGAATAGTGGGGATGCCTATATTGAATTTGTTCGCTTTCCTAAAGACGGAGGTTTACCCCTTATTGAAACAGTGAATACTTTTGGAGCAAGCTCTAATAAAGGGGATGCACATTATGCCGACCAACGTGCCATGTATCAAGCGCAGCAAGTGAAAAAAATGAGCTTAGATAAAAGCGAAGTACTAAAAAATGCAGCGCGTACTTATCATCCTCAATAGGGCAATAGTAGATTCTCAAAAGTGCAGTAGTTATTTTTTAAATAAATAGTAATCAAGAGTAAGTATTATAATCTTGCTGTTACAATGCTTCTATCCAAGAAGGCCTTGGTATCGTAAATAATAGTTTTATCTGAGCGCTTCAGGCTTGCATAATCCAATGACTTGAAAAAATCGTGGGCTACTACAAGTACGATTGCATCATATTTCCCCAAGGCATTCACTAATTGAATATTCTGTTTTGCTTTCACTTCTACCTCATTGGCATAAGGGTCAAAAGCATCTACCTGCATGCCCGCAGCACTAAGCTGGCTATATATTTCAAAGGCTTTTGAATTTCTGATATCAGGGCAATTTTCTTTAAAGCTTACACCCAGTATTAATGCCTTGGCGCCTTTAGTGGCAATACCATTAACACTTAATAACTGCATTAATTTTTCAGTCACAAAACTGCTCATTTGATCATTCACATTTCTTCCCGATAAAATAACCTGCGGATGATAGCCCAAACTGGTGGCTTTATGCGCTAAATAATAAGGGTCTACCCCAATACAATGTCCGCCTACTAAGCCTGGCTTGAAGGGTAAAAAATTCCATTTCGTAGCAGCGGCTTCTAATACCTCATGCGTATCAATACCCATTCTATCAAATATGAGTGCTAACTCATTCACAAAAGAAATATTAATATCGCGTTGTGCATTTTCAATTGACTTAGCAGCCTCTGCCACTTTTATACTAGATACTTTAAAAGTACCTGCTATAATTATACTTGCATAAAGTGCATCTACCTTATCAGCTGTCTCTGGTGTAGAACCTGCTGTTAATTTTTTAATAGTAGTAAGTGTATGTACTTTATCACCCGGGTTAATTCTTTCTGGAGAATACCCACAATAAAAATCTTTATTAAATACTAAACTACTTTGTTTTTCTAAAACTGGAACACATTCTTCTTCTGTGCAACCAGGATACACTGTGCTTTCATAAATAACGATATCTCCTTTTTTTAAAACCGAACCTATCATAGCAGTTGCGTCTAATAATGGTTTTAAGTTAGGGCGTTTATCGACATCAACGGGAGTAGGAACTGTTACAATAAATATAGTAGCCTCTTTAATAGAACTAAGCGAACTCGTAAATTGTAAATATGTAGCGTTTTTAATTTCAGCTTCTGTACATTCTAAAGTATGGTCTTTACCATTCTCTAAATCACTTACCCTTGCTTCATTAATATCAAAACCAATAACAGTATACTGCTTAGCAAAGGCAAGCGCTAATGGTAAGCCTACATAACCCAGGCCTACTATGGCAATGGTGGGTGTTATGGTTGAGTTTTGATTCATCTATTTTCAAAGGTAAAGGACCCACTAGTGATTACCATAATTTTTTTCACCTGCGGTGATGGCCAGTTTTAATCTATTTTGTGGCGGAGGTAAGGGGCAGGTAGCAAAGGCCGTAAAGGCACAGGGCGGATTATAAGCTAAATTAAAATCTATTTCTGTATTGCCTAAAGCATCGGGTTTAGGTATATCAATAAAACGTCCTGCTCCATAAGTAGTTTTGCCTGCAGTTTCATCGGCAAATACAATAAAAAATTTAGGCCCTCCTTCGTCAATCACATCTAATGAGTATTCTTTATTATTAATGGTAAATAATAATTTGCCTGCTGTTTTGGTAGCGGTAGTTTGACCCAGTACATTGGTAATCATTAATAAGTTTTGTGAAGGCGCCACCATGCTAGCCTTTACACGCCAGTTTGAATCAATAGGGAATCGATCTATGCCTTTAAAATGAACTAAAGTCTTGGCTTCTACATTTCTAAACCTAACCCCTATTTTATCTTCTCTTTTTATAATGGTCCAAGTATAATGAGACCATGACATGGTAATAGCTTGCTCTTCTTTATAAAATACTTTTACAGGCTTTACTCCATTCACTAATACTCCGTTCACTTTAATTGTATTGTTGGCGCTATTCATCCAAAGCACAGAATCGCCTTCATAAATAAAGGAGCCTAATTCATTAGGGAATGCCGCATTATTATACCTACAATCACTGCCTTCTTTTTTTCCTAAACTATTTGTGCCCTTTTTTAACCAGTAAAGACCTTCTAAATTTAACCAACCCGCAGGTGTTTTTAAATCGGATATACGGGCTTTATGCCATTCATTGACAGACTTAGCATAGCTGTTTATTTTTTGTGCATTCACTGAAAAAAAGAAGTTTAAAAGCAGTAAAGTGTATAGTATTTTTTTCATCTTTTTTGTATTTGTTATTCACCTAGAATCACTTCTATGGTTCACAAAATTAAGTTAATTAAACCTAGTACCACATAAATTTCTTAAATTTAGGTAGTAAAACATAATAGTATGAAACCAAGTAAATTACTTATTGGATTTTTAATCATTGGCATAATGGCTTGTAACAAATCGGTTACGACCATACCAGCAACAGTCGTTACACCAGGAACAGACAATGCGACTGTAACAAAGAACAACAATACCGACGTAAACACCTGGATTCATGAGAATATGACGGCCTATTATTTATGGACCGATAAAATGCCAGCCATTTCTAAAACAAATACTAGTAGTAATCCCATGGATTATTTTTATAGTATTTTATATGATTATAAAACCACCGATCGTTTTTCATGGATTGATAGCAGTTCCGCTAATTTAATAAACCAATTAAATGGTATTAATACTGTCTTAGGTATTCGGGTGAGCGCTTTTTATACCGACAATACACAAGTAAATGTTGCCTTAGTGATAGCCTATGTATTAAAAGGAAGTCCTGCTGAAAAAAATGGATTAAAAAGAGGAGACATTATTTTATCGGTAGATGACCAAACCGTTACTGCCTCTAATTATAATTCAGTTTTACAAAACCAAACTTTGAAATTAGGCCTAGGTGCATATAATAATAAAGTATTTAGCAGTACAGGTAAAACTATAACCGTTACTAAAGTGGAATTACAAACTAATCCCATTTTACAAGACACCGTTATTAATTGGGCCGGGAAGAAAGTGGGCTATTTTGCCTACTTACAATTCTTAACAAGTTTTGATGATAGTTTAAGAGCAGTATTTGGCAGATTTAAAGAAAAAGGAGTCAACGAACTAGTCATTGACCTTCGTTATAATGGAGGTGGCTATGTTACCAATTCAGATTTATTAACCACTTTAATAGTAAAAGACTTGGCAAGCAAAGTAGATAAAGTGATGAATAAAAGACTGTATAACGATACTTATACGAAGGAAGTAATAAAACAATATGGATCATCAGCCCTTCTCACTAATTTTAAAATGGAGGCTAGTAATATTGGTTCCTTAAATAGAGTCTTTGTTTTAACTTCTAATGGCACTGCATCGGCTAGTGAACTTATTATTAATAATTTAAAGCCATTTATGAGTGTCATTTTAATTGGTGATCATACCTATGGAAAAAATGTAGGTTCTTTTACCATTACCGATAACGCCAAAAGATGGAATTATGGTTTACAACCTATCACCTTTAAAATATTAAATTCACTAGACCAATCCGATTATGGTACAGTAAATGGTTTTTTACCAGACTATGCACTTGCAGACGATATTCTTCCTTATAAATTATTGGGCGACCCCACAGAAACCTACTTAAATAAAGCACTCAATATCATTGGCCCTGTTGCCTATAAGCCCAATACCATTGGCATTACTATACCAGTTTCAAGGGCCGATAAACTGCAAGCAGCTTCCATTTCTGACAATCCTATTCAAGATAAATTAGATATGTTTGATAAGCCTCTAAAGCGTAAAAACTAGTTTCTAAAACATTCTTTTATCAGCACTTTGTTTTTTGTATCTTAGGCTTAAAAATAAGGCCTTATGAAAAAAATATTGCTGCCATTTTTAATAATGGTTTCGCTACAGTTAGTTGCGCAAGAAAAAAATACAAAAGTACATATTAACCATACTGCCATTTTTGTGATGGACATGGAAAAAACAGGTAATTTCTATAGTAAAATTATTGGCCTTGAGCCTACTCCAGAACCTTTTCATGACGGTCAACACCTTTGGTTTAAAACTGGTGAACACAGTCAATTGCATGTAATACAAGGCTCGACTCAAAAAAAAGAATATTATAAAAATCAGCATACTTGTTATACCGAGCCTGATTTTAAAGTCTTTATAGAAAAATTAAAAGCAGCGCAACTACCCTTTGAAGATGTGAGTGGTAATAAAAATGCCATTACTACCCGCCCTGACGGCGTTCATCAAATTTGGTTACAAGACCCAGACGGCTATTGGTTAGAAATAAATGATGATACTTATTAATCATCAATAGAAAAAGATTAATATTATTTTAAAATAAAAATTTTTAATAAATAAAAGAGAGATGAAAAAAATACAACTACTACTACTTTTCGTTTTCAGTTTTATAATTGGCAGCTTTGCGCAAGGGTTTGTAAAAGAAAAACAAGTTATTAAAAGTGCCATACTTAATAAAGAAGTGCATTATTCCATTTTCTTGCCTAGTGACTATTATACCAGCGAGCGCGCTTATCCTGTAACTTATTTATTACATGGTTATGGCGATGCCGATGATGGTTGGATTCAATTTGGGGAAGTTAACCGCTTAGCAGATGATGCCATTAAAACGGGTAAAATTTCTCCTATGATTATTGTAACCCCCGATGGCTTTACAAGTTTTTATATTAATGCGGCCGATGGTAATTTAAATTACGAAGACTTTTTTATTAAAGAACTCATTCCGCATATTGAAAAAACCTATAAAGTAAAAGCTGAGCGAAAATACAGAGGCATTGCTGGGCTTTCCATGGGTGGTTATGGTTCATTATTATATGCCCTTAAATACCCTAATTTATTTGTTGCTGCTGCACCACTTAGTGCGGCTGTTTGGACAGATAATGATATTATTAATCTGAACGAGGGTATGTTCAATGGTTTATTTGGTAATTCAATGGGTAAAAATTTAAAAGGAAAAGACCGCTTAACCCCAGCCTGGTTAAGCAATAGCCCCTTAGCTATTATTGAAAAAAAGACAAAAGAAGAATTATCCGCAGTGAGGTATTGGATTGATTGCGGTGACGACGATTTTTTAACCATTGGCAATGCCCAATTACATATAGCACTCACTAATAAAAATGTACCTCATGAATTTCGAGTGAGAGACGGTGCTCATAATTGGACTTATTGGAGAACCGGTATCATTGACGCACTTGCTTTTATAGGCGATAGCTTTCATCAAAAATAATTTCTATGTCAAATACAATAAAGGTTTTTGTAACAGGGGGTACTTTTGATAAAGAGTACAATGAACTTAATGGTAGTTTGTTTTTTAAAGAAACACATTTACATGAAATGTTACAATTAGGTAGAAGTAAATTGGATCTATCCATTACTACACTCATGATGAAAGATAGCCTAGACTTCATTGAATCCGACAGACAAATAATTGCCGCTGCTTGTAATGAAATCAAGGATGATAAAATTTTAATTACCCATGGCACCGATACTATGACCCTCACTGCTTCTTATTTAGCAAAGCATTGTAAAGACAAAACCATTGTGCTAACGGGCGCCATGGTGCCATATAAGTTTGGTAGCTCTGATGGATTATTTAATTTAGGAAGTGCACTGGCCTTTGTGCAAGTTGTAAGCCCTGGCGTATACATTGCCATCAATGGAAAAATATTTGAAGCAGATAAGGTTCAAAAGAATACCGATAAGGGAGAATTTGAAACAATTTAATGAGCAGTTAAATTTATTTAAATAACTGCGCCAATATTTTAATAAGTGAGCCTTTTTATTTTAATTGTGTAGTATCAACTCTTGAAGGGGTATCCTTTCCTGCAATAATGGACTGCGCACTTTTTGCAATGGCTTTAATAATCTCATTCATATTGTCTATATCTAAGGTTTGAAATTCATCACTAGGCTTGTGATAATTAGGCTCGCTATCCATTTTAGAGGTAGAGATAGTATGTGCGGGCACACCCAAGCGCGCAAGGGTGGCATTGTCTGATCTGTAAAATAAATTTTGATCGGTATAAGGGTCTGGATAAAAAGTAAAGGCCGTGCCTGTTAAATTCTTTTGTAAAATAGCGCCCATATCTGTTTTTTCATAGCCTGTAATGTAAGCGCTGTTTCTACCCCACTTGCTTTCTGTACCAATCATTTCTAAATTGAACATAGCCTTCACCGAAATGGGGTCAAACTGTTTTGAAAAATATTGTGCACCAAAACCTCCCACTTCTTCTGCAGTAAATGCTGCAAAAATTAAAGTGCGTTCATTGTTATTTAATTTTTTAAAATATTTAGAAAGCATAATCATAGCAGTGGTGCCAGCAGCGTCATCATTGGCTCCATTGTAAATGCTATCTCCATTCACTGCTCTCGTACTATTAATACCTAAATGATCATAATGACCAGAAAAAATGACATATTCATTTGAAAGTGACTTACCTGGTATAACCGCTACCACATTGGCTAAACTAAGATTTTCAATTTTATGTGTAGCCTCTATAGTAAACTTTGTAGGTGTTAAATTACTTAATACAAACACAACCGATTTTTGATTTTCGGTGATATTCGATTTTAAATTTGTTAAGCGGCTAAAGTTCTGTGCAAAAGATTCATCTAGTAGAATTAAATAATTTTTACCAGCTCCCATATATTTTCTAATGGCCATACCAAAATTATCTTCTTTATTTATTTTTACCACCTCATAACCACTAGCTTCTGTAATGGAGAAATTTGCTTGAGGTGTTACCACTATTATATTTTTTTGATCCAAAGTATTGCCGTCAAAATTTCCTGAGGCACTAATAAACTTGGCAGACATTCTTGAAAAAGATTGTAAATAACTAGCACTATTTTTAAAAGTACTAAGTCCTGCTTGAGCAAATTCATTGGCAATAAAAGCAGCAGCCTTGTCAATGCCCTTGCTAAATGTTTTACGCCCCTCTAATTCATCTGAGGATAAATACTTTTCAATACGCTCTGTTTCTGATTTAGTAATCGTATTCAATAAATCTTGGCTCCAAGATTTTCCAGCAAGCCCTACCGCTAATAATAGCAAACAAATTTTAATATACTTCATACAATAAATTTTTAGGTGCTTCGTAATTATAAATTTTAAGATGCCTCTTGCTTTAAGCGGCATACAATTAAAGCAAGACAAAATAGTCAAAATAGGTTAATTCCTAAAACTTTTTGTTACATTAGCATATTATGGCAAGTGATCAAGCCTTTATTATTCAGTTTCAAGCATCTACTAATAGAGAAGCCAATTTCACTGCCCTTCTGAAAAAACATCAGCAAAAAGTTTACTACCAAATTAAAAGAATGGTCACCGACCATGCAGACGCAGATGATATTGCACAACTTGTTTGGATAAAGATTTGGGATAAATTAGATGGCTTTAAGATGGAAAGCGAATTCACCACCTGGCTATTCAGAATTGCCTATAATGAGACCCTTAATTATATACAAAAGCAAAAAAAGCAGGGTACAAACCCCTCCAATAGTGATTTATTGGACTATGAGAACGCCACTGCCAGCACTGATAGCCCCAAAAGCACTGAAATTCAAATAGGCCTCGACCGTGCCATTAGCCAACTACCTGAAAAACAGAAGGTTGTGTTTATGTTGCGCTATTACGAGGGTTTCGATTATGAAAAAATTGCCTCTATTGTTGGAACAACGATTGGGGGTGCAAAGGCCAATTATCACCAGGCAGTGAAAAAAGTAGAGGGTTTTATTAAACAACTTTAAACTTATAGTATAAAAAATAGTCAAAATAAGGATATGGAAAAGGATACAGAATTTAATAATCAAGACAGTATAGGTAACAGCTTAGAGCAAGACCGCGCTTGGGCAGAAAGCTTGTTGAATAAACAAAGCCTAAGCCAATTTAATGCGTCTAAGATAGATGCCCCTTTAAATTATTTTGAATCTTTTCCTGATCAATTAATGAGCAGGATTGCAAATGAAAGATCAGAAAAATTAGAAAAGAAAAATGCAAAAATATTTTTCTTGCCTTCCTTTATGCAGCCTATCAATAGATGGGCTATTGCAGCGGCTTTTATTATCGTAGTGGGTGGTTCCTTTATTTTCTTAAATAATTCGGTTTCTAAAAAAACGCAGGCCTCCATGGTAACTAACAATATCTCCCTGCAAGATCTTAGTATTGAAGAAATTGAAACCTATGTAGATGCCAATGAATGGATAGCAGAAATAGATGTACAAGCACAGATGCAAAAAGAAAATGCAAGACTTTCTACTTTAGATAAAAAACAAATTGAAGAAATAAAAAAAAATATAACTAAATGAAAAAGAGTATCTACATTCTTTTTTTAGGCATGCTAGTTCATATTACTCTAACAGCGCAGCCTAATCCAGATAGAAGACAAGGACCCCCTCCTCCTCCGCCAAGAGAAAATAGAGGAGAAGATCAAAGAAGAGACGATCGTGCACCTGGTCTAAGAAGAGGAGATAGAATGAGACCAGAACAAAGGGAAAAAATTGAAATGTTTAAAATTCAATTTATTACTAAAAATTTGGAGCTTACCACCACCGAAGCAGAAGGATTCTGGCCAGTACATGAAGCGCATAAAAAACTAATGCAAGAAATTATTAAAACAAAAATGAATGATGAAATTCTAATGCAAGAAGCCATGTTGAATGCTAGAAAAAAATACAAAGCCGATTTACTACCTGTATTAAAAACAGAAGAAAGAGTGAATAAAGCCTTGCGTATTGAAAGAGACTTTCTATATAAAATGCGTCACGAAGTAAGTAAAAGAAGGGGCTGGGACCAGGAGTAAGCATTTTTATCCCATAAATAAGTAAAATTGTATACCTAAAGCACCCCTTTCAAACCAAGGGGTGCTTTTATTTTATAGGCTAGTTTTCGTATATTACAGAATATAACTAAACTGTATTTATATGAAAAAGCTTTTAGCCATATTAGGAATTGGACTACTTGTAATTATTACAATAGTACTTATAAAAACATTTACTAATAGCCCAGGTGCGCATCAAAAAAGTACGCCCTTAGAAGTTATACCTACTAATGCCATTGCCCATATGTCTGAAGCCATTCAGCTTCAAACTGAAACACCTAACGATGCTTATCAATTTGATACAGCTACCTTTTTAGCCTATCGAAAATTTATGGAAAAATCTTACCCATTAATTCATAAAAATTTACCTAGAACTATTGTGGATAGTTTTAATTATATCTACGAATGGAAAGGAACGGATACAAGTTTACTTCCCATGGTTTTAATGGCACATTACGATGTAGTGCCTGTAGAAGCTTCCGCCGTTAAATTATGGCATGCCGTTCCTTATGGGGGTGAAGTGAAAGAGGGTTATATATGGGGAAGAGGTGTGCTAGATGATAAATCGAGTATGATTAGTATTTTAGAAGCCGCCGAAGCTCAATTAGCTAAAGGCTTTCAACCTAAACAAACTATTTTATTGTGTTTTGGTGCAGATGAAGAATCGAGTGGTAATGGCGCTACCGCAGTGGTAAAATATTTTAAATCGCTTCATAAAAGATTTGATATAGTAGTTGACGAAGGAGGAGAAATTTCTACAGAAGATATGAAAGATGTTAAAAGACCCATTGCCTCTATTGGTGTGGGAGAGAAAGGCTATGTCACTTTAATTTTGACTGCACAAAAAGCAGGGGGCCATTCTTCTATTCCAGGACAAACAACTGTCATTGATATTTTAAGTAGGGGACTTTATAAATTAAGAGAAAATCAAATGCCTGCCAAAATAATTCCTCCTATTAAAGCTTATTTAGAAAGAGTGAGTGGATTCACCGATAATTTTTGGAAAAAAATGATGCTTTCAAATATGTGGTTGTTTGAAAGTCAAGTCATCAATAATTTATCGGAAGCGCCTAGTACCAATGCTTTAGTAAGAACTACCATTGTGCCTACTATTGTGAATAGTGGCGTAAGAGATAATGTCATTCCAACATTCGCTACAGCCTATGTTAATAGCAGAATTTTACCAGGGGAGACACAAAAAGATGTATACAATTATGTAGAAAAAGCAATCAATGACACTAATATAAAAATTACTTACTACCATAATTATAGTACACTGCCTTCTCCAACTACAGATATCAATAGCAAGGCCTTTAAAAGAGTGGAGCAAGTTATCAATTCCATAGTAGATGATGTTATAGTGGCTCCTATGTTAATGGTAGGTGCTACCGATTCTAGAAACTACAGAGATATAAGCGACGGAGTTATTAATTTCACACCTATTACTAATGCCAAAGGATATCATGGTATTGATGAAAGATTATTAGTAACTGATTTTCAAAAATGTATAAATTTTTATACTTTGTTAATTCAGGGTTCGAAATAAATTTGAAAAATAAAATTAAATAATAATAACTCATTAATAAAAGTATATCTAAATTTTTTGAAAATTGTTCAAATTATTAAAATGAAGTCCTATGCTGCCTAATAAAATTTTTACTACAATTAGCTTACTTGTTTATTTAATATTTTTTAATATGTCTACCTCCTTAGCACAGTACCAGCCATTATATAAAACTATACCTAATAATATTTCTTCAAAAAATCAAGAAGCTGAATCTAGCAGTACGGGTATATTAATTGTAGAGAAAGTATCTATACCTACTTATCAATATTTAAGAGTAGCTAACGACAATACTAAAAGACCTTGTGTTATTATTTGTCCAGGGGGAGGCTATAGTATTCTTGCTGCGGGACATGAAGGCACAGATGTAGCAAAATATTTTAATAGTATTGGAGTGAACGCCCTTGTTTTAAAATATAGAATTCCGAATGATGCAAATCAAATAGATAAAACGATAGCACCTTTACAAGACGCTCAGCAGGCCATACTAATGGCAAGAACCAATGCTGGTAGCTGGGGCATTGACCAAAATAAAATAGGTATCATGGGCTTTTCTGCAGGCGGGCATTTAGCGTCTAGCCTGGCCACGCATTATAGTGATGTTAAAATTGAAAACCTCACTAAGGTTTCATTAAGACCCGATTTTCAAATACTAATTTACCCTGTTATTAGCTTTGGACCTGAAGGACATGAAGGTTCAAGAATTAATTTAATTGGTAACGCCAATGATGAGAAGACCAATAAAGCCATTGATTATTTTAGTAGTGAAAAGCAAATTACCAAAGACGCTCCTATTGCTTTTTTAGTACACTCTAAAGACGACGATGTGGTACCCGTAGCGAACGCCATACATTATTATGATAATTTAATAGCCCATAAAGTAGCCGCTGAATTGTATTTATACGAAAAGGGGGCACATGGTTATGGTATGAAAAACCCCACCAGTGAAATTGTCTGGACCAGCGTCATGAAAACCTGGATGCAGAAAAATAAAATTATTCAATAGAATTTTTTATTCATTTAGATGAACTTTTAATATATTTAGAGAAATAAATCAATTAAAAATATTTAATATTAAACTTAAAAATATATACGATGCGTAATTTAATTCTTGGGATGAGCTTATTTTTTTCTGCTACTATTAGTGCACAAAAAACGATATTAATAAAATGTGGTAAATTATTAGATGCAAAAACAGGTATAGTGGCTGAAAAACAAAATATTCTTATTAAAGGCAATCAAGTAGTTTCAATAGGTGGTAGTGTAAGTACCGCCGATTCCATTATAGATTTAAGTAATTATTTTGTAATGCCGGGCATGATTGATTGTCACACACATGTATTACTGCAAGGCGATATCACATCCGAGGATTACGATGTGCAAGTTTTAAAAGAATCTATTCCCTATAGAACCATAAGAGCTACTAAAAGTGCCGAGAAGTCTTTAATGAATGGCTTTACTACTATTCGTGATTTAGGCACAGAAGCTGCGGGCTTTGCTGATGTAGATCTTAAAAAAGCAATCAATAAAGGGGTGATCAGCGGACCAAGAATGATTGTTTCTACTTTAGCTATGAATACCACAGGACATTATCCTTTAAAAGCATCCGATTATGCATGGGAATTACATTTTCCAAAAGGCGTCATAGAAATTACGGGCGCTGATGAAGCTAGAAGAGCAGTAAGACAACAAATTGAACAAGGCGCTGATTGGATTAAAATTTATGCAGACCGTGGTTATTACCGTTTAGCTGATGGCTCTTTCAGATCTATTCCAAATTTTACCAACGAAGAAATTAAAGCCATTGGTGATGAAACCATTGTAAGTAGAAAAAAATTAGCAGCACATGCAATGACGAGAGATGGTATACTAGCAGCTATTAATGCAGGTGCCTCAACTATAGAACATGGAAGTGGAATGGATGAAGAATGTATGCGAGTAATGGCAGAGAAAGGAATTTACTGGTGCCCTACTTTATTTGTGAATGAATTTGTTGCCGAAGGAAGAGCAAAATTAGGAAGTCCTATTAATTTATATTTTCAACAATCTATTCAAGCTACTTTTAAAAAAGCGATGAAGATGGGTGTTAAACTAGCTTATGGTACTGATATTGGTGGCTATGATTGGAACTTAGCGCAAGCCAAAGACTTTACTTATTTTGTTGAATGGGGATTAAGTCCTGTGCAAGCTATTCAAACAGCTACTACCACTGCAGCAGAACTACTAGGCATGCAAGGAAAAATTGGAGAAATTAAAGAAGGTAGCTTTGCTGATATCATTGCTTTAAAAAAAGATCCTACTAAAGATATTTCTGCTTTACAAAATGTTGACTTTGTAATGAAAGACGGAAAAGTATACAAGCATTAGGCTTTTTTAATTTCACTGCCCTTCCATCCAAAATAGGCTACTACAGCGAAAGCTACTAGTGGTACTATATAACCCATTTGTATATTGCCGGTAGCATCACTTATTAAGCCAAAAATACGAGGTAAAATAGCACCCCCTACAATAGACATGACTATTAGACTACTAGCCATTTCAGTATCTGAACCAAGTTCTTGAATACCTAAGGAGAAAATGGTGGGAAACATAATAGACATAAAAAAACAAATGCCTATTAAGGCATAAATGGTAATCATTCCTTTACCAAAAATAGCTACTAAACATAATACCACACATACAATAGCAAAAGAAGTTAATAAATTTCTAGGCCTAACATATTTCATTAAGGCAGTACCTAAAAAACGGCCTACTAAAAATGCAAGACCACCCATACTTAAATAATCGGCTGCTTGTATATCTGAAATTTTTGCCGACTGAGTAGCATATAAAATAAATAAACTAAGTACACATACCTGTGCACCCACATAAAAAAATTGTGCTATGACTGCCCATGTTAAATGAGAATGTCTAAATGTTTTTAATATAGTTTGATTTGTTCTAGTTCCATTTTTTTCTCTAATATCGGGTAGCTTAATTTTAAAAAACAAAAAGGCTATACATAAAAGAATAATGCCTAAAATAGTATAAGGAGTTTTAACGGTATAGGCCTCTGCTGCTAAGGCCGCCTTTTGAGCAGCTGCAGTCATACTGCTTAATTCTTCACTATTATAACCCTTGGTTAAGATTATTCTTGCACCAATAGCAGGTGCTAAGGCCGCGGCCAAGCCATTAAAGGATTGAGCCAGGTTCAGTCTTTGGGTAGAAGAACCAGGGTCGCCTAATGAAGAAGCATAGGGGTTCGCAGCGGTTTCTAAAATAGTTAAGCCGCAGGCAATTACAAATAAGGCAAATAAGAAATAGTTATAAGATTGATTATTGGCAGCAGGCACAAACAAGAAGGAGCCTAATGCAAATAATAAAAGACCCGCAATGATACCTGTTTTATAGCCCCACCTTTTCATAATATAGCCTGCTGGTAAGGCCATAAAGAAGTAGGCTAGAAAAACCGAGGAGTCCACCAAGGTGGATTGAGTGGTCGTAAGGGTGAAAGACTTTTTTAAATGAGGAATTAAAATGGGGTCTAAATTATGTGCAAAGCCCCATAAAAAAAACAAAGAAGTAATTAATATAAAAGGAATTAGTTCTGATTTAGTTTTTTGCATAGCACATAAATTATATTTAAATATAATCTATCCAAAACATACAAGCAAAAAATTTACTAAGAGAACAGCATTTAAAGAGGCTAAAGGCCTATTTTTGAAGAAGTTTCAAATAAGATTACAATACAATTCAAACAGAACAAAGGCTAATAAAACCTATAGCCTTACAAATAAAAACATATGAAAAAATTATTATTAAGTATTACTTGTCTATTCGCAAGTCTTATGATTTTCGCTACTGTGCCTAATACGACTAGTGCAAATATTGAAAAAGCTATTTCCACATTTGCAAAAGAGCAGGCGCGCGATTATTACTTAATTCAAATATACCATTGCAGTACTACAAAACAAATTACGAATATTGATGCCTTTTTAAAAAATACATTTCTACCTTATATGCATGAAAATGGGATAAAAAAAGTAGGTGTATTCGCCCCAGTTGATAATGATACCGCAACCGATAAAAAATTATACGTGTGGGTACCATTTAAAAATATTCAAAAATTAGACGAGCTTGATCAAAAAATAGAAGCACTAGATCCTATGGCTAAGGCCGCTATTATACATTTAGAAAATGCAGATGGTAGCCTACCTTATACAAGAATAGAAAAAATTATTACTAGGGCCTTTAAGTTTCAGCCTGAGTATATAACTAAATCTAGTTTAACAAAATCGAGTAACCGCATTTATGAATATAGAAGTTATGAAAGCCCTACAGAAGCTATGCATTTAAGAAAAGTACATATGTTTAATGAAGGTGGAGAAGTAACACTGTTTGAAAGTCTTAATTTTAATGCTATCTTTTATTCAAAAGTAATTGCAGGCAGTAATATGCCTAATTTAATTTACATGACTAGCTTTAACAATATGGAAGACCGTAATACCCATTGGAAGTCCTTTGTAGAGGCTCCACTTTGGAAAAAGATTTCAGTAGCACCTGAATACTTAAATTCTGTCAATAGGAATGAAACAGTACTGATGAGTGCGCGTGATTACGCCGACTTTTAGTCGACTAATTCCACACCCATTAATTTAATGAGTTCTAATTGCGCATTACAAAGTTGATATTGATATTGTAATTGATTTAACAAGGCTCTTTGGTAGTCTGCATTGGTAGATGTTATTTCAATAGGAGTAGCTGTTCCATTTTTTAATTTACTTACACTTAATTTTTGGGCAAGTGCCGCTAGCTCAATTTGAGTAGCTGCATTTTTAATTCTAGCCTGATTGCTTTGAATATCAATTAAAGCTGCTTGAATATCTTTTTCAAAATCGTGTATTTGTGCAACCACATTGGTTTCACTTAAAGCCAAACTACGCTCTTGAATTTTAATTTGTTGTTTGATCTTTCCGCCATTAAATAGCGGTACCGAAAAACCAATACCTGCATTATAATTAAAACGAGGGTCGTTAATTTGAGGTAGGTAGCCATTTCTAGAACCTACACTGGCTTTCATGCCCACATAAGGACGTTCATTTAATTTAGTAATGGATACATCTGCCTTTGAAACATTTACCTTATCCTTGGCAATGGCTATCGTAGGGTTATGTATCAAGGCCATTTGCATGGCTTCATCGGATGTATAATTTTTCAAACTAACGCTCAACTGAGTTTCTTTAATTGCATTCACCCCTGTTGCATAATTTAATAAATTCAGTAATTTTTGCAAATTCGTTTCTAGGTCTATTTTTCTATTTAATTCATTGTCTATTTTGGACTGAATGGTGAGTAAGTCTAACTGAATGGCATTGCCATTTTTTAGTTGCGTTTCAATAATAGTTTTATTTTCTGTCAATAATTGTAGTACTTGATTTTGAATGTCAATGGCTTTTTTAGCATAAATAATTTGGTAATACAATTGGCTTATTTGAAAAAACAAACTGTGTTCCAATTGTTTTGCCAGATGCTTTGAAGTTTGTAATTCTAATTTAGCTTTTTGAATATTGGATGCTAATCTTCCAAAATCAAATAAAGTATACGTACCATTTAAAGCGCCTGATACATTATGTACAGGAGCGAATTGAAAAGTTTTTTCTCCAAAAGCCACTTCAATTTTAGGTTGTACATAAGCATAACTTGCATCCATGGTAATGTCTGGATATTTATTCAATTCAGTCAATGCCAATTTATCTTCTGCTAATTGAACCGACTGTTGTACTTCCTTTACCTTAGGAAAATATTGTAAGGACTGGTTTAATAAATTTTTAAGTTCCCCATTTATTAAACTTTGTGCCATGGAACTAGTGTAAGTACTTACCAACACTACCATACATAAAACTATTTTTTTCATATCTCTTTACTTTATAAGTATAAATACATTTATTTTAATGTGACTCCGCAGCCGCTTTTGCCGCAGTCGCATCTGTTTTTTTATTGGTTCTTAAAAAGAATACTAAAGGAATAACTACAATAAAGAAAATACCCACCAACCTGAAAGTGTCTAAATAAGATAAATAATAAGCCTGTCTATCTACTGACATATCAATTATTTTAAGGGCAGTTTGTTTAGCTCCAGCCAAATCACCTGTTTTAGCGGCAATGCCTTGTGTAACCGCCGTTACTCTTTCTTGCCACTGTACTCCATCCGATGGTGTATTCGCAATTAAATTGGTACGGTGTTGGAAATATTGTCTAGCTACATAGTTATTGGCCATGGCAATACCAAAGGCACCCCCCAATTGACGAATCATATTATTTAAGGAAATGCCCGCTGCATAATCCTTGGGCGCTAAGCCTACAACGGCCTGATTAATTAAAGGTAATTGACTCATTGAAATTCCAAAGGCTCTAATTAATAAAGGCCAGAAAAAATCCCATTTGCCTGCATCAAGTGGCATAGCAGCACTGTAAAAGGCATAGACTGCAAACAAACTAAAACCCACAATTAGAAAAGGAATAGGTGAAACACCCTTGCTCATTAATTTTCCAATTATGGGCATCATAATTACCCCTGCTAGTGTGGGAGGCAATAAGGATATACCTGTTTCAAAAGCAGTATAGCCCATAATTCTTTGCGCTAGTACTGGATATACAAATACAGAAGTAAACAAACCAAAGCCTGCTACAAATGTAAAAATGGTAGTGAAGGCTAAATTTCTATTTTTCAATACCCGCAAATTCACCGCAGGTTGTTTAATATTTAATTCATACAATATAAAGGAGACTAGTCCAATGACAGCGATACCAGAACAGTAACGAATGGTTTCACTATTAAACCACTCTTCCGATTCCCCTCTTTCTAGTACATATTGCAAACATCCAATACCTGCCGCGAGTAGCATAATACCGGTATAATCAATCTTAATGGCATCCTTGCCCTTCCCTTCTCCTTCTTTTTTATCAATAAAAGTGAAGGATAAAAACGTAGCAATAATACCAATAGGAATATTAATGGTGAAAATTAAAGGCCAACTATTGTGCTCAATAATCCAGCCTCCTAAGGTAGGGCCCAATGTGGGACCAAGTACAATACCCATACCAAATAAACCTGCAGCCATGGGCCTGTCCTTGGGTTCAAAGGCATCAAATAAAATAGCTTGTGAAGTAGAGAGTAATGCACCACCTCCAATACCTTGTACAAAGCGCCAAATAATTAATTCAATTAAACTATCGGACTGGCCGCATAAATAAGAGGCGGCGGTAAAAATAATCATCGATACGATGTAATAATTTTTACGACCAAAATATTCTGCTAAAAAACCAGTAAGTGGAATAATAATAACATTCGCAATCGCATAAGAGGTAATTACCCAGCTCACATCTTCAATACTTACCCCTAAGCTTCCTGAAATATCGTTTAAGGCAACATTTACAATAGAGGTATCGATCAACTCCATAATGGCAGCTGATACAGTGGTAATAACAATGATGGCTCTTGCGAAACCCTTAAGCGCTGGCATATGAACTATTTGTCAACGGTGATAAATACGCTCATACCTGCTCTTAATTTATTTTTAAAAGTAGCTTGATTGTTGATAGCAATTTTTACAGGAATACGTTGAGTTACTTTAATAAAGTTTCCACTTGAATTATCCGGAGGCAGTAGTGAAAATTTAGCGCCTGTTGCATCGCTTAAGCTTACGATGGTACCTTCTATAGCTAAGTCAGCAAAGGCATCTAAGCGAATATTTACTTTCTTACCTTCTTGTAAACTTTCTAACTGACTTTCTTTGAAATTAGCTACAATCCAATAAGTACTATCATTCACAATAGAGAATAATGGCGTGCCTGCTTGTACAAACTGTCCAATATTAATATTCTTTTTTCCAATTTTACCAGCACTAGGTGTAATAATTTTGGTATAAGATAATTTCAATTCTGTTTCTTTGATTTTTGTTTTCTTCATATCAATCAAGGCCATGGCTCTATTCACACTTTGTCTTAATACCGCAATTCTATTATTAGCAGTAGCTAGTTCAGTTTGAGCATTACTTAATTCTTGGTTAGAAGAAGACAATTGAAATTCAGTTTCTTCTAATTGCTTTCTTGTAATGGCTTGTTCTTTAAATAAATTTTGATCTCTATTTAAATCGTTGTTCGATTTTTTTTGTTTGATAGTTTTTAAATCAATCAAACCCTTGTTATTTTTTAAGGCTAATATGCCGTTTTCTAATTGCGCTTGCGCATTAGAAACATCTGCTAATGATTGTTGTAAGTCGGCTTTTTGTTCTTCTAATTGCATTTGCAATTCAGCGTCATCAATTTCAGCCACTAATTGATTTTGTCCCACAGAATCGAAGTCCTTAATGGAAATGGTTTTGACATAGCCGCCAATTCTGGTTAAAACAGGCACAATTGAAGTTTCTATTTGTGCGTTATCTGTGGTTTCATGTGTTATTGAAAAAACAACTTTTTTGCCGCCAAAATAAAGCGCTACCACTAATAAAGTACCAATAACCACTTTACGAATATTGGCTTGTTTTTTCTTTTTTTGCTCCTCCATAATATTATAAAAATTAATATATTAAATGAGGCCACAAGGTACCATAATTAAGTTGGAATATTGGGTTATGGAATTATCTCTATATGATATTCCTGTATCAGGCCTGGGTTTTCAGGCGTTAAAGTAAAAGCCAGTTTTATCTTCTTTTCTTGACATTGAATGATACAATAACCCCTCATTTGATTTTCTGGAACCATTTCGCCCACAGATATAATTTCTCCTGCCTCTTTCAATATAGCCGCTGCTTGTTTTTTCAAAGTTTCAATAGGATAATCTTCAAAAAAGTTCTCTGCAAAAATAGGAAGGCTAGAAGTGAAATTAGGAAGCATAGAAACTAATTGTACTTTCCTTTTCTGTAATATAGGAGAAACACTAATGGCTCTTGGTTTTAATTTGGCTAATTGTACAATGGTATCTAAGACAGCAATATTAATAACAGAAGTGGGCGCATAGGTAACATTGGCAAATAAAATAACGCCAATACCATACTGAGGCATAATACGCCAGTTGCTACCAAAGCCAGGTAGGCCGCCACTATGACCCACGCTGTTTCTACCTAAGGCGTCATGCATCCAAGTTAATCCATATGTATAACTACTAGTGGTAGCTAATTTACGACCGCTGGGATAAGTATAATTAGGAACTAAATCAATAAATTTAGAAGACTGATGCATTTCTCTAATACTACTTCTTTTAATAGGAAAAGTTTCTGCATCATTTCTTTCTGGCCAAGCCATTTCATGAAGAGCTAGATACTTACTAAACATATCAATGGAGGTAATCATACCACCCATGGCGCCATAAATACCATCATGCAATAAAGTTTCTTTTCTCCAATTATTATTAATGTATCTATATCCGTTGGCTAAAGTTTTTTCTGGCACATTAGCAAATTCATAAGTAGTTTCATTCATGCCAATAGGCGCTAAAATATTTTTCTTAATATAGGCGTCATAGGTTAAGCCTGATACTTTATGAATAATATATCCAAGCATGGTAAAGCCTAAATTAGAATACTCGTACTCTAAACCTGCTGCATTAGAGAAAGAGATGCCTGCTTTAATTAATTTCAATAATTCATTTTCTGTATCGGCTAATTGTCTGTCTCCCCAAGGGTTGTCTTCCGGGAAACCCGCGCTATGACTCATTAAATGTCGAATGGTAATAACAGGTGCGTCCTTTGTTAGGCCCTGCCCTTTCATTGCAGGAATATACATTTCAACAGGATCATCTAAACGCAGTTTGCCCTGGTCTCTTAATTGAAGTATTGCTAAGGCTGTAAAACTTTTAGACATGGATGCTATTCTAAACATGGAAGAAGAACTAGCTGGAATTTTTTGTTCCAAATTTGCATAACCGCCACTACTTTTAAAAACTAAATTGCCATCTACTACAATACCAAAAGCATAACCTGGAAAATGATGCGCTTCTGCATATTTTTTGATCATCTCTTCCGCAATAGGAAAAGTAGTAGCAATTCGATTATTTCTTTCAGCGTCCTGATACCTTGCAGGTGAAAAATTTGCAGGCGTTTGCGCTTGAGCGGTTTGATTTACTAATTGTATACTGCATACAAAAATTAGTAAAATAATGATGCGGTTCATTTTTATATTTTTCATACTATTATTTAAAATGCTATTTATGTTATATTATAAAGTCTTTACTTTATGAGGAAGTTATAGTTGTATCTGTTGATTTTTATTTATTAAATTTTCTATTGATAAATTCAAAAGTAGCTTCATCTACCTTAAGCCAACTTTTATATAATAAAAAGCCATGAATTTCATCGGGGAAAATAATTTCTTCCACATTTACTTTTTGTCTTCTTAATTGTTGTATCATATGAATAGTTTCAGCAAAGGGAACATTTCTATCGTCATCTCCATGAATAAATAATACAGGGCTTTTCCAACCCTTGGCAGTAAACACTGGAGATGCTTTATAAGCTACCTGCCCAGCTGCAGGAAAGCGTAAACTATCATACCAAGGAGCGAAATTAGGCTCTTCATCGTTCCAGTTGTGTACCCCATGAATATCAACCCCTGCTGAAAATAAATCAGATCTCTTAGATAAGCCATGCGCTGTTAAATAACCACCATAGCTACCGCCCCATAATCCAATCTTAGCCGCATCTATATCGGGTCTGGCTTTTAAATATTCACCGGCACCTATTAAATCATTTACTTCTTTACCGCCCGCCATCCCATAATTAGCTGCCTCTCTAAATTTTAAGCCATATCCAATACCAGATCTATAATTCAAAGCCATTACAATATAGCCCTGGCTAGCAAAGTATTGATTCACTGCATAAGCATTAGAATAATAAGAACTATAATTAAAACCTTCTAACATTTGTCTGCGACTTCCTCCATGTAAAAAAATCAGGGCTGGATATTTTTTCTTAGCATCATAATTAGTAGGCAAGAATATTTGAGCAGGTGCAGTCAACCCATCCGTCGCTTTTACTAAAATAGTTTTTGGCGTTACTAAATTTGTTGGAAAATTACTAGGGAATAAATTAGCAGCTAAAGCTTCTTCCTTGCCATTTGTCTGAAATACAGGCCAAGAAGGCTTGTTAGCGCTTGCTTGTAAATACACTAAACCTGAATTCACTATGACTGGATTGTATTCAATTTTATTTCCTTTCGTTAAAATAGTAGCATTTATTTTAGCTGGATCTACCGACCAAATATGTCTTCTATTGCTATCGCTAATATTAGTAACATAATAAATAGTCTTGCCATCTGCACCCAAACGCATGGTTTCTACTTCGCCCATTCCCGGTGTTAAATGATTTATTTTTTTTGTATTGGGTTCAATACTATACAAGTGCATCCATCCGGTTTTTTCCCAAGGGAAAACTATATAATTATTATTAGTCCAAATTAATTGTGTGGCTACTGCAGGTAAATCTCCTACAAATAAAGAGCCCATACCTTCATCGGCTTTAAATAATGTAGTGGCTTTATTAGTAGCTAGTTCTGCTAATCGAATCTCCCAAGGCTGAGCAGCTATGGGTCTTGGCGTGAATCCAATTTCATATTTTATATTCACCGTTCTTATAAAAGCAATATGGGTACCTTCTTTATTCCATACTGGATCTGAATCATTGTAAGTAGAAGCATCTAAAAAGGATACTTGATTACTTGCAAAATCGTAGACCCCTATAAAAGAATGTTCTTCTCTATTTGATACAAATAAAATTTGTTGGCCACTTGCATTAAATGCTAAACTACTTATACCTCCTCTACTAAAAAATAAAGGTTGCATACCTGCTGTCTCTTCTGTTAAATTTATTTTCCAAGCCTTACCCCCTTGGGTATATACTAATAATTTCCCATCGGGACTTATTATAGGACCACTGCCCTTAGCTAATTTTTTAATAGTACCAGATGCGATATCCAAACTATAAATATTTTGCTCTGTGGTATATTGTAATTGTGCAGGGTTGGCAGGCTCTCCTTTTGCATTATTGCCATTACCTCTTACAAAAAATATTTTATCATCGTTAGGTGAAAATACAATGCTGCCTATTTCTATTCCATTGTCGCCTTTATATTCAGTGACTGCTTTAAAATTATTAGTAGCAGGCTGTCCATAATAAATATTTCTACTGCCTTTGTCGTTAAATACCCAGGCAACTGCATCCCCTTTATGATTCGCGACCAAGTCGGAAGGAAAAGCAGGCGCTAGATAGTCGGCTATACTTTGAGCATGTACCCTATTAGAGAAGGCCAATGTACTCAATAAGAAAAAGAAAAATATTTTTTTCATAGGTAATAATTTTAAACAATAATACTTTTAAGTAAATACTAATTTAACCCTATTTGGTTAAAAAAAGCCTTCCTCCCTAGCCGAATTAAAACATATTTGGTAAATTACTTAGTCTAAACGAAAGCTATGAGTAACTACTTCAAGTTCATAGGGTTATTGCTACCCTTTTTCACCATGTGTAAGCAGCAGGAAACCCAAAAGGTTTTGGATTTCGAACTAACTAAGGCACCCACTATTTATTTTAAATCCTTTGTGGATTGCAATATGGCGGAGGTATGGGTGGGTGATACCTTTCGTATTTTCCCGGGCAAATATGGAGAAGACCCTTTATGGGGTTATTCCAAAGAATTAAAATACGCCTCTGGTAAAAATGCGGAAGAAGTGTTTAATAAAAAATATGAGCAGTTTAAAGAGCCTAGCATGCCTTTGAATGTAAAACCGAATGCAGAAGGTTTACATGGAGCCATTTGGTTTGAAACAGTGTATCAAGATAAAAAAGATGTTAGCGGAAAAACTTTATACGCACTATACCATAATGAAAATTATCCCAATACCTTCCCTTTTAATAATAAAACAGGCAAGGGTTATATTGATGCTAATTGGCCACAGGGATTAACAGGTGCTAAAACACCTGCAGCTGTTTGTAGAATTGGTATTATGAAATCAACCAATGGTGGTTATAGCTGGGAGAATAAAGGTATTGTCTTAGAAGACAATCAAGAAAGAATGATATTAAAACCCCACAATAATTCAGTGACTTTTGCAGGCGGTGTAGGCGACCCTTCAGCTATAGCCAGCGGAGATTACTTGTATATATTTTATGGAGAGTATGGTTACCCTGGTACTTATGTGCGTAAAGCATATAGTGCCCAAAAAGAACAAGCAGGTCAGTGTATTAGTATGGCCAGAATTAAATTAGCTGATTTAGACAATCCAACAGGAAAGGCTAAAAGATACGATGGCAAAGGCTTTCAAGCAAACTATGATGGAGTAGGTAGCCCTATTCAAAATATACAAATTGCTAAAGAAAATGGTGGTGGTCCTAGTTCAGATAGTAGTAGTAAGTATTATTGGGGGCCTTCTGTGAGTTGGAATTATCATTTAGAAGCCTGGGTAATGCTCATGGCAAAATCGGAAGGACCTTCTTGGAAAGGAACCAGTATTTATATGTCCTTTAATAAAAATAAAGTTTTAGATGATAACAATTCTCAAGATTGGTCCAGTCCTACATTAATATTAAATAAACCTGGACATGTTCTTTGGTATCCTTCTTTACAACCCATTGGCGATACCAATGCTGCTAAATTAAAATATACTTCACTACAATTGGGTGAGCAGGCAAGACTTTTTTATAAAGACCAAACCGATACGGCTGTTTATATTTCTGAATATGCGATTCGGTTTAAGAAATAATGAAAGTATTTCGATTTAAGAAATAATTAAGTACAATAAATTATATATAACTATTGCGCTTTATTATAAGCTTGTATAAGCTGAATGATATCTGATTCTTTTTTAAGATTCAATTTTTTTGCATCCATAACAGAATTGAGTTCTGCTTCCTTATCTATTAAAAAAGGTATAATGTCTTCTTTATTTAATTTTACAAATTTAAACTCATTCCCCTTTTTAATATAATATCTGCTTGTATTGGCAAAGGTTTTAATCATACCTGCATTAATTTCGCTCATTTCAGTTACTTGCTTAATGTCTGAACGGTAGAATTGAATAGGCCCTGAACCTACTAGCGCTTGTATATATTGCTCAGGTCTAAGACCCATTTGATTCATCCCCTTTACAAAAATTAATTGCTGTATAGTATCAGGCCATTTTGGGAAAAGTTTTATTGAAAAAATTTGATCTAATAATTCAAAGGAGGCGTCCTCTTTATTAAAAAATAAGATATTGTCATAGAGGTCTATTTTTAATTCTAAATCGGGATAAATGCCTTTTGAAGTATTAACGGAGCCATGTATCCATTTGTCTTGAAATAGAGGCGTACCTCGAATACCCGCATATTTATCAAGATTAAAATTTTTACTAGAAACAGGGTCTTGTAATAATTGCGCTTGACTAGTTTGAAAGACTAGCATTAAAATAAAAGGAATAAATATTTTTTTCATACTTGTATATTGATTCCTAAAACTAAAGGCTTTGCTTGATTTTTTAAAATAAAATTTGTTAAAAATAACAAAGGCAGCCAATTGGCTGCCTTTGTTTATAATGAGTCTAGGTTAAATTAAAACCAACCTGGATTTTGTTGCGATTTGATATTTGGATTCGCATCTAATTCACCTTGTGGAATTGGCATGATTCTTCTAAAATTAGTAAAATCAACAGACAATGCAGCAGATGGATAGTTTTTACTACGTACTATGTTTCTTTGTAATCTTTGCATATCTAGATATCTTTCACCTTCAAAAGCTAATTCCTTTCTTCTTTCAGTGATAATATCTTCCAATAAAGCTTGACCATCAGAAGCTATTGCTGTTGCACCTCTTCTATTAGTCACTTCATTTACATATTTAAGTGCATCTACTGTATTAGAAGGATAAGAAGCTTCTGCAGCAATTAAATACATTTCAGACATTCTAATCACTTTCGTATCAGAATGGTCTCCTGTAAAAGAACTGTATTTATTTACAAATACAGAGGCTAGTCCACCTCTTGTACCTGAAGCATATAAAGATTTTCTGATATCACTTGCTTCAAATAAGTTATATAAATCTGTAGAACACAACATATCTCCATAGTTACCAGACTGTAAATAAATATAAGATAAAGCATCAAATGCATTATTCGCTACAGCATCAAATGATATCTCAAGTAATGTTTCCACTTTATCTGTTCTAGGTGCTACACCTGCCCAATAGCCAGCATGAGCTGCAGCACTAATAGCTGTAAATCCGCTATTAGTAATGACATCCAGCGCTGCCGCTTTTGCATTTGTCTTATCACCCATTGTAAGGTAAACCTTGGCTTGTAATGCTTTTGCAGCGTACTTACTGAACTGAGAAGAGTTCGTGAACACAGTCATTAAAGAATAAGCTTGGTTTAAATCCTTATTGATTAAACTATATACATCAGCAATTTTTGCTCTTTCAGGCTTTAAATCGGCTTGATAAGTGGTCACAATAGGAACCCCTAATTTAGAAGGATCTACTGTATAAGGCGATGCAAAATAACGAACAAGGTTATAATAAGCTAAGGCTCTAATAGCATAGGCTTCTCCTTTAATTTGTTTAATATTTGCATTGTCTGCAATAGGTGAGTTAATAATATTATTAGCACGTAATATTACTGTATAGCTTGCAGTCCATAAACCGGATACATCGCCATCTGTTACTGTATAATTGTAAAGATTGAAAGCAGTATAACGATTCGTGTTTAATACAGACTGGTAAGTATTGTCGGCCATGATATCACCAAGGACCATTAATGACCTACCATACAATGCTGTATTTTTTAAACCAGCATAAGCTCCTCGCAAGGCTACTTGTAAATCGGCTTCAGTAGCTAAGGCAAACTCAGGTGTTAAAGAGGTAGGAGGTTTTAATTCTAAAAAACTCTTTTCACAAGATGCTAATGATAAAAACAACACTGTTGTTACTATCATATTTTTTATTGTAATTCGTTTCATATTCTTTTCTATTTGAAATTAACTTTTATTAGAAAGCTAGGCTAAGCCCAACAGTAACTGTTTTAGGAATAAATACATTCAAGTTGGATGCACTTGCAGTACCTTGTTCAGGATCAAATGGTAAATTCTGATCTTTAACCCATGTGAACAAATTTGTACCTCGAACATAAAAATTAGCACTTCCTATCTTAAGCTTTTCAGCATATGCTTTTGGAAGCGTATAGCCTAATTGTATGTCTCTTACACGAACAAAACTTCCGTCATTCAAGTTATAAGTTGAAGCACCACTAAAGTTCTTATTACCACCGTAGACATATTTAGGTACGTTTGTAATATCACCTGGTTTTCTCCAAGCTTCTAATTGACGTTTTACTTTATTGAATGTTGCACCGAATCCAGAACCTAAATAGTAACCTCTCCAAGTATCATACACTTGATTTCCAAAGTTATAATACAACTGAGCACTTAAGTTAAAACCTTTATAGCTAAGCGCGTTAGTCAAAGATCCAAAAAACTTAGGCAAGGCTTGTCCCGCTAAAATTCGGGAATTGGCACCTGGATAAATATTAGAGGAAGCCTGATGTTTATCGGTAACGTACCATTGTGGATCTCCTGTTGATCTATCAACGCCAGCCCACTCACGTAAGAAAAAAGTATTTAAACTTTGGCCTTCGCGAATAATAAAGTTTCCACTAAGAATATCTGCTTGATTAGGTAAGCTTGTGATTTTGTTTTTGTTATTAGAAAAATTGAAATCTAGATCCCAACGAAGGTCCTTGGTTTGAATAGGAACAAGGTTTATAGAAAGTTCAATTCCTTTATTTTCCATTGACCCAATATTTCTTGTTGCAGCACCAAAACCAGAAGTATTTGATAATGGCACACTCAATAATAGATTTTCAGATTTTCTTATATAAGCATCTACAGTCACATTGACTCTATTTTTTAATATACTAAAATCAAGTCCAATATTAAAGGGTTTATTCAATTCCCATGTTAGGTTCTCATCCCCCACGTTAGTAGGTCCAGAACCAGGTAATTGGTTATAGTTAAAACCGAAACCATACAATGCAGGAGCGTCATAGTTTCCAATACCAGCGTTACCATTTACTCCATAAGAACCGCGGAGTTTTAATTGATCAAATAGTGTATTGTTAGTCATGAATTCCTCTCTATCGATATTCCATGTTGCACCCAAGGCCCAGAAATTACCGTATCTATTTTTTGCACTAAAACGAGAAGATCCATCACGACGGAAGCTACCAGATAATACAAATCTGTTTTTATAATTCAAATTTGTAGAGGCGAATTGTGATTCAAAGGTATATTCAGAAATAGTAGCACTTGATGTTGTCGGACTAGCCCCAGAAGCTGGCCAAGTCAATGACAAAGAAGGAGGGAATTGTTGAGCTTGTAAAGAAGAAAAATAACCTGCAGACTTTTGTGCTTCATAACCAATTTGGGTAGAAGTAGAAAGGTCTCCGTTACTTGTGATATTTTGTTGAAGATCTAAAGTATTTGTCCATACATAGTTAAAGTAACGAGTATAGTAGGCAAATGCACGACCATTAGAAGCTAATCCATCTCCATGAAGTGGGTTATTGTACTGGTCTTCTTCTAATCCGTTATAGTCTATACCGTAAACAGATTTAAATTTAAGATTGTCTAAAATTTTGTATTCTCCATTTACACTACCTCTTGCACTTGTTTGACGTAAAAAACGCTTATCTAATTCTGATAAAGCAACCGTATTGTGTAAGCCACCGTTTAATACATAGTTATAAGTACCATCTGGCTTGTACGCAGAATAAGTAGGCAATAAGAAATAAGTACTTAATAAAGGGTTACCAAATGCGCCACCCGCTAAAGGTGCACGTTGATTCACATTACCCGCATTTAAATTAAAACCAACCGTTAATTTATCAGTAGCCTTATTGGTAATTCTCACATTCACATTTGTTCTCTTTAATTGAGAATTAATAGAAGTACCTTCTTGTGCAAAATGTCCACCAGATAAGAAGAAAGTAGTTTTATCATTTCCACCCTCAGCACTTAAGTTGTATTGTTTTTGTTGGCCAACACGCATGATATTATCAAACCAATTAAAATTGATACCGTTACCTTCTCCTAAAGAACTTACAGTACTATTTATCTGTGCTGTTGAATAACCAGCATTTACCAAACCTTCACGCGTAATATTAATATATTCATTAGCATCTAATGGCTTATACTTTTGATTTACATAAGCAACATCTGAATTTCCTAGTTCTGTATCAAATCTGAATTTAGTTTTACCGCTTTTACCTTTTTTAGTAGTAACCACAATAACCCCATTCGCAGCACGAGAACCATAAATAGACTGAGACGCCGCATCTTTTAAAACAGAAATGCTTTCAATATCATTTGGATTCAAAGTACTTAATAAGTTACCTGTAGTTTGCAAACGAGATGCATCACCTGCATTAATAGGCACACCATCTACCACCCATAAAGGAGCGTTACTTGCAGTAATTGAACTTGCACCACGAATTAAAATAGCTTGGCTGGCTCCTGGTTGTCCAGAAGAAGCAACAGATTGTAAACCTGCTACTTTACCTTGAAGCGCTTTATCAACAGAGCTAAAAGGTAAGTTTTCAATGTCTGCAGCTTTTACTGTAGCAATGGAACCGGTATTAGTAGCCTTTTTAGTGGTACCATAACCAGTAACAATGACTTGTTGTAATTCAGAAACTGTATTGGCTAAGATTACATTAATCTCAGATTTTGAACCAATATTAACTTCTTGATCTTCAAAATTTAAAGAACTAAATTTTAAAACTTTTCCATTTGCTGGAATAGTTATTGAATAGTAACCTTCTTCATTCGTTTTAGACGCGACATTGGTGCCTTTAACGATGATAGAAGTATTTGAAAGTGGCTTTTTGCCATCTTCAGTAACTCTACCTCTTATGGTTTTATTTTGAGCAGCAACTTGAGTTACCACTAAAATTGCGCATAAAAGGGTTGCGACAAATTTTCTCATATTATTAGATTTTTTTCGGAAGGTGAAGTTAGGGTTAAATTATTATTATTTAACATTTTATACTGATAAAATGTATTGATTTTTTGTTCAATCTTTACAAAAATTTAATAGACCATTTTTTAATAAAGTATTCTAAATCAATACTTTACGAAAAAGTATACTATAAAAAACCTCCCTCGACTAATCGAGGGAGGTTTTGTATAGTATATTCTAATTAGAAAGATTAATAACCTGCGTTTTGAGTAACGTTAGGGTTTACTAAAATTTCATCGTTAGGAATTGGGAAAAGTAAGTTTGTATTTCCTGGAGCTACTGTAATCTTAGTAGTAATAGTATTGGAAGCGTCTTGACCTTGAGACTTCACGAAAGTGTACCCTAATCTTGTTAAATCCCAGAATCTGTAGCCTTCAAAAGCAAACTCTTTAGCACGCTCGTCTAAGATATCTGTTAATACTTGAGAACCTGAGCTAGCATATACTGCACTAGGGTCTCTGTTTACTACAAACTTATTTAAAGTAGCATTGGCATTTGCAATATCACCTAAGTTATAATAAGCTTCCGCTAAAATTAAATAAGCTTCAGAGAAACGAACTACTTTAACGTCATCTAAGTTTACGTTATCAATTGGATATTTTGCAACATAATGCGCTGTACCTAATTGACCCGATCTTACTTCTGGACTAATTAAACCTCTTCTTGTGTCGGTTGTAGTATACGTATCATAGAAAGCCTTGGTAGCTAACATATCTCCATAAGCTCCACCACCTGGCTTACCAATTAAGAATACAGCTAATGTACCATCACCTACTTGGTTGTTGGCATCACTAGTCACTTCAAACATAGTTTCTACTTTACCAGTTAGAGGAGAAGCGCCTTTCCAATAAGATAAAACGTTAGCGCTAGTCACTAAACTGAAACCACTATTGGCAATAACATCAAGAGCTGTTGCTTTTGCATTAGCCCAATCTCCTTTATGTTGGTACACTCTAGCTAAAAGCGTTTCAGCAGCATACTTAGTCATAAATGAAGAGTTTATAGCTCTAGATTTTGCAGTCAATGTAAAGTTCATTGTTTGACCTTGGTTGAACTTCGCTAAAGAAATAGCCTTTGTTAAATCGGCAATGACTTGCGTATATACTTCAGCAACTGTATTTCTTGCAGGTTTTGAATTCACTTCAAACTTAGTTACAATAGGCACACCTGCACTTGAAGGAGCAGTTGTATACGGCAAACCAAAGTTTCTTACTAAATCAAAATAAACCAAACCTCTGATCGCATACGCTTCAGACATTAATTGACTTACATTAGGATTAGCAGCTGGATCTAAACCCGCATTGATAATAAAGTTGGCATTCTTAATTGCATTATAACCATTTGACCAAATAGCAGAGGCAGTACCATCTGTTTTAGTGAAATTGTACAAATTAAATGAAAGATATCTTCCTGAATTTGCAGAAGATAAAAAACATTTGTCTGCCATTAAATCGCCTTTGATTGCGAAAGTTCTACCATAAAAATCGGTAGCTCTTAAAGAAGCGTACAAGCCAGTCAATGCTGTACTCATATCATCTTCTGTTTTAATAGCCTCTGATAATACTACAGAGTTATAAGGCTTTTGATCTAAGTATGTTTTAGAGCAACCGAATAGCATGGCTATAGTTCCAATTGCTAAGAACATTTTTGTGATTTTGTTGAAATTATTTTTCATATAAAAAATATTAAAGAGTTGTTGTTAATTAAAAGTTTACACTTAATCCAAAAGTGACAGACTTGGAAGGTAAAACTTGTTGTCCGTTATTACCTGTAATACCTTGTTCTGGATCACTTAAGATGATATCTGCATATGTTTTAGTAAATATATTCGTTCCACGTGCATAAATGTTAATACCATTAATGTGATACTTTTCTAAGACTGATTTATTATCATATTTATAAGACAACTGTATATTTCTTAAACGAACATAATCGCCTTTATACAAGCTACGATCAGACCCTGTTGAACCTGTTCTTCCATCAGCGTTTAACCATTTAGGAACGGTTGTAATGTCCCCTGGTTTTTGCCAACGAGTTAAGTTAATAGCATATTTACCTCTTGTTGGATATTGACCATCCATTGCATATTGTTGAGCAGACTCATTGAAGTAGTTACCGAAGTTGTAATAGAAATCAAATGAGAAAGACAATGCTTTATAATTAAAAGTATTACCTAAGCTACCATAGTATTTAGGATCTGCTTGCTTTCCTACTAAATATAAATTCGCTTTTGTTTTAACACTTGTAGAGCCAATTTCTGTACTATCGATATACCACATTGGATCTCCTGTATTAATATTAACCCCTGCATAACCTCTTGTGTAAAAGCTATAGAAAGGTTGACCTACTCTTAATAAATAAGCACCATTTAACTGATCACCTGAAGGAAGGCTGGTAACTTTGTTTTTGTTAGCAGTATAACTTGCATTAATTTCCCAAGAGAAGTCTTTTACTTTAATAGGTACTAAGTTTACGCTAAGCTCTAAGCCAGAGTTTTGCATACTACCTACGTTATTAATGTAACCAGAGAAACCAGTGGTACGAGATAAGTTTTGGTTTAATAAAGCACCTTCTGTATTACGCTTATAAACGTCCACGTTTAAATTAATTCTATTATCAAAGAAGCTAATATTCGTTCCTAAATCGGCTTGATTATTTTTCTCCCAAGTTAAACTCTCATTACCAATATTGTTGAAAGTACCGCCTGCTACACCATTGTAGTTATATCCAAAAGCGTAAGAAGGTCTCCATGTGTAGTTACCAATTTCAGCATTACCATTCGTACCATAACTTGCATGAATTTTAAATGCAGAAATAGTTTTGTTGCCTTGCATAAATGGCTCAGCTAATACATTCCAAGAAGTACCCACTGACCAGAAATTACCCCATGGGTTGTTTACACCAAATCTTGAAGAACCATCACGACGGAAACTTCCGTATAAAGTATACTTATCTAATAAACTAACAGTAGCATTTGTAAAGTAACCTTGGAAAGTATAATCAGAACCAACAGCCTTACCGTTAGTAGAAGTAGCCGCGTTCGTTGAATAGTATAAATCGGTTCTTGGAGGGAAACCAGTTACATCACCAATTTGTCTGTAAGTAGCACTCTTAATAGCCTCTTGACCTAATTTAAAGTCGGCATAAAAACGTTTTGCTTTATTAAAATCATAATGATAATCTAATTGATTAATCAAATCTGTTAAGAAAGCTCTTGTAACAATTGAAACACCCTCTCCAGAGGCACCTGAGTTATCACCATGGAAGGGGTTATTAAATTGATACTCTTCGTTCAATGTATACTGCATGTTAATGGTTGTAGAAAATTTCAAACCTGGTAAGATTTTATATTCTACATTTTGATTCGCAATAGCATTCAATCCTTTTAACCATCTTTTATCGTTTTGAGCAATATATAATGGGTTATAGTGACCCGGGAAACCTAGGTTATTAGAGCTAATATTTAAAGTACCATCTGGGTTGTAAGGATTTTGTGTAGGTCTTAAAACGTAGGATACGTAAGAAGGGTTACCAAAATATAAACCAGATCCACCTGGACCATCAGAAGCTAATATTGAATTTTGTAAAGTACTACCTGCAGAAACCTTAGTGGTCAAAGATAATTTATCATTTACATTATGTGTTACTTTAAGACTTCCAGTCACTCTTGAGAAATCGGCTTTCAAAGAAGTACCATCTTGGAAGAAGTAACCAGCTGATGCGAAAAACTTAGTTTTTGCATCACCACCACTTGCAGAAATATTATATTGTTTTTGTGCACCTGGCTTAGTAATTAAATGGAACCAATCGATACCCACACCATTACCATAACCATAACTTGCTAAAGTAGCAGCAGCTGTTGCAGCTGATACACCTGAATTTGCTAAACCTTCTTTATATAGTTGGAAGTAATCATTCACATCGACAGGGTAACCTTGAGTAGGAGGTAAAATAGGTGTGTTTTGACCTACTTCCGTATCAAATCTGAACTGAGTTTTACCAGCTTTACCACTTTTTGTTGTAATAACGATAACTCCATTAGCACCTCTTGAACCATAGATAGAAGTAGCAGCCGCATCTTTTAAGATGTTAACGCTTTCAATATCGTCTGAGTTTATAGAGGCTAATACGTTTGTACTTGGGTTAACACTGAAACCACCGCCGTTACCGTTAGAAACGTCACCGTCGTTAATTTGAGCACCATCCACAATATATAAAGGACGCGCACCACCGTATGAGAAAGAACCAACTCCTCTAATACGAATAGGTGTCACCGCACCTGGTTGACCAGTTGAAGAAGTTGCCTGTAATCCAGGTGCAGCTCCTTGCAACATTTGATCTAAAGAGGCGAATGGTTTGTTTTCAATTTTTGTCATATCCACTTTAGAGATAGAGGCGGTCACATTGGATCTTTTTTGTGTACCATAACCTACTACTATTACTTCTTCTAATTGTTGTGAAGAAGACTCTAACTGAATGGTAAAGTTTGTTTTTGTTCCAATAGAAACTTCAGCATCACTGTAGTTAATTGATTTTACTACAAGTGTTTTAGCTGTAGTAGGAACTGTAATTTTAAAAGAACCGTCTTCACTTGTATTAGCACCAATTTTTGTGCCTTTTACAACTACTGATGCATTCGCAACAGCGACGCCCTTTTGGTCTGTTACTCTACCAGTTAACTGACGTGTTTGTGCAAAGGCACTTGTCATCGTCAATAAACCTAGAGTCAACATCAACATAAGTTTTTTCATATTTCAAATTTAGAATGTGAAATTAATGCATATTGGAATATATTAACAATTTGTTAAAGTTTATTCTAAAAAAATTAAGGATTTTCGCAGTATTTGAACCTATTTAATAAACAAAACAAGTGTATTATATTGAATATTAATATCTTATGATAAAATACGCAGAATAATTTTCACGACTATTTTATAGGTTTTTTTAAGGTTTAGCTACCCATTTTTCGGCCAAATTTTCCTCAATTAATTTCCTTGAATAATAGGAAGGGAAGTAGCTGTCATTGGCCCAGGTAGAGAAAAGATTTCGATAAAAAGGGCTATTACTATCTCCTGACTGTCCAGGAGTATTGATTATCAATGTTTTATCCCAATCATGGGTATCCATTAATATTCTAAAACTAGCCCCACTTACTTGGTTATCGGCACCACCAGTTGAACCCGGGGTTTGGCCATAACCCCCTCTTGGAAGCGGACCTATGTTTAATTTGGCTTTTAAAGCAGGACTTACCAGATTGGCTAGAGGGTGTTCAAAATAAATATGCTTGTACTTTTCTTGACCATAGTTCCAAGCACTCATTTCAGTTCCTAATTTATTTTTTAAATTTTGAATGTCTACTTCAAATGCTTTTTTTATAAATGCGTCTCTATTATTTTTTGCTACTTGTTCATTTGCTCCAAAATAATTTATAGGATTTTCTAAACGCTCTATTACTTTTTTTAATTGCAAATTAATCCATGGTTTAATTTCATCAGGTACAAAATATTTTTGTGCTGCAATAGCTAATTGTTTTTCAAAGCCTACATAAATACCTGCAGCAATACTATTTTTATCCAAGACAAAATTCCAGGTCATTAAATAATTTTTTGCCGCATTTGAAAAAGAATCTTCGAAATTTATTTTTTCAAGTAGGGGTATAATAGTACTTGCGGGTATAGAAAAGTAATCGGTTTGTAATTTTCCCATATCCTCCATACTAATATTATTTTTTTCCGTTAATACTTTATTTATTCTATCTCCTCTATAAGGGTCGGCCCAGGTATAACCGACTGCATCCCAATGTTCATAACTGTCTGGGGTCACATGCTGATTCGCCGTAGCAAAAAAATCTTTACTTGGATTCAGTAAATGAGGTCGCTCTTTTATAGGTAAATAACCGGACCATTCATACCTGCCATCCCCTGGTATTGGAACGTAGCCGCTGAAATTTTTTCGAATAGGAATAATGCCCACTGCCTGCCAACCTATATTTCCTTTTTTATCGGCCCATATCATATTCTCTCCAGGTATATGACTATAGGCACATGCTTCTCTAAAACTTTCCCAACTATTCGCTTGATCAATTCTTAAAGAGGCTAAATAAGGCGCACCGCCTGCTTGCGTCCATGCACATTTTACTGCATAGGCTTTATTGTTTATAGAATCAATAAAAGTAACCGGACCATGTACTGTATAATTTAATTGAACTATTTGACTAGCTGCGTTTTTTATTTTTATATTTTCAGTAATGGTTTTCATTTTTACCCACTGCCCTTTATACCAATATTCATCTTTATGTAAGGGATTAATATTGTACACATATAGGTCCTCTCCATCGGTTTCATAAATGGTTAAACCCCAGGCCCCAAATTCATTATGCCCTATGGAAACCCCCGGTATCTCAGGCTCTCCGCCACCTACCACATTCCAACCGGGTGCCACCAAATGCACTATATAACGAAGTGAAGGCACTGCAATTTTTCGGTGCGGATCGTTGGCAAGCATGGGAAAACCACTGGCCGTTTTACGCCCACTAATAACCCAGTTATTACTTCCCTCCATTTCTTGTTCAGGTAAATAATCGGCAAGCTGTTTTCTTTTATTTAAAATATCTAATGCCGAAACATCATCTTCATCATGTTCACTAATATCCGATTTAGTAAATTCTACTTCTGTTCTATAAGCATTGTATAATGCTAAAATATCTGCTTTCAATAAATCGCCTCTAATAGCCGTGTCTAATTTTAAATTGGGGTCTTTAGGATGAAACCAAACTAATTCTTTTACTTTTTTCTCTCCCACTGCAGCTACTGCTCTTCCTATATTTAATTCCTGTGTAATATTGCCAAGTAAGCCCTGATGTCTTGATATAACAATTTCAGGCGTCCATTTTGCAGGACGTATTTTTAAAATTTTAAATTCAATAGGAAGTAGGGCTGGCTTAGCGTTAACCTCTGTGATATAACTATTCACACCATCTACATAGGCTTGAATAATGGCTTGCCCATGCTCATGATAATGCCCTAATTCTTTTTCTAAGTTTCCTCTAAATTTAAATAAGCGAGTGCCTATATCTCTTTTCAATTCTCTTGCTCCTAAAATTTCTGCCACTGTGCCTGTTGCTTGTCTGCGCCAAATTTCAAATTGAAACAATCTATCCTTTGCTGCACAGTAGCCTTGCGTAAAAAATAAATCATGTTCATTATTCGCATAAATATGATTCACACCCCACTGGTCTCTTAGTACTTCTACTTTTTCTTTTAAACCTTTTAATTGTAATATATTTTTTTCTTGCGCTTGCAGCTTGATGCTATTAGAAAAAATTAAGCAAGTAATAAAAACAAATGAAAAAAAGAAGGAGGGCTTTTGAAAACGATATTGCATAGCGATTAATTTAATGGGTCTTAGGGATAGAGTAGTCGGTGGTTTTAAATTGCCCCGATTCTTTTAATTCTTTAAAGCCGCCTTTAATGTCAATTAAATGATCAAAGCCACGCGCCTTTAAAATAGAAATAAAAATCATGGACCTATAACCACCTTGGCAATGCACATAATAGGTTTGGTTTTTGTCAATGGCAGCCATACTATCATTGATAAAATCTAAGGGCGCATTTTGCACATCTACAATATGTTCACTACTATATTCTGAGGCTTTACGCACATCTAAAATTTTTATACTACTGTCTTTGGCTTTTAAGGAAGCCAATGCTACTGCATCTAAAGAAGTGATGTGGTCAATTTCTTTACCTACTTTTTCCCAGGCTTCAAATCCATTTTCCAAAAACCCAATGGTATAATCATAGCCCACGCGCGCTAGTCTAGTAATGACTTCTGCTTCTCTACCTTTATCTGCCACTAATAAAATTTCTTGTTTAATATCGGGAATCATGGCACCTACCCAAGGAGCAAAACTTCCATCAATGCCAATATTAATTGAATTAGGAATAAAGCCTTTTGCAAATGTTTGAGGATCTCTTGTATCTAATATAAGGGCACCCGTTTCATTCGCCGCTGTTTCAAAGGCAGCAGGGCTCATCGCATGCTGTCCTCTCTCAAGTACTTTATCAATACTATCATAGCCTTCAATATTCATCATTACATTCAATGGGAAATAAGCAGGAGGCGCCACTAAGCCATCTAATACGGCTGTTACAAATTCTTCTTTAGACATGTCTACAGCTAATGCATAGTTAGTTTGCTTTTGATGGCCCAAGGTATCCTGTGTTTCTTTACTCATCTTTTTACCACAGGCACTACCCGCTCCATGTGCAGGATAAATAATTACATCATCTGGTAAAGTCATTATTTTATTTCTTAAAGAATCGTATAAATAACCTGCTAAAATTTCTTGCGTTAAATCGGATTTTATTTTTTGTGCTAAATCGGGACGGCCCACATCCCCTATAAATAAAGTATCGCCACTAAATAAAGCCACTTGCTTACCTAGTTCATTGATTAATAAATAACAAGTGCTTTCCATGGTATGACCTGGTGTATGCAAAACCTTAATAGTAAGCTTACCCAATTTAATTTCTTCTCCATCCTTAGCACTATGAAAATCAAAAGAGGGTGCAGCGTTGGGGCCATACACAATAGTAGCGCCAGTTTTTTTAGCAAGGTCTAAATGACCTGAAACAAAATCGGCATGAAAATGTGTTTCTAAAACATATTTTATTTTGGCTTTGTCTAAGCCTGCTTTTTGAATATAAGGTTCCACCTCTCTGAGTGGATCAATAATGGCCACTTCTCCCTCACTCATTATATAGTAGGCCCCTTGTGCTAAACAGCCCGTATATATTTGTTCTAGTTTCATAAATTAGTTTTTTATTCGAAGTCAAAGTTGCTACATAAATTTAGATATTACAGTGATAAGAATCACTTTTAGTGAAGAAAATATTAATTCCGGCTAAGTGACAAAAGGTACCTAAATTGTAAATCCTTTTTAGGAGTTTTACTTAAAATTAAATACATGGAGCTGATAGGCTATGCTTTATCTATACTTATTGGGGTTTCATTAGGCCTTATTGGCAGTGGCGGCTCTATTTTAACGGTACCCTTATTGGTTTATCTTTTCCATGTATCGCCCATTCTTGCCACCACTTATTCCTTAGCCATTGTAGGGCTTAGTAGTATTGCAGGCGTCATTTCTAGATTAAAACAAAAATTGGTTGACTTTAAAACCATTTTTATTTTTGGTATACCCTCCATTATGGGTGTTTTCAGTTCTAGAAAATTTTTATTACCCGCTATACCTGAACAAATTTATAATGGACCTGCTATGCTACTTACAAAAAGCCATTTCATTATGTTGTTCTTCGCAACACTTATGTTGGTTGCAGCATTGTCTATGATACTTGGGAAAAATAAAAAAGAACAAGAAGGGGTTTTGCCTGTCTATGGTTTTGGTTTAATGCTTGTAGGTTTTTGCGAAGGCTCATTGACAGGTATTGTTGGTGCGGGGGGCGGCTTTCTTATTATACCTGCACTCGTACTATTAGCAAAACTTCCCATGAAAAGGGCCATTGCTACTTCCTTGGTTATTATAAGTATAAAATCCTTGGTGGGTTTTACAGGAGACTTAATGCATACTTCTGTGGATTGGAGCTTTTTAGCTAAAATAATTTTATTAGCGACAACCGGCATTATAACGGGCAATTACTTAAATAAAAAAATGGAGGGGGCTAAACTTAAAAAAGGATTTGGATTTTTTGTGCTAGCAATGTCCTTGATTATTCTCATAGAACAGTTTTTCTTTTCTAATTTGATAAAGTAAATATTTTATTCATAAGTACCCATTTTTCACCGGGCCCAGCTGTGGGTAAGGCTTGCTGGTATTCCCACATTAATTTTTCCCATTGCATCACAATTTCATTTTTAGCATCCATGGCCGCTTTCTTTTCAAAGCTAAACTCATCGTCGGCTTCAATAATCATAAATAATCTATTGGCCACTCTATAAATTTCTAAGGCTTTTATACCGACTTCTTTAATGGAAGCAATAATTTCTGGCCAAACAGAAGCATGGTAGTCCTCATAAGCAGCTATTAAAGCTGGGTCCTCTTTTAAATCTAGGGCTAAGCAATATCTTGTCATTGTATTAAATATTAATTAGTATCATTTTAGTAATGTTATTAGCTCTTTAAAAAGTTGCTTTATTTTAATACATTATTTCGATTCATTAGGCCCATACACAAAGGCTTCCATCACGCGCATCGATTGTATTGCATCTTCAGCAGTACAAGGGTTTTCACCTACTCCATTAAAATAAGCCACTATTTTTTCAATAAAATTTTGTTGATTATGTTTTGGGGGATCAAATTGTATTTGTTCTTCTTTATTTTCAGTAGTTATTGTAATAGTATGTCCAAAAACAGGAAATGAAATTTTTCCATTCGTACCTGTAATTTCAAAAACATCGGTCTCTTCTCCTTTATCTACACTGAAACACCAATTGCCTTTAAATTGAATGCCGTTTTCTAATTCTATTTCGCCGTATACGGTATCTTCTGCTTTGTATAAATGGGATTTATTAAATGCCTTCCCTTTATATGATTTTGCTTTTCCGAAAAAATAAAATACAAGATCTAATTGATGAGGTGCTAAATCATAAAAATAACCACCTCCTGATAAACTAGGATCTATTCTCCAATTTTCAATAGGATCTAAAAGGCCGCTATCATATTTTAACATTTCAATGCGAACTGAAATGATATCTCCAATTATTTTAGTGTCTACCAAACGTTTTACTTCAACAAATAAAGGAAGCGCTCTTCTATAATGTGCAATCACTAGGGGGACTCCTGTTTGTTTTGAATAATTACCCATACGTTCACAGCCTGCCACATCAAGCCCCATGGGCTTTTCAACATATACAGGTTTACCTGCTTGCATAGCAGCAATGGCATAGGCTTCGTGAAATTTAGGAGGCGTAGCAATGTATATTGCATCTACTTCAGTATGTTGTAATAATTCATTCGCATCGGTAAAAAAATAAGGGACCTGATGCCTTTCAGCATACTGTTTTACTTTTTCTGCATCTCTGCGCATAACAGCTATTAATTTTGAATGTGGTGCTTTGTTAAAAGCAGGTCCACTTTTCACTTCTGTCACAGAGCCGCAACCAATCATACCCCAGCGAATTGTTTTCATACTTACCATTTACACTAAATTAATAGCCATTACTATTCATTTCTTATTTAAGATAAGTCTTAAACCAATTCAAATGACTATTATACCTGTGCACTAAATAAGAAGGAACACGTATGCCATGATTTTGATTTGGATAAATAATTAACTGCGTTGGAATACCTTCAGACTTAAAGGCTTGATACATTTGTTCTGCTCCTACAACGGGTACATTGAAGTCGGCCTGACTTGCCATAAACAAAGTAGGTGTTTTTATTTCTTTTACTTTAAAGAAGGGATAAGAAACATCTAACCATTTTTTTAAATTATTCCAAGGCTTGCCTAATTCTGGTTCGTACTGTGTAATGTACTGATCGGTTCCATAAAAAGAAAGCATTAAAGAACTGCCCGCACCACTCACCGCCGCTTTAAACCTTGTGTCGGTAGCAATAGTGTAATTAGTTAAAATACCTCCATAGCTCCAGCCTGCAATGGCTAATTTGGTAGAATCGGCAATACCTTCTTTAATTAACTCATTGGTGATACCAATAATATCTTTCACTTCTTTATTACCCCAATCGGCATAAATGGCTTTGGTATAGTTTGCTCCTCGTCCGCTACTGCCTCTATAATTTACAGCGGCTACTGCATAACCTGCGGCTGCATAAATTTGACGTGTCATATCAAATGAATATTCATCCTGTGCTACCGGACCTCCGTGAATAAATAATATAAGAGGAAGTTTTTTTGCATTAGAATCGGGTAAATATAAAATGCCATTTACTTTATTTTTATCAGAAGCGATGGCTGAAATACCTCTTACCACCACTTTTTTAAGAGGTGCTAAAAATGCATCTTGTAAAGAGGTAATTCTTTGAAAACTACTATTATTATTCGCAATATAAATTTCATTAGGGGTAGCTGTATTGCTAAATAATGCTACCATGGTTCCATTTTCATTTAAGTCAATGGCATTATATACGGCCATCTCATTTGTCAAAGCTTTTACTTCTCCAGTGCTTGCATTTATTTGCATAATATTCTGCGCTCTATCATCTTCTACCAATGCATAAACCGATTTACTATCATTTGTCCAAACAATATTCTCTATAGAACGGTCTAAATTTTTAGTTAGAAGCTTAATAGCCTTGGTTTTAATATCTATTAATGCTAATTGTTGCAAGTCATACATATTATAAGCATCTTCTGAACTGGCTTGTAAATAAGCTATGGATAAATTATCGGGGCTAAATTTAGGCGAGCGGTTCGATCCTTTATAAGTAGTAAGCTTAATAGGGTTTTGAGCAGCCCCTAATGCTAATAAAAAAATACTGGTATTGTCATTTTGGTCAGGACTTGCACTTACATTACTTGCATAAGCAATCATCTTGCCGTCCTTACTTATACTTACATCAGACTCATTATAATTACCCTTGGTAAGCGTGTCTAATTTTTTAGTGGCTAGTTCAAAACTATATAAATGTGTTTTTCTATTATCTAAATAACCTTCATAGTCTGCTTTAAAGCGGTACCTGTCTATTTCGTAAGGTTTTCTATTTTTAGATTTGGCTGTATCTGCATAATTAAAATCTTTGATGATAAAGATTAAATGCTTACCGTCGTTGAACCATTGATAGGCGTTTAATTCTCCTTTAATATGCGTTACTTGAATAGGTTCTCCGCCACGTCTGTCCATTAAATACAATTGACTGCCTTCTTCCTCTTCTTTACCAGCTGCTAAAAAAGAAATGTATTTACCATCAGGGCTCCAATTGTAATTAGAGACTCCCTTGGTTTGTTCGGTAAGTGTAAGGGTTTCTTTGCCATCAGCAGTTACCATATAAAGTTTGCTTGAAAATTTATCCTTGGCAGAATCTATTTTGGAAACACTATATAAAACCCAATTGCCTTCTGGAGAAATTTTTGGACTAGAAATAGTAGACATTCTATAAATATCATTAGGTCCAATATTTCGAAGACCTGTATTTTGCGCGGCAGCAGAAAATACGAGCACCATGTTTAATAAAAAACTAAGTCCTGCTATTTGTATAATTTTTCTCATAATATTATTTTAATTTTCAAAACCTACAAAATTCCAATTAGCCTTTCTGCATGCTTCATTAAATGCAGCAATTTCACCCGCTAATAATGCTTGCTTTTGTGCTTCATATTTTTTCCACTCTGCATGTAATTCTTCATAGCGTTTTTGTTGCCCTTGAGTAACATAAGGAGTATTGCCCGATTCTATTTCACCTTTTACAAAAACAATGTTGGCACTTAATTTATTGACAAAATTAATCACATCGTCATTGGTTTGTGCTTTAGCTTGGATAAGTTGCTCCTCCCAGTCTTTAATGGTTTTAACAATGGCTTTTGCTTTAACAGCTAGTGAATCTAGTGTAGTAATGCCTTCGGCACGATTTACAAACTGATTTAATTGATCTTGAATTTTTCTCATCTGCACTACCGATACATGAATGGCTTCAATATCATCGGATGTAAGTTTAGATAAAGCATCTTGCATAGCGTATTCAGCAGCTGTATTGCTAAGCCTTGGATCGGCTAATACTTCAAAAGCAGTTGATGCTGCTTTTCCATTAATAGTTAACCTGGCTTCATATTTACCAGGTACTACCGTTCTGCCTCCCATACTTCCTTCAATGATAACATTTTCAATACTCGGTAAATTACTTTGTCTTAGATCCCAAACAAAACGGTTCAGTCCAGAACGAATTTCAATTTTAGGATCGGCTTCTAATTGATTATTACTGGTATTACCTTTTGGCTTTTCCATATAATAAGTTCTCAGAATTTTTTGATTGGCATCAAGTATTTCTATGGTAGCTGATTTTACAGAATCCTTGTTTTGAATATGATAATAAATAACGGCACCTGTAGCTGGATTGACAGCAGTGGTATTTATTTGTAGCGGATCTTCGTCTTCTGCAAATTGTCTATCTAATGAGCTTCCGCCATTAACACGTACTATATTGTTTATAGGAAGTAAGGCTGTTGCAGTTTTAATGCTTGCTGCATTTTTACGAAGCGCTGTTAAATCATCTAATACCCAGAAGGCACGTCCTTGGGTAGAGGCTAATAAATGATTTTGGTGCAATTTTAAATCAGTGATAGGAGTAACCGGGAAATTTAATTGTAATTGTTTCCAAGCCTTCCCTCCATTATAAGAAATATAAAAACCTGTTTCGGTACCTGCATATAATAAATCTTTTACTTCATTGTCCTCTCTTACCACGCGTGCATAGGCTCCATAAGGAATGCCTTCTGTAATTTTAATCCAAGTTTTACCGTAATCAGTGGTCTTATATATTAATGGTGTGAAATCGTTAAACTTATATTTATTCACGGCAATGTAGGCAGTAGCTTTATCAAAGGGAGAAACTTCAATGGCATTCACCAGTGTGCCTTTCACGCCTTCAGGTGTAATATTGGTCCAAGTAGTACCGCCATCCTTGGTAATATGCACTAGTCCATCATCACTTCCTGTATAAAATACTCCTTTTTCAAGCGGTGATTCTATAACATAAGTAATAGTACAATAATTTTCTCCCCCCGCACCTTCATTGGTATAAGGCGTTCCGCTCATACCCATTTTACTTGTATCATGTGTAGTTAAATCGGGAGAGATAGCTGTCCATGATTTTCCTAAGTCGGTAGTTTTAAATAAAACATTACCTGCATGATAAAAAACACCAGGCTCATGAATAGAATGAATAATGGGTGCATTCCAGTTGAATCGATAATTCATATCCTTTGGTTGTAAGGACTGATATTGCACTGGATATTCCATCACACCTACTTGCTCATTGGTTTTAGTATCTAATAAGCTTATAGTTCCTTGATAACTTCCACCCATTACATATCTTGGATTATTAGGATCAAATGCTAAGAAGGCCGACTCACCCCCTGCACTGTAAGACCAATCGCGTTCTGTAATACCCCAAGAAGTAGTTTGACTTGCTATTTTTACGGAAGTATTATCTTGTTGTCCTCCATAAAGATTATAAGGAAATATATTATCTGCATTCACTCTGTAAAATTGAGCAGTAGGCTGATTATTTTGTGAAGACCAAGAAGCACCGCCGTTAAAAGAAATTGCCGCACCGCCATCATTAGAGATAATTAAATTTTTATTATTGTTAGGGTTGATCCATAACTGATGATAATCGCCATGTGGCGCTCTAAAGGATTGCCAAGTTTTTCCACCATCAGTAGATTTTATTGCTGGTGAGTTCAAAACATAAACTGTGTTTTCATCAACAGGATCTGCAAAGGCTTCTACATAATACCAAGCGCGTTGCACTAAGCGGTGGTCCTTGCTTATTCTATTCCAATTTTTTCCTGCATTCTCAGATACAAATAAACCTCCTTGCTCTTTTTGAGAATCACTCTCTACCACTAAATATATTTTATTAGAATTTGCTTTAGAAACAGAGACGCTCATCTTACCTAATTCCTTCGGAAGACCTATTTGAATTTTTTCCCAAGTATCTCCTCCATCCACACTCTTATATAAACCACTTCCTTTTCCACCGCTTCTCATTTCCCAAGGCGTTCTACGATAATCCCACATAGCTGCATATAAAATTCTAGGATTATTCATATCCATACTTAAATCCACACAACCCGTATTATCATCTACATATAAAGTTTTGTTCCAAGTTTTTCCACCATCTGCCGATTTATAAACACCTCTATCACTACTTGCACCATGAATAGCCCCTTGTGCACCAATGTATACGAGGTCTGCATTTTTTGGATGGATACGAATAGAAGAAATTTGACGTGTTAATTCAAGTCCCATATTTTTCCAAGTCTTACCTGCATCGGTTGACTTATAAATACCATCTCCATAAGAACTCATCACACCTCTTGGTGCATGTTCTCCCATTCCTACATACACTACATTAATATCTGATTCAGCAACAGCTACTACACCCACCGATCCTGTTTTAAAAAATCCATCAGAAATATTATGCCAACTAATACCTGCATCTTCTGTTTTCCAAACACCTCCACCCGTGGTACCCATATAATATACTAACGGATTTCCCGCAACTCCTGTTGAAGTAACTGAACGACCACCGCGCATTGGACCCACATTTCTCCATAACAAAGGTTTATAATAACTAGTTTCATTGACTGGCGTTTCAATTTTTATGGCTTCTGTTTTCTTTTGTGCTAAAATGAACAAGGGCAAGCATAAATGAAATGAAATGCGCAAAATACTGTTTCTCATAGGATAAATTTTAGGATACTGTTTAATAGGAATTGTAAGGATTAAATTTAATAAAAAAAAGCGAGCCTATCAAAGAGAAAGCTGCTTATTTTACTTTTCTTTAGAATTGCACTAACTTTAACTTCATAGCAAATTGAGTATCATGGAAACCATTGAAATATCAGGTGTCTTGGGATTAACAGCCCTTGTATTATTAACCTTAAATATACTCATGGGCATTATGTTAAGCACCGCTTATAAGCAATCGGCTTATTGGAAAAAGCTACCTGCAAAAGTAAAAGCGTTCAAAATAATTGATATACATAATTACACCGCTTATTTTGCCTTAGTAATTGTGTTTTTGCATTTTATCATAATTCCTCTAGACCCTAGTTCCAAATTTAGTTTCAAACATTTACTCTATCCGCTAACAGCGCCGCATCAGCCCATCTTTGTTTTATTGGGCAGTATTTCATTTCTAGCCTTATTAGTAGTAATTATTACTACACAAAAAATTGTCAAAAAGAAATTAGGCACCACTACATGGAGAAATATTCACGTTATTTCTTATGTTACCGGACTTGTATTTATTGTGCATGGTTTGGTCATGGACCCATTATTAAAAGACAGGCCCATTGACTTCTTTGATCCTGAAAAATTATTAGTAGAAGCCTGTGCTATACTATTAATAACTGCCTTTGTATGTAGGTATAAATATAAAATGGGTAAATAATAATAATGTAATGAAAAAAAATAGTTTACTTATTATACTTTGCCTTTGCTTTCTTGTTTTTGTGACCAAAAAGACAGAGGCACAAATATTAAACACAGACAGAACTAAAAGTCTAGACTCTTCTGAAAATATACAAAGCAAAATTGCTGTTTCAATAGCCACCGACCAACAAAAAAAGTTTTTACTTGATTTTTTCTATACAGGTGATTTTACTTTTTTGAAAAAAAATAATGCCACTACTTTTTATTCAAAAGTAGATAAAGTGACCAATGGTGGTCAATCCATTCAAAATTTAGGCACTTTTCAATTAAAAAATAATAAAGTGCTTAATGAGAAATTACACTTAGAAACTTTTTTACAATATCAATGGGACGCCTCTCTGGGTATGGAATATAGAAATTTAGTAGGAATGAATCTCATTCACTATTTTAAAAATACAGAATGGGAAGATTTTTTTTGGGGAGCAGGCGTATTTTTAGAAAATGAAAAGTGGAATTGGTCTGCAGTAAACGATGAATCATTAATCAATAGTCAGAAAATTATTATTACTCATCCAAAATTAAATTTAACGGCTAAATATTCTGTAGTCAACCCTTCTAATCATTTTGAATTTATTTTCAGAATATTTAATCAAACAGGTTCTTACCAAGATAAAATAAGTAATAGAACATCTGTATTCAATCAAGTTCAATTACCTATTAGTAAAAAATTAAGCACTTCTTTTAATATAGATTTTTTATACGATACCGCCCCCATTGTACCTATAGATCATTTTCACTATAATTATTACCAAACTTTATCCTATAGTTTTTAAAAACGACTGCTTAATTATGGTTTAATGTAAACCCTTCATTTACCACTTATGGAAATCTTTTATAAACCATTCTAAAATCATAAAAAACCCAGTATTTTTACCTACAAAATTTAACCCATGAAAAATTATTTTCGTTCTTTTGCAGTTCTGTTAATTGTAAGCATTTTTACGAGTGGCTTAGTGGCTCAAAACAACAATTTTGCAGTACACCAAAACTTTTCTATTAAAAGTGCAGGGGGCTGGGATTATTTAACTGTCTACGGAAATAAATTATATGTATCTCATGGGACTCAAGTAAATATTTTAGATAAAAGCACTGGTGACTCCATTGGTTTTATTCCCAATACGACCGGGGTGCATGGTATTGCTTTTGATCCAATTCATCAATTAGGATTCACCAGTAATGGAAGATTAAACAACGTTTTTGCTTTTACTATTGGTACGAATGAAATAAAAGCAACTATTGCTACTGGTGAAAATCCGGATGCAATTATGTATGATCCTTTTTCTAAAACCATTATTACTTGTAATGGAAGAAGCAAGGACCTTAGTTTTATAGACGCCAATACTTTACAAGTGATTGCAACAGTGGCCGTAGGGGGTAAACCAGAAACTGCAGTGTCTAATGAAGCAGGTAAAATATTTGTAAATGTAGAAGACAAAGATGAAATTGTAGTCATTAACGCCAACACGCATGTAGTAGAAGCGCATTGGAGTATTGCACCTATTGAGTCGCCTACTGGACTTGCTATGGATTTAGCTACCAAAAGATTATTTGCTGGTGGTGAAAAATTATTAGGTGTGATTAATGCAGAAACAGGTAAAATGATTACTACCATTGGCATTGGAGATGGTTGTGATGGTGTTGCTTTTGATAATAAATCTAAATTAATATTTACATCTAATGGAGAAGGCACCATGAGTATTATTAAAGAAGAAGATGCGAATCATTTTAGTTTAGTGGAAAATATTACTACCGCAAAAGGTGCAAGAACGATTGCTATTGATGAAGCTACCCATAAAATATATTTACCTACTGCCGATTTCGAACCATTACCCGCAGATGCAAAACCAAATACAAGACCTAAAATGATTCCAGGTAGTTTTAAAGTTTTGGTGGCTAATAAATAATTGTAGAAAATAAAATGATAGATGTTTAAAATAATAAATAAGGTATTACTTATTGCAATAAGCATTTTACTTGTACATGTAGTAAAAGCGCAAGACTTACAGGGAACTATTATTGATAAAGCAGAAGGGACTCCTTTAACGGGTGTATCTATCAAACTAGCGGGTATTAATAAAGGAACTGTTAGTAATGAAAAAGGTGAATTTATAATTACGAATATTACAGTAGGGAAAATTCATTTAATTATAAGTCATACAGGCTTTGAAATACTAGATACTAGTTTTCAATTTACAGGAAAAAATAATAGTCCATTCATTATTGGTTTAATAGCGGCGAAGGAAGAATTGGAAGAAGTCATTATTGTTTCTTCTTCAAGAACCAATTCTAGAATTGAGGACCTTCCTACTAAAGTTGAAGTATTGGGTTCAGAAGAAGTGAAAGAGGAAAATGGAATTAAGCCGGGCAATATAGCTAGTTTATTAGGAGATATTGCAGGTATTCAAATTCAACAAACCAGCGCTGCCACTGGGAATGCCGATATGCGTATTCAAGGACTGCAAGGAAAGTATACCCAAATATTAAGAGATGGTATGCCCTTATTTGGAGGCTATGCAGGTAGTTTTAGTATTTTACAAATACCCCCATTAGACTTACAACAAATTGAATTAGTAAAAGGCGCAAGCTCTACTTTATATGGTGGAGGGGCCATTGCAGGAATGTTAAATTTAATTTCTAAAAAACCTAAACTGGGTAAACCTGAAAAAAGTATCACCTTAAACTACTCAAGTTTAAAAGAAACCAATTTCAATAGTTTTTTCTCAGGTAGAAATAAAAATACAGGGTATTCTTTGTATGCAGGTACTACTCAACAAAAAGAAGTAGATGTAGACAAGGATGGTTTTTCAGATGTACCCGCTGTGAAAAGCGTTTTCGTTCATCCTCGATTTTTTATTTACGGAAAAGATAATTCTACGATAACCCTAGGCTATACTTTAAATTATGAAGATAGAAATGGTGGGGACATGGCTGTATTAAATGGAAAACCATCTCTCAGTCATCAATTTTTTAATCAGAATAAAACATTAAGAAATACAGTTGATGGCGTTTGGGAAAAGAAATACAGCGACGGTGGTATGCTAACAGCCAAGGCTAATTATAGTATGATGAATAGAGATATTATTACCAATGTTTTTGGCATGAAGGGTAAACAAGGAAGCTGGTATTCTGAATTAGCTTATTCAAAAAAATATACGCTACATAATTTAGTAATGGGTATTAATTTTAATGGAGAGAACTTTACGAAACAATTACCCGATAGTAGTTTACTTCCTAATGACGCCTTTACCACCATGGGTGGCTTTATACAAGACGATTGGAGAATGAATGATGTATTGACTTTACAATCTGGTCTTAGACTAGACCATAATAATACCTATGGTAATTTTTTATTACCAAGAATGTCACTGATGTATAAAGTAAATAGCAAGGTAACTATGCGTATGGGTGGAGGAGCTGGATATAAAACACCTAGCTTATTTAATTCAGAAATGGACGAAAGAGATTATCATTATTTAAAAGGCTTCTTACCAGGCATTCAATCTGAAAGATCGCTAGGCTTTAATTATGATGTTAATTATAAAATAAGAGTGAATAGTTGGGCGCTTACTTTAAACCAAACTGTTTTTTATAACGAGGTGAATCATCCTATTGTATATAGTCCAATTAAATATTTTGATCCACTATATCCTGGCTATATACCTACAGCTAATATTTACCAGTATAAAAATGAAGCTAGCTCACTTAGCTCCAAAGGCATGGAGACTTATGTACAAGCCATGAAAGCTCCCTATGAAATTTATATTGGCTATGTATACACAGATGCAAAAAGAAATTACAATGCCGCTAACCCTCATTTGCCATTAATTGCTAAACATAAATTGGCAACTGTTCTTGCCTATGAGTTTAGCGACGATTTTAAACTGGGTATAGAATCCTCTTATACAGGAAAACAATATTTAGACAACGGAACCAGCACCGACCCCTATTTATTTATGGCAGCGATGCTTAAGTATTCTGTGGGCAAGGCCATATTTGTATTGAATTGTGAGAACTTATTGGACAAACGCCAAAATAAAAATGGCTCCTTAGTAATTGCGCCACTAACCAACCCTAGCTTCCCTGAAATATGGGCACCTCTAGATGGCAGGGTGATTAACTTATCGATGCACTTTAAATGGTAGTGCTTTAGCCGGCGTTTTAGGTAGTGTAGAAAATTAAGTGCTATAAAAATAAATATAAAAGAAAAAATATTATATTTAATGAGCCTTATTTTTTAAACCTTAAACGATTTGCATATGAACAGCCGACGTATTTTTTTAAGAAATGCAGCATTAACTTCTGGAGCCTTAATGAGTTCCAATTTATTTGCAAGCAGTAGTATTTTTAATACCGATACTTTAAGAGTAGCCACTATTGGAGTCAATGGAATGGGATGGGCGAACACACTTGGTGCCCTCTCTGTAAAAAATGTGGAAGTAGTGGCTTTATGTGATATTGACGAATCGGTTTTAAATAAAAGAAAGGCTGAATTATTACTTAAGCAACCCGGTGTTCCAAAAATTGATACCTATAGCGATTACAGAAAAATGTTGGAAAGAAAAGATATTGATATTGTCATTGTAGGCACACCCGATCATTGGCATGCACTACAAATGATTGACGCTTGCGCTGCAGGTAAACATGTATACGTAGAAAAACCAGCAGGAAATTCTATTGGAGAATGTAATACCATGATTGCTGCTAAAAACAGATACAACCGTATGGTGCAAGTAGGGCAATGGCAAAGAAGTCAAAAACATTTTAAAGATGCATTAGATATTGTGCATTCAGGACAACTAGGGAATATTCGTACCACTAAGGTCTGGTGTTATCAAGGTTGGATGCGTCCTCAACCTATAGTTGCTAATAGCGCACCCCCTGCAGGTGTTGATTATAAAACTTGGTTAGGACCAGCGCCTACACGTGAATTCAATGCAAGCAGGTTCCATTTTCATTTTAGATGGTTCTGGGATTATGCAGGAGGACTGATGACCGACTGGGGTGTGCATTTATTGGATTATGCTATTCAAGGAATGAAGGCAGGCAATCCAAAAAGTGTAAGTGCACTTGGTGGAAAATTTGCTTACCCAGAACTAGCTGAAGAAACACCCGACACCTTAACTACTTTATATGAATTTGATAATTTTAATTTAGTATGGGATTCTGCCATGGGTATTGACAATGGTTCTTATGGTCGTGACCATGGTATTGCTTTTATTGGAAATAATGGAACCCTTATTTTAGATAGAGGTGGTTGGGAAGTGATTGAAGAAAGACAAGCCAAAAATAAAGTAGCTATTGCACTTCATAAAAGTGAAGACAACGGCGTGAACTTGCATTGGTTAAATTTTACTGATGCGATAAGAAATAATACACCAGGCAGTTTACATTGTCCTATTGAAGAAGGAGCGCATATTGCTACCATTGCACAAATGGGTAATATTGCGTATCGTTCGGGTAAAAAAGTAAACTGGGATGCGAGTAAGAATTTATTTACCGATAATGCAATCAATAAAGAATATTTTACTAAGGCATACCATAACGGATATAGCCTACCGAAAATTTAAGATAAAAAGTATTCATTCTATATTGTATAGATATAGATTGAATAGCATTTAGCTTTATACAAAAAAGGTCCTCCGAAAATGGAGGACCTTTTTTTATTCTTACCTAATAATATTGCTTATTTTTTAGCTGCCTTAAAATTGCCATTGGGTTGTACGAAGGTTAATGATAATAATTCTCCTTTATCATTCAGTTCAAAGTTAACCCCATAGCCTGCTACTTTTTTGAAATCAAATTTATGATTGCCTAAAGGGACTAATTCATATTCAGGTTGCCCTGGCACTAAAACATATAAAACATTTTCTTTTAAATAGGTTTTAATATCTGCGCCCGCTAATGAAAAACTACTTACATATTTTTTAAGATCATCTGCAGTTAAATCCTTCGTAGCGTTGGTTCTTTTAAATTTAATAGGTGCAGGTATAGCTGGTTCAAAATTAAATAATGAAGCCGATTCTATATCACCTTTTAACCCTGTGTTAAATTGAAAACGAATCGGGCTTTTATCGGCAGTATCAATGCCTTCCTCGGTATTATAAGGTCTGAAGATATCATAATGAAATTGCTCCATCCACCAATTTTGATTTTTTAATTTAGCAAACAATGAATCACCTTTTACAAAAATTTCAAATTTTCCATAAGCATCATTAGAATATACACCTGCATATTCAGTGAATGCATGTGAAGGTTTGGTATTATTTACTTGATTACTAGTACTTGCTTTCTCAGCTTCTTTGGCTTTTTCTTTCGCCTTTGCTTTTGCTTTTAACATATCTGCGTTCCAATCAAAATATTTTAATCCTAAAACTCTGTCTGTAATGGTGTTTCTTACAATAGAAGGAACACTAGAACCATTTTGATTGACTAATACTACAATACCAATACTATCGGATGGGAAAAAACTTGTGCTAGCACTAAAGCCATCAATATTTCCACCATGCTCTACTCTATAATGTCCTTTATAAGAAGCCATCATCCAAGCAAAACCATAAGTACTAAATTGAATATCTGGTTTTTCTGTAGTAGGCGTACCTGGCGCCATTATCATTTGTGAACTGATAGCTTCTGCAATATAAGAAGCTGGAATAATTTCAACCGTATCTAATTTACCTCCATTGATCCAGACTTTTAACCACTGTGACATATCCATCACGGTGCTATTAATACTTCCTGCAGGGCCCATGCCCGCTATATCATAATAAGGTGTTTTATGAATGACTGAATCCTTAATGACATTATAGCCTAAAGCAGGCTCATTGTATTTTGCTAAATCTTTTACAGAAAAATTAGAATGGGTCATGCCAATTCTTGAAAATATTTTAGATTCCACATTGGACTCCCAAGACTTTCCCGTTAATTTTTCGCCAATGACTCCTTGTAATAAATACATAAAATTATTATACTGCCATATTTGTCTTAATTCAGCAGAAGGCTCCATGTATTGAATACGTTTTACTAAATTGTCTCTAGTATCGGGTGCTATATACCAAGACAAATCATGTCTAGGAAGTCCAGTTCGGTGACTCATCATATCACGAAGTGTAATATGATTAGTAAGTTCGCTTGTATAAAATTTTAAATCGGGTAAATAAGTGGTCACTGGTTTATCAAAATCAATCGACTTTTCTTTTTGTAAAATACCTAAAACTGATGCGGTAAAAGCCTTGGTACAAGAACCAATCGCAAATTGGGTATTGGCAGTTACTGGTAATTTATTTTCTACATCACGATAACCAAATCCTTTGGCAAAAATAACTTTGTTTTTTTCTACCACTGCCACTGCCACACCTGCGGCATGATTGTCATTTAATATCTTATTAATTTCAGCCTCAATACCTACAAAGCGTTTGTCTAGCTTGGTTTGAGCACTTACATTAAAACTTGTAATAACTAAGATTACTGTTAAGCAGTAGGCATTCATTATCCTTTTCATATGATAAAAGTTTATACTTTAAATATACTATTAATTAGTTAACTTAGTTATTCAATTTACACCTATGGCAAACAGACGCAATTTTATCCAACACTTAGGCCTGATGGCAGGTGCCTTTTCAGCCAACAGTTTATTCAATCAAGCGCATGCAGCTGAATTTGCACATATGAATTTGCAAAGAAAAATGCTCAGCCCCAAGGAGATAGCCATGGATGAAGACTATTGGTCGGTGATTCAACAAGGTTATACGGTGAGTCCTTCTCTTATTAATTTAAACAATGGAGGTGTAAGCCCCAGCCCAAGAATAGTGCAAGAAGCAGTTGAAAGTTTTAATAAAATGACCAATGAAGGTCCATCTTATTTTATGTGGCGCATACTTGACCAAGGAAGAGAACCACTTAGATATAAATTAGCAAAACTAGCAGGTTGTGATCCGGAAGAAATAGCCATTAATAGAAATTCAACGGAAGCGTTGAATACCGTTATTTTTGGTTTGAATTTAAAAGCAGGTGATGAAGTTATTGGCACCAAGCAAGACTATCCTAATATGATTAACGCTTGGAGACAGAGAGCTTCAAGAGAAGGTATTGTATACACACAACTTAGTTTTAAATACCCTATTGAGAATGAGGAAGAAATTGTGAGTGCTTTTGAAAAAGCCATTACACCTAAAACAAAAATATTTCATATCACGCATATGGTAAATTGGGTGGGACAAATTATGCCCGTTAAAAAATTATGTGATTTAGCGAAAAAACATAATATTGAAACCATTGTAGATGGAGCGCATAGTTTTGGTTTGATGGATTTTGCTATTCCCGATTTAGGTTGTGATTATTTCGGCGCTTCACTTCATAAATTTTTATCGGCCCCTATTGGATCTGGTATGTTATGGATTAAAAAAGAAAAGATTGAAAAAATTTGGCCACTTGTTTGTAACGATAATCCCAAAGGACCCGATATTAGAAAGTTTGAAACCCTTGGTACTAGAAGCTTTCCTATTGAACAAGGTATTGGCGAAGCCATTAATTTTCATACGGCTATTGGTAGCAAAAGAAAAGAAGAGCGTATTCGTTATTTAAAAAATTATTGGGCTACACGCGTTCAAAATATTCCTAAAGTGAAAATAAATACTTCTTTAAAAGATGCTTACGCTTGTGCCATTTGTGGTGTAAGTATTGATGGCATGACACCGGGCGCTTTAGACAGCGCTTTATTCAATGATTATAAAATTCATACCGTAGGTATTGTATGGGAAAATATAAGTTGTGTGCGCATTACGCCACATGTATATACTCGCTTACAAGATTTAGATAAGTTGGTATATGCTATAGAAAAAATTGCTAAAAAGGCATAGTCAAGTTTAAAAAAATTACACGCCTAAAAAAAGTCCCTCGATATTCGGGGGACTTTTTAATTAAATACTTTTTAAATTTTTGCTAGTCAATTAGTAAGTCGTTACTATTAAGGTTTTTTAACCGTTGGATAAGTGACGCCTAGTTGTTCTAAATAAGTACCATACTTCGCATCATTATAATAGAAAGGTCTCATTTGCTCTCTATATTTTTGCATGATTTCTTTATTTAAATGAATTGCAGGTGGGTCGGTAGCGCTAATAAAAGGAATATACTTTACGTCTTTGGTTTGTACATCCGTAAAATAAGTTTTCGCCTCTTGAATTAATTTAGGATTGGTAAAACAATCTAATAAAGTCATCGCTGCAGCTTCAGCTCCTGCTAATACACCTTTATGTGCAATAGGAGTTGCCATCGCAATGGCGTCAGCCCAATGATGTCCCTTGGTACCAGGAATATTAGCAGGGAAACCCAATACAATGGTAGGAATGTTCCAAGAAATATCTGCAATATCATCCGATCCTCCACCCCAAGAAAAAGGAACAGAACCTCTAAGGGTATCAATAGTCGTTTTTAAACCATCAATAGGTTTGCCTTCCATATCTTTTTTAGGGGCTTCCACTAAAATTTGAACTGCTCTTGCCATTTCCATATCCTTATCATCCCAAACAGGCATACCTACTTTTTTAATATTGGCATACATAGCTTCCGCTAATGGTTTATTAAAATGCCCTGGCCATGCTGTTCCTAAAATTTGATGGCTCACTGTTGTGCCCGACATCATAGCAGCACCTTCAGAAATTTTAATACCTGATTCATAGTTGGCTTTAATATCTTCATAAGTACGCTCTCTAAAATAATACCAAACACTTGCCTTACTTGGAACTACATTGGGCTGGTCTCCTCCATCTACTACTACATAATGAGAACGGTTTGTTGGTTTTAAATGTTCTCTTTTAAAGTTCCAACCAATGTCCATTAATTCCACACCATCTAATGCACTTCTTCCACGCCAAGGAGCACCCGCTGCATGCGCTGCTTCTCCATTAAAATCAAAACGTACGCTCACAAGTCCATTACCACCATTGTCTCCATAGTTAGAACCGAAACTTCCGCTCACATGTGTAAAAATACATGCGTCAATATTTTTAAAATAGCCATCTCTTACATACCAAGCCTTGGTAGCTACTAACTCTTCCGCAACACCAGGCCAAATAACAATGGTGCCTGGCATATTTTCTTTCTCCATCATTTCTTTCATCGCAATGGCTGCATAAATAATAACAGCTTGTCCTGAATTATGTCCTTCTCCATGACCTGGAGCGCCTTCTACAATTGGGTCTTTATACGCCACACCTGGTTTTTGAGAGGCTTTAGGGATACAATCAATATCACTTCCTAGTGCAATGACTGGAGAACCATTTCCCCATTTAGCCATCCAAGCAGTAGGTACATTAGAAATATTTTTTTCAATAGAGAAGCCGTTTTTTTCAAGGACACTCGTAAGGTAAGCAGAGGTTTCAAATTCTTGAAATCCTAATTCTCCAAAACTAAAAACTTTATCTACCATTACTTGTACATCCTTTGCATGACCTGCCACACTTGTAAAAAGTTTTTGCTTCATGGCAGCCAAGTCTTTTTCTGAATACTTTTTTTGTGCCATTGTTTGCATTGAACATAACAATGCAATGGCAAGTATAAAGTTTGTTTTAAATGAAAATAAATTTTTATTCATATTAATAATTTGTATTTAAGTTACAAAAAAAGGTGGGTGAAGGGAAAGTTTTTTTAGAACCCTTGCCTAGAGCTTAGGTATATAAATGTAAAAGATTGATTTACAGTATTTTAGATTTAAGAAGGCCTTCGATTATTGTATGTTTTTTGGATGCTTATTTGCGCTGAAAATTGAGTCTGTTTTCAAGCAGACAAATTGGGTTTAAGCCTTTTATTCAAATAGTTTTGAAGACTTTTAAAAAAGGCTATAAAAAATGATATGTTAAAAATTTATGCTCTTTCGATTTTTCTATCTGTACCCTTTTTCATTCAAGCGCAAGTACTAGATCCTTCTATTATTAATAGCGCTGGAGGAAAAATAAATATAGTATCCAAGACAAATCAAGCGAATACTAACTGGATCTTCGATTGGAGTTTGGGTGAATCCTTTGCTATTCAAACCTGGTGCTCAAAAAATAAAATCATTTTCTCTACAGGATTTTTACAACCCACTCTAATGCTTAATCCTGAATTGATAAAGCCTGGGTCCTTTGATTTTATATTAAAATCGGGGCCTAATCCTGTATCTAATTATTTACTGCTTTCTTGCAAACAAGCAGGTATTGATATTATGAGCATTCAGGTAATGGATAACTATGGAAATATAATTCAAAATATACAAGGCCCTTTTGCTGGATTACATTTTTCAAAACAAATATCTTTTGCTTCGGCAAATACGGGTATTTACATTATTGCCCTTCATTATATTGTGGCTAATAAATTCAGTCAAATGAAAATAATTAAAATTATAAAAATCTAAAATGAAAGCATTTCGATTATTCATTATATTATGCTGTTATATAGTAAGTGCTGTTTCAAATTTTGGATACGCGCAAACCAATAAGGGCATTAACTTTCAAGGCATTGCAAGAGATAATAATGGCTATATACTTGCGAATAAATCTATTAATATTAGAATATCTATTAAAGCCGATACCAGTTCAAGCAAAAGTGAATATCAAGAAATAACACCCATTACTACCAATGTACTAGGTTTATTTACCATCATGGTAGGCGCTACTGAAAACAATAAAATTATAACGGCAGGCCCCTTTGAAAATATTAACTGGTCAAAAGCAGAAAAATATTTACAAATAGAAATTGATACAGTAGGCGATTTATCTTTTATTTATATGGGCACGCAAAAAATAAACTATGTGCCCTTTTCATTTTATGCCGATAATGTGGGTGCACAAAATATTAATGGTATTATTGGTATCACGCAAGGTGGCACAGGACTAGATAATTTAAAAGATGTGAAAGTTTTATATAATATTGATAAAATAAATAACACCCCTGATAGTAGCAAGCCTATTAGTAATTTAACCTTGGCAGCTATAAATGATAAATTAAAAAAGGCAGATACCCTTTCATTAAGCAACCGCATAAATTTAAAACTAAATAGTAAGGATACCATTAGCCTATCTAATAGAATTAATAATATGGCTTCTTTGTCCTTAGTATATGATTATGGCAGTTTTTATGATACCTCCAAACAAGCTGCTATCACGGCATCCAGCGCCACTGCCCTTAAATTTTCTTATGATGGTTTAGTGAATAATATAAGCATTGTGCCTAATACTAGTGGCCAGCCCACTAAAATTACCGTCTTACATGCAGGTGTATATAATGTTCACTATGCTATTCAAATTATAAAAGCAGATGTAGGGGTAGATGAGGCAAGTGTTTGGATAAGAAGAAATGGATCGGCTTATATAAATACAAATACGAGTTTTACTATTTCTGGAAGCGGTATAAAAAATTTACTTGCTGGAAATTATTTAGTCGACCTAGGTGCCAACGATTATATAGAACTTTATTTTAGTGTAAAAAATATAAGTAGCGCAGCGACTGGCACTATTGCACAAACAAGCCCCTCCAGACCTGCAACCCCTAGCGCTTATATCATTTTACAAAAAATAAATTAATAATTAACCACAAAAATTATCCAAAAGGCTTTTCAATTGAAATACTTTGTTTCGAGAAAAACTTTGCACCCTCTTCTGCGATATAAAGACAGTCTTCTAATCGAATACCAAATTCTCCTGGAATAGAAATAGTAGGTTCATCACTAAAACACATACCTACTGCCATTGCTGTTTTATTTCCTTTGACAAAATTTGTCCACTCATGTCCCTCTAATCCAATACCATGGCCGGTTCTATGCGGTAGTCCTGGTAATTTATAATTAGTACTAAAGCCTCCTTTTTCAATCACTGCTCTTGCAGCAGCATCTACTTGTTCGCAAGGGGCTCCAATTTGAATAGCAGCAAAGGCAGCATCTTGTGCTTTCTTTTCTAAGTTCCAAACATCAATTTGTCTTTGTGTAGGTTTCCCTGCCACAATAGTTCTTGTAATATCCGAAGCATAGCCTTCACAACTGGTTCCACCATCTATCATTACAATATCTCCTTCTTTAATAGTTTGAGGTGTAATACTTCCATGAGGCAGTGCCGAATATTTTCCTACTTGAACAGAAGCCCCTCCACTAAATCCTAATTTTTTAAAAGCAGCTGAAATATTATTACTTAATAATGTTTGTGACATACCTGGAACAATAGTTGCAAAAGCAGCCTTATAGGCTTCAATGGTAACATCACTTGCTTTTTGCATCAGTGCAATTTCTGCAGGTGATTTAATCATTCTACATCCGGCAGTCACAGGGGTGGCATCTACAACTTCAAATCCAGCTGCTTCTTTTTTTACGCCATTGGCAATAAAAAAACGAACTCTTTCTTCCATTCCAATGGTATGGTGTATCACCCCTCTATCTTTTACAATACCCACTATAACAGCATAAGGGCTTTCGTGTTCTTCCCAACAACGAACTTCTTCTCCAAAAGCAGGTAGTATTAATTCTCTAGCTCTATCTTCTTCAAATTTTGGACAAACATAAACCAGTGCTCCCTTTGCAGGAATGAGCACTCCAAAAGTTCTTTCACTTTGGCCCCAACGCATACCTGTATAATAAAAACAAGAAGTGGTTCCCTCTAAAAAAATGGCATCCATTTTATTTTGAGACATTAAATCCTGTGCTTTAGCAATTCTTGCTTTTCTTTCAGCAACTGTAATTGGCACTATTCCAGCCAGTGGAGGACTTAGTTTACGAATTGCTTCGGGCAGGTCTAATGCAGTCTCTGTTTTATCATGCTGTCTTCCAAATATAGAACTGCTCATACCTAAGCTGCCGGCTGTAATTGCCGATACTGCTAAAAATTTTCTTCTATTGACTGACATAGTATACAATTTAAAATGTTTTACATAAGTGGTATTAAAGATATTACATTTTAATAAGTTAAAAACTTTAAATTTAGCCTTCAATAATAGGGGTTTCCTTATTCTAATCAAACCATAAACCAACTTCCTTTGAAACTAATTCGCCTTTCCTTTTTATTATTATTCATACTTGGATTTCAAACAACAGAGGCACAAAAAAAGAACGCTAATATTAAATATTATATCCACAAAGCAACTGACCTCATTAAAGTGGATGGCCTGATGAATGAGCAGTCTTGGTTAAAGGCGCAGGCTGTAGATAAATTTCCCATGGTACTACCCATGGATACCAGTGTTTCTAAAGTGCCTACTGAAGTAAGAATGACTTACGATGAAAATAATTTATACATTATTGCCATTTGTACCAAGGTGGGTGATGGTGTAGATATGGTAGAGTCCTTAAAAAGAGATTGGAACTTTGGAAAGAATGATAATTTTATTTTATTCATGGACACCTATGGTGATTTAACCAATGGTTTTGCCTTTGGTGCAAGCGCAGTGGGCGCCCAATGGGATGGTACTATGTTTGATGGGGGTTCTGTGGATTTAAACTGGGATAATAAATGGACCTCGGCAATTTATAACGATGCTGAAAAATATGTTTGGGAGGCAGCCATTCCTTTTAAATCCATTAGATATAAAACAGGTGTGCAAGAATGGGGTGTGAACTTTAGTAGAAACGATTTAAAAACAACAGAGAAGTCCAGCTGGGCACCCATGCCTAGACAATTTCCCACTGCTTCATTAGCTTATACAGGGTCACTGGTTTGGGATGCACCTCTTCCTGAACATCAAAATAATTTTTCGCTTATTCCTTATTTCAAATCTAGTGTTTCTAAAGAATTCGCCACTAGTGATGGAACAAAAATAAATCAAGCATCTATTAATAAAAATGCATACGGTTTAGACGCAAAAATAAGTTTGTCTTCTTCACTCAATTTAGATTTAACAGTAAACCCCGATTTCTCTCAGGTGGAAGTAGATAGACAAGTAAGCAACCTAAGTCGTTTTGAATTATTCTTTCCAGAAAAAAGACAATTCTTTTTAGAAAATGCCGATTTATTTTCCAATTTAGGTTTTGAAAATGTACGTCCCTTTTTCTCCAGAAGAATTGGCTTAAATGCCAATATTGATTTTGGTGCTAGAATGAGTGGCAGAATAGATAAAAATTGGCGTATTGGTATTATGGATATGAAAACAAGCGATGATAAAAGTACAGGACTCTTAGCTCAAAATTTTTCAGTACTCGCCTTGCAAAGAAAGTTATTTAAAAAATCGAGTGTTGAATTATTCTATATTGATAAAACGGCTTTTGATTACCCTTCGTCTACCACAAATCCTTCAATGGGTAATGCTTATAATAGAAACTTTGGTTTTGAATATAATTTAGCGCCAAAAAATAATCCTTGGACAGGAAAAACTATTTTAATAAAATCATTTACGCCCAATAAATCTGGAAACGACTATTTAAATGCAGGCAATTTACAATACAGTAGTAGAAAGTGGATCATATCATGGCAGCATGAAATTGTTGGAAATAATTACAATGCAGAAGTGGGCTATATTCCTAGAAATAATTATATCAAGTTTACACCCAGTATTACACGCTTGTATTTTCCTAAAGGCGGAAATATTTTAAGCTATGGCCCTCAGTTCACCACTACTTATTATTATAATTCAAACTTCAATTTAACGGACAACACAAAATTATTTAATTACCTCATTACATTTAGAGACAAGAGCACTATCGCCTCTGTCATTCAAAACGACTATGTAGAATTATTAGCGCCCTTCGATCCTACTAGAATTGGTAAACAACCATTAGCTGCGCATACCAAACATCAATGGACTACCGTGGGCTTTGATTGGATTTCAGCACCTCAACATAAATTTACTTATTACTTAACAGCACGTAAAGGTGGCTACTACGCCGATGGTAAATTATTAAGTATTACTGGCAATATCGGTTATCGTATTCAGCCCTATGTCAATTTTGATGTGGCCGCTACCTATAATCATATAGAACTTCCACAACCATGGGGAAATAATAATTTCTTCTTGATTGGCCCTAAAGTAGATATCACCATGACAGATAAATTATTTTTTACTGCCTTCTACCAGTACAACGAGCAAACTAAAAATATCAACTTTAATACAAGATTTCAATGGCGCTATAAACCGGTCTCTGATTTATTTATAGTATATACTGATAACTACTATATAGGACCTGTATTTGTTAAAAATAGAGCCGTAGTCTTGAAATTTACTTATTGGTGGAATAAATAAAATAAATACTTACATAAAAAATACCCTTCACTCTAAGAAGGGTATTTTTTTGTAGTTTATAATTTTGAATAGGATGCGGACAATTTTTCTAATTGAGTATTTAGGTCCTGATATACTAATTTCTGTTGCGAAGTGGGTGGAAAATCGGCTCCCATGGTTTGACTTTCTTTAGTGATCGCTAATAGTCTTTCCAATATTTTAGCTGGATTTCTAAAAATATCCATCCTCGATCCAGTCAAGTGTATGTCAAACAATTCTTTTTCTATAGCATACACTTGTTTTTCACGCGCAGTAGCCTCTGTTGTATTTTGCTTTAATAAGCCAGCACGCTCTATTTCCATTTTATCTATTAGGCTTGCACATTTTTTCATAGAACGAGTTAATTGCATCCCAAACTCATATTGAGCTTGAATGGCTTCCCTACTTGAATGTAAATTAGGATCATTCAATACTTGTACGGGTTGCTTCATTATTTCTTTACCAACTTTTAAAATCACAGTATAAGTACCTGGCGGAATTCTAATAGGCTCTAGTCCTGGACCAATATCTAAATCATAAATAAACATGCGTCTATTTCCTAGTGAATCAAATTTTATATAATTTTTATTATCAGGGATTGTTTTTAAAGGTGGCAGTTCTATATCGTTATGTGCAAGATTCCACCAAATCCTATTCACTCCTTTATTTCTTGTGCCTTGCATTTTTTGAATGGTATCTCCTTTAGTATTTAAAATATAAATAAATGGATTAGAAGAAAGACTGTCTAATAAATAATAGTTAATACTGGCACCATAAGGAGGATTGCTTCCAGTAGCCATGGAAGATTCACTGTGAATGCCCGTTTTATTATTAAAGCGATAGGCTTGTCGAGGTGCGTATAATTCATTTTTATTTTTTACCATTTGTTTACTCCACTCTCTCAATGGTGTGATATCATCTAAAATATAAAAACCTCTTCCATATGTAGCTAAGACTAGATCGCGAAAGTTTTTTTGAATCGTAATATAATAAACAGGAGAAGGGGGTAAATTATTTTTTAAATGTGCCCAAGTATTACCATCATCTGGACTAATGTATAAACCATTATCTGTTCCTGCATATAATAAACCTTTTTGAATTGGGTCTTCCTTAATGCTATGTACAAAAGAACTATTAGAAGCTGGAATACCCGCCCCTACCTCTTTCCAAGACTTACCATAATTAGTTGTTTTAAATATATAAGGTTTAAAATCACCTAATTGTTGATAGGTAATACTTATATAGGCAGTCCCCGTTTCAAAATTAGAAGGATCAATACTTCGAATGGTTCCCCATGGTGCAATTCCTTTTATATTCGATGTTACATTGGTCCATGTTTTCCCATCATTGGTAGTGACTTGTACTTGTCCATCATTACTACCTGTCCATAAAACACCTTTTGTTAAAGGGGACTCTGCAATGACATATAATGTAGAGCCATCAAATGTCATCAAGTTGTCGGAATTCATACCACCAGAATTTTGTTGATGGGTTTTATCATTGGTAGTTAAGTCTGGGCTAATCACCTGCCATGACATTCCTTTATTATTTGTTTTATGAACATACTGGCTTCCTACATACACTACTCCTTTTTGATGTTTAGATAATGCCATTGGAAAATTCCAATGCCAACGATATTTCATATCTGCTGGAGTCCAGCCATAGCCTGCTGCTGGCCAAGGGCGCACATCATGTGAGTAGCCTGTTCTAACATCGGTAACATCTAATCCTCCATCATAACATCCAGACCAAATAATATTATTATCAAAAGGATCGGGTTGTGCAAATCCACTTTCACAACCGCCAACGCCTTCCCATAATCCTAAAGGAATAGAACCTTGCATACTAATAGCGGCTGTTCTATAACTATAACCGTCTTGTCTATTCCCCATTACATGATAAGGAATCATATTATCTACTGCTACATGATACATTTGTGCAATGGGTAAATTAATATTATTCCAAGTTTTCCCTCCATTAAAACTCATATTCATACAACCATCGTGTGCTACCATTATACGATCTGCGTTGGTAGGATCAAACCAAATATCATGGTTATCGCCACCAGGCACATAAGTACCGTTACCATTAAAACTAATGCCACCATCTTTTGACTCCATAATGGTCACACAAATAGTATATAATTTATTTTCATCTTGCGTAGATACACGAACTCTTGTATAGTAAGGGGCACGTTGTGCCATTGAATGATTTTCATACATTAATTTCCAATGTTCTCCTCCATCAATTGATTTATATAAGCCAGGCGCTTTGTCTTCTACTAATGCATAAATAGTTTGAGGATTACGCTGTGCAATGTCTATAGATGTTTTACCAATAGGATGAGCGCTACCACCTGGTAAGCCATTATTCATTACTTGCCAGGTTTTACCACCATCCATTGTTTTATAAAATCCACTACCAGGGCCGCCGCTATTTAAATTCCAAGTGGTAAGATTTACTTGCCACATGGCAGCCACTAAATTCTTAGGGTCTTTTTCATTTAAAGATAAATCGCTACAGCCTGTATTAGCATCTACAAACAAAATGCGCTCCCAATGATTTCCTCCATCGGTTGTTTTATATACACCTCTTTCTTCTTGTGGTCCATGCATATGTCCCATTGCAGCAACATAAATGGTATTGGTATCTGTAGGATCCACAATTACCTTGCTTATTAAAACTGTTCCTTTCAACCCTTTATTTTCCCAGGTCTTGCCCCCATCACTCGATTTATAAATGCCATTGCCATTCGCATGTGCTGGACGAATCACAAATGTTTCACCTGTACCTGCCCAAACTTGTTGAGGATGCGATTTTGAAATGGCTAATGCACCTATAGAAGAATTATCCATATTATCGAAAATGGGTTTCCAATGCACACCGCCATCGGTAGTTTTCCAAATACCTCCGGATGCTGCCCCCACATAAGATACCATTGGATTGCCTGGCTCTCCCACCACCGCAATAGCTCTATTGCCATCAGGACCAATAAATCGAAAAGGCATAGCTGCAAAAGGGTTAGGACCAGGTGTTTGTGCAAAAAAAATCTTTGAACTAAAAAGACTAATGAGCAGGAAAACGATAAAAATAGATAGCTTTTTCATAGAAAAATTGAATGAATAGGTTAAAACCAATATTTAAATTTAATGAATATTATGCTAGCTCCCAAGACTAAATAACCGAAGCTATTATTTTGTATATTTAAGTATCCTAAAATTAAAATATGCAAAACCATTTAAGTCTTTTAAAAAGAAAAACCAAGTCCTTTCTTTTTTTAGTTGCGAGTATTATATTTTCTATTTCCACTTATGCGCAAGTAAGCACTGAACAATTGGCTGGTTTAAAATATAGAATGATTGGCCCACATAGAGCCGGAAGAACAGTAGGTATTTCTGGTGTCGCGGACCAACCCAATGTATTTTATATAGGTGTGAATAATGGTGGCGTTTGGAAAACCACCGACTATGGTCATACCTGGAAGCCCATCTTTGATGCTGAAAACACAGGATCAGTAGGGGATGTAGCAGTGGCGCCTTCCAATTCAAATGTTATTTATGTTGCAAGTGGTGAAGGTATTCAACGTCCCGATTTATCTATTGGTAATGGTTTATATAAATCAAGTGATGCTGGAAAAACTTGGACTAATATGGGATTGCGTGATGCACAACAAATTGGGGGAATTAGCATTGACCCCACCAATGAAAATAGAATTTTTGTAGCCGCACTTGGACATCCTTATGGTCCTAATAAAGAACGTGGCGTGTATAGAAGTTTGGATGGTGGTAAAACTTTAGAGCAAGTTTTATATTTTGATGAAAACACAGGGGCTGTGCAAGTATTGATTGACCCTAATCATACCAATATTGTATTTGCCACTATTTGGGCTGCAAGACAAGGCCCTTGGGAAAATGGTGCATGGGATGGAGAAGCAAGTGGTTTATATAAATCAATCGATGGCGGAAGTACTTGGAAAAAAATTACTAAGGGTTTTCCAACTACTACCGAAGATGGTTTAGGAAGAATTGGTTTTACCATTGCCCCAAGTAATTCGAATAGAATGTACGCGACAGTAGATGCAACAAAAAAAGGAGGCATTTATAGAAGTGATGATGCAGGAGAAAATTGGTATCTTTTAGCTTCCGATGGAAGATTATGGGGAAGAGGAAGTGATTTTGCAGAAGTAAAGGCCGATCCTAAAAATGAAGACATTGTTTATTCTGCGAATGTGGTAGTATGGAAATCGAAAGATGGTGGAAAAAATTGGGAAGGAATTAAGGGTGCACCAGGTGGTGATGACTATCACCGTTTTTGGATAAACCCTAATAATACCAATATCATTGCAATTGCATTAGACCAAGGTGGAACCATTACAGTGAATGGTGGTGAAACTTATTCAAGCTGGTATAACCAAGCTACTGCTCAGTTTTATCATGTAAGTACAGACAATGCCTTCCCTTATAATGTGTATGGAGGTCAACAAGAAAGTGGTTCAGTAGGTATTGCATCGCGTTCTAATGATGGTGGAATTACTTTTAGAGAATGGCATTCTGTGGGTGTAGAAGAATATGGATATGTTGCAGCAGACCCCTTAGATCCTAATATTATTTATGGAGGAAAAATTACAAGATATGATAAGCGCACTGCACAAGTTCAAAACATTGCGCCTACTCCAGTTAGAAATGGTAAGGTTCGTTTTATAAGAACAGCTCCGGTTTTATTTTCACCCGTCGATAATAAAACTTTATTCTTTGCAGGTAATATTATTTTTAAAACCACCAATGGTGGATCAAGTTGGGAAACCATTAGCCCCGATTTAAGCCGTGAGACCTGGGATATCCCTGCTAGTGTTGGCATTTACAATACGCCTTCATTAAAAAATATGCGTCAACGCGGTGTAGTGTATTCACTGGCACCTTCTTATCAAGATTTGAATGTTTTATGGGCAGGTACCGATGATGGACTTATTCATATCACCAAAGATGGTGGTAAGCATTGGAAAAATATTACCCCTAGCGCTATTACATCTTGGAGTAAAATTTCAATGATTGATGCAAGTAGGTTTGATGTGAACACTGCCTATGTAGCTGTAAACAGAATTCGCGTCGATGACATGACCCCACATATTTATAAAACAACAGACGGAGGAGCCACATGGAAAAAAATAATTAATGGTTTACCCAATGAACCTATTAATTCAGTGAGAGAAGATGCAGTGAGAAAGGGTTTATTATTTGCAGGATCAGAAAATGCAGTTTACTTTTCTTTAGATGCAGGCGAAAATTGGCAGTCTTTAAGATTAAATATGCCGGCTACTTCCATTCGTGATTTAGTAATTAAGGATGACGACTTAGTAATTGGAACACATGGTCGTAGTTTTTGGATCTTAGATAATATTACACCGCTAAGACAGCTGAATGTAAATAAAGCCAAAGAAACCGTTTTATTTAAACCACAAAAAGCCATTAGAGTAAGATGGAATATGAATACCGATACACCGCTTCCTCCTGAAGAACCTGCTGGAGAAAACCCTCCCGATGGTGCGATGATTGATTATTATTTAAATAGTAATAGTACTAGCCCAGTAAAATTGGAAATACTGAATGCTAAAGGAGATATTATTAGAACCTATACAAGTAAGGATACCTTATATACCATACCTGAAGTCAATATTCCTCTGTATTGGATAAGACCTCAAGAAATACTAGCAGCTAATGCTGGTGCCCACCGTTTTTTATGGGATATGAAATACGCCCCATTGAATATACCTGCAGCTTATCCCATGACAGCTATTATTCATAATACTGCGCCAGCAGCCACTGCGCCTTGGGTAATGCCAGGTAATTATACAATAAGATTAACTGTAAATGGTCAAACGCAGGAACAAGCTATTACAATAACCATGGACCCAAGGGTAAAAACAAGTACGACTGAATGGCAGCGTCAACACGACTTATCGATGATCTGTTATGAAGGGCGCAAAAAGTCAATGAATAAATTTCCTGCCATTTATCAAAAATTTACAGGATTATTTAATATTTTAGAAAGTACAGAAATGGCGCCAACCACTCAAACAGAAAAAGCAGTGAAAGAAACCCAAGCTGAATTAGAAAATTTATTAAAAAAATGAGTCCAAAATTATTCCATAAAATAGTAGTCTTCACCTTGGGTGTTTTATTATTGAATGCTTGTAAGCCAACTGCTTTTTTAATAAAGGAGAAAAAAATAGATGCTATTTTGTCGGAGTATAATTCAGATTCAAAACCTGGAGCCAGTGTACTTGTATACCAAAATGATAAAATTGTTTTTAAAAAAGGCTACGGAGTCAAAGAGCTAAGCAGTTTTGAAAGAATAGACCCTTTCACCAATTTTAGATTGGCCTCTGTGACCAAACAGTTTACGGCAATGTCTATTTTACTGCTGGCTAAGAATAATAAAATTTCTTTAGAAGACCCGCTGACTAAATATTTTTCTAGTTTTCCAGCTTATGGTAAAAAAATTAAAATCAAACATTTACTTACACATAGTTCAGGCTTAATAGATTATGAAGACCTCATGCCGGCTACGCAACAAAAACAATTACATGATACTAACTGTTTGCAGTTAATGTACTTGGCAGATTCACTTTATTTCCCCGCTGGCACTAATTATAAGTATAGCAATACAGGTTATGCCATTTTAGCGCTCATTGTAGAAAAGGTAAGTGGTCAGGACTACGCCAGTTTTTTAAAGGAAAATATATTCAAGCCCTTGGGTATGAAATCAACGGTGGCATTTGAACAAGGAAAATCAACGGTCCTTAATAGAGCTTATGGTAGTTCCTTTGAAAATAGAATATGGACGCAGACCGACCAAAGCCTTACCAGTGCTGTATTAGGAGATGGGGGTATATATACTAATACAGTTGAAATGACTAAGTGGGTCAAGGCTTTATGGGACTATAAATTAATTAGTCCTGAAATGCAAAAAAATGCATGGAGTAGAAAAAAATTAGACAATGGCAAAATGATTGATTACGGATATGGATGGCATATAGAAGACTATAATAATAGCACGCATCCTTATCATGATGGTAGTTCTATCGGTTTTAGAAATAATATTTTATTATTCCCAGATAAAAAATTAATGGTTATTGTATTAACCAATAGAAACGAAGGGGATCCCATTATAGAAGCTAAAAAAATTGCCGACTTATATTTAGACTATGCTACCAATCCGCAATAAATTATTTATTGTTTTGCATTGTCAAAGACCAAATTACAGAAAGCTTTTACACCTAAAATAAATCCTGACTCTTCTAAATAAAAATCAGGGGTATGGTGTCCACCCACTTCAGTTGGATTTTTACCTTTTTGCATGCCTCCTAAACTAAAAAAGAAAGAAGGAGCTTTATCCCCATAAAAAGAAAAATCTTCAGCAGCGGTTGTCCAACGAGATTCCATCACATGGTCGGCCCCTGCCGCTTTATTCAATGCACTTAAAGATTTTTTAGCTAATGTAGGGTCATTGTAGTTGATCATGGTTTGCGTATTAATGTCAATGGTTGCTGTAGCACCTGCACTCTCTGCAATGCGTTGTACCACACGACGCATTTTTTCATGTGTTTCTTTTCTCATCGTAGCATCCAAAGAACGAATGGTGCCCAACATTTCAGCAGTCTCTGGAATAATATTGGCTCTAATGCCACTGTGTAAAGAACCCACAGAAATAACCAAGGGCGCCTTGGTTAAATCAGATTCACGACTCACTATATGTTGTAAGCCTTCGATAATTTCTGCAGATATAACAATTGGATCGATACTACCCCAAGGCATAGCTCCATGACTTCCTTTACCATGAACAACAATTTTAAATAAATCTGAAGAAGCTTGTGCGGCACCCGATTTAAAACTCAGGGTACCTGCTGGCAATTCTGCCGCCATATGTAAGCCAAAAATGACATCCATTTTAGGATTGTCCATGACGCCTTCTTTAATCATTAGTGGCGCACCAGCTTCTTCACCGTTTGGTGCACCTTCTTCAGCAGGTTGAAATAAAAATACCACCGTACCAGGCAATTCTTTTTGCATTTGCTTCAACATTTTTGCAGTCGCCATTAAGATAGCGGTGTGCGCATCGTGACCACAAGCATGCATGACGCCAACAGATTGACCATTGTATTCAGCTTTTACTTTTGAGGGAAAAGCAATAGGGGTTCTTTCTACTATGGGCAGTGCATCAATGTCTGCACGCAAACCCACCACAGGACCTGGTTTACCACCCTTCAAAATGGCCACTACCCCAGTTTTAGCCACTGGGTATTTTACTTCCAATCCAATCGATTTTAAATAATCTGCAATATAAGTACCCGTTTTAAATTCACGGTTAGACAATTCAGGGAATTCATGAAAATGTTGTCTCCAACTAATTAATTGAGGTTCAACTTCATTCAACAAGGCGGTAAAGTTCTTAGGCAAGTCTTGTGCTATCAATTGAGTTGATAAGAACAAGGCCGTTGATAGCATTAATTTTCTCATTTTTAATAATTTTTAGAAAAATACAACCATATTCACAAGTATCCCAATAATTTTTTTTAATTTACTAGCATGATTGCATTGACTAAGTCATTTAAATACATGACCCCATTTGTATTGTACTTATTTGCCCTGATTGCCTTTAGGGAAACTGGAATCGCTTGTTGGTACACCCTATTGTATACTTTTTTTGTGATTCCATTTTTGGAACTATTTATCAAAGCAGATGAAAAAAATTTAGATGAAGTAGAGGAAGCCTTGGCTAAAAAAAATAGAGGCTATGATTTTGTATTGTACGCAGCCGTTGTATTGCAATACTATTCTTTATGGGTATTTTTCCATGCAGTTCAAGAAGCAAATATCAGCAATTGGGACTTGGCTGGAAGAATTGTAAGCATGGGATTGCTTTGCGGTGCTTTTGGTATTAATGTGGCACATGAATTAGGACATCGCGTCAATAAATTTGAACAGTTCTTGGCAAAAATGCTATTACTTACAAGTATGTACATGCACTTCTTCATTGAACACAATAAAGGCCACCACAAACATGTAGCAACAGCTTCGGATCCAAGTACGGCTAAATACAATCAATCGGTGTATGCATTTTGGCCACAAACATTAATGGGTACTTATTTGAGCGCATGGAAAATTGCCAAAGAAGAGTTAGAGAAAAAAGGGAAATCATGGTTCAGTATCAACAATGAAATGTTATTATTCCAATTGATACAACTGGCATTTGTGCTAGGCATCTATTTAGTTTTTGGTCTAAGTGTTACCTTATGTTTTTTAATCTCCGCTTTGTTGGGTGTACTTTTATTAGAAACTGTTAATTATATCGAACATTATGGCTTAACCCGCGAAGCCACTGGTGAAAATCAATTTGAAAGAGTACAGCCACATCATAGCTGGAACAGTAATCATATTATTGGTCGACTCATGTTATTTGAATTAAGTCGTCACAGTGATCATCACTACTTGGCTTCAAGAAAATACCAGGTGCTCAGAAGTTTTGATAACGCGCCTCAAATGCCTACAGGTTATCCAGGCATGATCTTACTATCATTGGCCCCTCCGATTTGGTTTAAAGTAATGAACAACCAAATGAAAAAATATGATTTGAAATAATTACTGTTTCAATTTCACAATAAAAATACCTGAAGAAGAAGTGCTATTAGGTTTAAGTGTTGTTAAATCAATCACTACATCTTTTCCTTTTTGTTTCCAATTTATTTTTACATCAGTACCTAAAACACTAGCGCTAGCGCTGCTTGGTAATTTCAAATCTCTAATAGTAAGTGTATTACGATAAGAAGGCACAATACAATAAATATCATTCCCTTTTTTGGTGAAGAAGGTTTCGATATAAGCGCTATCGCTTTGTGGTACCACTAATTTTGCTACATTATAATTAGCCATAAAACTAGCACCCTTTTTAGGTTGAACATAGCCCTTAGTCCACTGAGCAGGCCTCCAGGCTTCGGTTTCATAAATGGCTTCTCCATTCATTGCTAGCCAATCTCCTATGTCAGATAAGCGTTGTTGCATAATCACAGGAATAGTGCCATCTGCTGCAGGTCCAATATCTAATAACAAATTACCTCCTCTTGATACAATATCACCCAGCATTAAAATTAAATCATGACTGCTTTTATAATCTTTTAATTGTTCATTTCTATTGTAGCCATAAGAATAACCTACTCCCTGACTTTCTTCCCAAATAATACTGGCATCCATACCACTACCATATTCTGAAGTCGTATACATGGCTCCGTGATTTTTCTCTCTTGTATTATTTCCCCAACGATCATTCACCACTACTTCATTTTTTACTGGCGATTCATTAAATAACCAAGCAAGCAGTGCAGGACTTTGCCAAGCGGTATCTGAAATATCCCATTCCCCATCAGAAAAGATAACAGAGGGCTTATACTTGGTGACTAAATCTTTAAACTGAGGTGTCATATGTTCAGTTACATATTTTTTACGGTCATGCATCCATAAGGGATTAAACCATTCATATAAAGAATAATAATAGCCCATTTTAAGTCCGGCTTCTCTTACTGAAGTAGATAGGTCACCTAGTAAATCACGCTTAGGTGTTCCTGTTACTGCATTCCAGGGTCTATTCCAATCACGATCGGCTTCAGCGCTATTCCATAAAGTATAGCCATCATGGTGTTTAGAAGTAAGCACTACATAACGAGCGCCCGATTTTTTAAATACATCGGCCCATTGATTCGGATCAAACATTTCTGCTTTGAACATAGGTTCAAATTGTTCATAAGCAAAACTGCTTCCATAATTTTTATTATGAAAGGCCATAAAATCTTTTTGCTTCTCATACAATCTATATCTATACCACTCGGAATAGCTATACCCACTATTAGGCATAATGGGTGCATAAGCAGGCACAGAATACACACCCCAATGAATAAAAATGCCAAACTTATCTTGATGAAACCAAGCAGGAATTTTTCTAGTGTTTAAGGATTCCCAATTGGCTTGATAATTTTGTGCATTTGTTTTTCCAGCAACTGCAAATAGGATGAATAAAAGAAAATATTTTTTCATAGTAGATTTTGTATTTATAATACTTGTATCAATAACTTAATCATCTAACTGTTTAATTATTTTTGGATATACTTAAAAATTATCGGCCTCTCTATAAGCTTTAATTAAAGCTAGCTCCCCTGCTGAGCCTGCACCCAGTTTTCCATGTTCCATACCTAGCACTCCTTTGTAACCCTTACTATTAATGTGTTTGAAGATATTATGATAATTCATCTCTCCCGAACCTGGTTCATTACGGCCTGGGTTATCTCCAATTTGGAAATAACCAATTTCAGACCAACATCTGTTAATATTATTTATAATATTGCCTTCGTTTTTTTGCATATGATACATATCAAATAAAATTTTACAAGCAGGACTATTGATGGCTTTACAAATAGCATAGGTTTGATCTGAGTGACGCAAGAATAAATTAGGCGTATCACTTAAGGGTTCTAATACCATCACCAAATTGTTTTTTGCCAATATATCCGCACCCGGTCTTAAACTTTCTATCACATTGCCTGTTTGAATATCAATAGGTAAACTTCTTTCAAAATTTCCTGGTACTACTGTAATCCAAGTAGCATTGGTTCTTTTAGCAACCTCAACGGCTTCCTTACATGAGGCTGTAAACTTATCTTTCCATTCTTGGGAGCCAGTGGTTAAATTTATTTTATCATTACTAGAATAATTCACCACAAATACGCCCATATGCATTCCAAGGGCAGCTAGTGTATCTCCAATTTTTTGCTGCATTTCAGGGGTTCTACTCATCATGCCATTGTCTTCAATAGCAGTAAAGCCAATACTATGCGCATATTTTATTTGATCAATAAAATTAGGACCTGCTAAGTTTTCAAACATGCCATCATGTATACCATAATGTAATTTGAAGGGAACAGGCTCTATAGGAATAGCGCTAATCACTTTTGTATTTTCTGCTAATAAACTACTGCCTGCTAAAAGTGAACCGCCCACTAAAACATTTTGTTTTAAAAAATTTCTGCGTTCCATAGTATTGTATTTTTTTATAGTTTAAATTTAGGCATAAGTATTAATAAGAACAAGTTTGAAACCATTCATTTATACAATTGCCCTTCTTGTATTTTATACACCCTACTTGCATGCGCAAGCTAGGAAGTTTAGCTATTCAGAAATGAAAATGGGCTCGCCTTTTAATTTAATTATTGTCAGTAACGACTCCAACAAAGCCAATCATTTAGCTCAAAAAAGCTATGAATTGGTTGATTCACTCAGTCATATTTTTAGTAATTACGATACAAGTAGTGAACTATCAAAAATCAATGCCAGTGCGGGTTTACTACCTTACAAAATGTCTACTGCCATGTTGGATTTAATGCAAAAATCACAAGATGCCTATATACAAAGCAAGGGCGCTTATGATATTAGCATTGGTCCTTTATCTGCATTATGGAGAAATGCGAGAAAATCTAAATTATTCCCAGAGGCAAGTACAGTTCTTTCCACAAAAAAATTAGTAGGATTCGCTCAAGTAAAAATTAATAAGCATTTAGGCACTATTTTTCTTCCCACCTTTGGTATGCAATTAGATTTTGGTGGTATTGCTAAAGGTTATATTGCTGGGCGCATTATTGATTATTTAAAAACGAATGGAATACTGCAAGCGTTGGCCGATGCAGGAGGTGATATTGTAATGAGTGGAGCGCCCTTAAACCAAAAAGGTTGGCTTATTGGGGTGAACCTACCTGAAACAACAGATGACTTGTTAAATAAAAAACTACAGCTCTCCAATTGTTCGGTGGCCACTTCTGGTGATGTATACCAATTTATTGAATATAAGGGTGTTAAATATTCTCATATCATTAATCCTATGACCGGCTATGGTGTAACCAATCTTAGAAATGTAACCATTATTGCGAAAACCGGTGCCAGCGCAGATTGGCTGGCCACTGCTTGCAGTATTCTACCCATTCAAGAAGCCAAGCAATTAGCCCTTTCTCATAATGCAGCTTTACTCATAACAACGCTCAAAAATGGTAAATTGGTTTTTGAATCCACCCCTAATTTTAAAAATTACTGGCAAACCGAGGGTATAAATCAAGGTAAAAAATAGATAAAACAAGGAAATAAGTTTTATCTTAATACATTAAACCAAGGGTATTGAAATTGTATAAAATATTTTTAAGTGTATATTTTTTAATGACGGCGTCTTCATTAGTTCATGCGCAAGAAAATAATTTTATAAGCTATGAGCAAGTCATGTTAGGATCAAATTTAAGTTTTAAAATGGTGCCTATTCAAGGTGGTACGTTTACAATAGGCAGTGAAGCCAATGAAAAAGGAAGAAATGCAGACGAGGGACCTCAAAAAAAATTAAGTATTGCTGCGTTTTGGATGAGCGCTTATGAAGTGACTAGAGACGAGTTAGATGTTTTTTTAAAAGATGAAACTACCAGCCAGAATGTAAATGTAGATGCCATTACAAGACCTAGCCCACAATATGTAGATTTAAGTTTGGGCATGGGAAAGGAAGGAGGCTACCCTGCTAATAGCATGTCGCAACGCACAGCTATTATGTATTGTAAATGGTTGTATCAAAAAACAAAATTTTTTTACCGCTTACCCACAGAAGCAGAATGGGAGTATGCGTGTAAAGCAGGAACAAATACCGCTTATTTTTTTGGTAACAATGTAAATGATCTAGATAAATATGCATGGTATGAAAAAAATAGTGAAAACACATTTCATAAAGTAGGAAAAAAACTACCTAACCCTTGGGGTTTATATGATATGCTAGGTAACATGACTGAATGGACATTGGATCATTATGATGCTACTGCTTTTGAAAAAATAAACAATGAACAATTATTAATAGCAGCCAATGAGGCTAAATATCCAAAAGCATTAAAGGGGGGAAGTTTTTTAGACCCTGCCGTTGAATTAAGATCGTCTAAAAGATTTCACTCCGATCCAATATGGAATAGAAGAGATCCGCAAATACCCAAAAGTAAGTGGTGGCTTACTGAAGCAAAACAAGTGGGCATAAGGCTTGTACGTCCTTTCCTACAACCATCCACAGAAGAGATTAACCAATTTTTTAAGGCCTATTTAAATTTATAAATTAAAAATTACCATTATGAACAAACCATTTTTGGGAAATAATTCACGAAGAGATTTCGTAAAAGGAACCAGCCTTCTTGCAGGAGGTATTTTAGCAGCGCCATTGTTGTCAAGAGCCAATTTTTTCTCCGGATCCGATGATACTATTAAAATTGCAGTGGTGGGTTGCGGTGGAAGAGGAACCGGTGCCGCTATGCAAGCATTGTCTAGTAAACAAAATGTAAAAATTGTTGCGATGGCCGATGCCTTTAAAGACAATTTAGATAGTTGTCATAAATCTTTAACTGAAGAAATTAATAATAGCATTGGTGAATTAGCTAAAAGATTAGATGTACCTGAAGAAAGAAGATTCACAGGTTTTGATGGTTATCAAAAAGCCATTGCACTTGCAGATGTAGTCATACTAGCTACCCCTCCAGGTTTTAGGCCTATTCATTTTGCAGAAGCCATTAAACAAGGCAAGCATGTATTTATGGAAAAGCCCGTAGCTACTGATCCTGCAGGTATTCAAAGTGTACTTGCTACTGCAGCCATTGCCAAACAAAAAAAATTAAACGTAGTAGTAGGTTTACAAAGACATTATCAAAATTCTTATCGTGAACTGTTTAAAAGAAAAGATTTAATTGGAGACATTACTTCTGCACAAGCATGGTGGGACAACGATGGTGTTTGGGTAAGACCTAGAAAATACAACCAAACAGAAATGGAATATCAAATGCGTAACTGGTATTATTTTAATTGGCTCTGTGGCGATCATATCACAGAACAACATATTCATAATTTAGATGTCATTAACTGGTTTAAAGGTGGACATCCAGTGAAAGCCCAAGGTTTGGGCGGGCGTCAAGTTAGAAAAGGAAAAGAACATGGTGAAATTTTTGATCACCATTTTGTAGAATTTGAATACGCCGATGGTTCTATCTTAAATAGTCAGTGTAGACATATTCCTGGCACCATGAGTAAGGTAGATGAATTATTAATTGGTACGAAGGGAAAAATATTTTGTGGAGCTGCTCATATTAAGGACCATACGGGTAAACTTATTTATCAGTACGATACTAAACTAGAAAACAACCCTTATCAAACGGAACATGATGAATTGTTCGCAGCCATTGCCAAAGGAGAGTATAAATATGCAGATGCAGAAAATGGAGCAAGCTCTACCATGACTTCTATTCTAGGAAGAATGGCTACTTATACTGGTCAAGTGATTGAATGGGACAAAGCCATTAACTCTGGTATTGATATTCATCCAAAAGTATATGATTGGAATGCGGAGCCTCCTGTACTACCAAATGCAGACGGGTATTACCCCATTGCGATACCTGGTATTACTAAGTACTTTTAAATTTTAGTTGAAATAGGATTAATATATAAATAAGTTCATTATATAAATTCAAGCCCTCTAGATAAAACCCTGAGAAAATTATTCTCGGGGTTTTTTATTAAAACAATAATAAAAATGTTTTGTACCTAGCCGCCATTGATTTAATAAAATCGGTAAGCTTATATTTATTTAATACTTCAGACGAAGTGTCTGCAGCACCTTGGACCAACCCTACGCAATTAGGTTTGCCGCAATTACATACGAATTGTTGTGCCATGCTCCATTCAGTGGATGGATAAAAAAAGCGAAGCTCATCTCCTGCTTCAATATCACTCACACATTCTAATTGCATTGTGGTGGTATTAAATATGACATTCGGTTCACAACAATGATTCACGTATTGTAAATATTCAGGGAATAGATGAATATGTTTATGTTCACTTACTTGAACCGTTAGATAATTAGGCGTGTCAACAATTTTAGATGCATTAAAGGCAACAATATTTTCACCTACTTTAAAGGAAGCATTCGCGAATAAGCCATGTTGTTCATTGTTTACATTTTTTTTAATAACACAATGCTCATGCTCACTAATTAAAATAAAGGTATCTTTTTTTTCAGGGGACATAAAAAAATTTATTATTGTTTAATTCTTGTAAATTTTTCGCTTCTACCCAATAAGGAGAAGCCTATATAGCCTCGAATATTTAGGGTTTGCTTATCTTCACTTAACCACATTTTACTACTATAAGTGGAGCCTCCTTCTGGGTCATATATTTTACCTTCTACCCACTGCGGGGCCTCCCAAATAAAGTCGCTTAACATCACCATACCTTTCACTTCTCTATTTCTTAAACTTTTATCCTTATTATAAATATCTTTTCTTTCTGTTTTCACCCAAACTAATTTACCATACAATTTATTATTTTGAATATAGGCTTCTACAATGCCTTTTTTACTAGGCGAAAGCCATCTGCCTACAAAATCATTTTGTGCAAATACATTTTTTGCAAAAAATAATATAAAAATAAATAGGGAGGTTTTTTTTAGGAGTGTTTTAATCATATATTTTAAGAATAATTTGTTAAAAAGGGCTTTGTTTTAAATAGTTTTTAATTCAGGATATTAAATTAATAAAATATTTATAGTAAACCTATTAAATTCAATAATAAAAATACCAATATAGAAATAACATTAAATAGAAGACAAGCATTGACTCCCCATATAACCCTTTTGTTGTGCTTAGGAATGAGCATTCCAATGGGCGCCCATAGTCCTAGGAGCTTTAAGGCATTAAGTTTTTGTTATTTTATAAGAAAATTCAATTGAAATGTTTTGTATTGCCCGAGATTCTATACCTTGTTCCGCAGAAAATAATATTCATTAATATTTCTAAATATTATATATTATGGGCAAAATTTACAACATGAAAAGAACATTTTTAGTCATTGCAATTAGCTGTTTGGGCTTATTAACGCAAGCACAGGATTCCCAAAAAGTAATGCTTCCCAATGGCTGGTCTTTAAGTCCGGCAGGAAGCAGTGTAGCATTAGGCGACTTACCATTAAATATGGCAGTCTCTAAATCAAAAAAATTAATGGCCGTTACCAATAATGGACAAGGCAAGCAAAGCATTCAACTTATTAATTTAGTTTCAAATACTATTTTAGATAATATAAAAATTGATAAGTCTTGGCTAGGCATTGCTTTTAGTGCAGATGAAAAAACTTTATACGCTTCTGGTGGTAATGACAATTGGATTTTACAATACAGTATTACCAATAATAAATTATTATTATCCGATTCCATAAAGTTAGGTGCTAAATGGCCTAATAAAATTTCTCCTGCGGGCATTTGTATTAATGATGCAAAAAATATTTTATACGTAGTTACAAAGGACGATAATTCTTTGTATGAAGTAAATTTAGTTACCAAAAAAATAATGAATAAAACAGCCCTTCCTGCAGAAGCCTATACTTGTGTTTTATCTAATGATAATGCAGAATTATATATTAGTGTTTGGGGTGCAGAAAAGTTAGTAGTGTATAATACAGTTAGTCAAAAAATAACTAGTAGCATTGCAACTGGTACACATCCTAATGATTTTATTTTATCTAAAAATGGTAAAATAATTTATGTAGCCAATGGAGAAGACAATAGCGTTTCCGTAATAGATATTAAAAAAAGAAAAGTAATTGAAACCCTTAACTGTGCGCTGTATCCCAATGCGCCAACAGGTTCTGCCACTAATGGCGTGGCACTAAGTACCGATGAAAAAACTTTATATATTGCCAATGCCGACAATAACTGTTTAGCTGTATTTGATGTTACAGCCGTTGGTAATAGCAAATCAAAGGGTTTTATTCCTGTGGGTTGGTATCCTACGAATGTTAAAGTAGTAGGCAAAAAAATTTATGTAACTAATGGCAAAGGATTTTCTTCTTTTGCGAATCCTTTAGGACCTGATCCTTACAAAAAAAATGCACAATTAGGTGTACAAAAAGGTTTATTAAAAACTGTTAAAGACGTTCAATATATAGGTGGCTTAATGAAAGGAACTTTAAGTATAATAAATGTGCCTAGCGAAAAACAATTAAGTTCATATGCAGAAGCCGTTTATCAAAATACACCTTATACTAAGGCCAATGAAGAAAAATCAAATGCAGAAATGGGTTCTGTGATTCCTCAAAAAATAGGTGACCCTTCTGCTATTAAACATGTTTTTTATATTGTGAAAGAAAATAGAACCTATGATCAAGTTTTAGGAGATGTGAAAGAAGGTAACGGAGATTCTAGTTTATGTTTGTTTGGAGAAAAATATACTCCAAACTTGCATGCACTCGCAAAAGAATTTGTTTTATTAGATAATTTTTATGTGGATGGAGAAGTGAGTGCCGATGGGCACAATTGGTCATTAGGTGCTTATTCAAATGATTACTTAGAAAAAAATTGGGTGGCAAACTATAGTGGACGAGGTGGTACTTATGACGCAGAAGGTACGCGAGCTATTGCCAATAATAAAAATGGTTTTATTTGGGATTTTGCAAAAAGGGCAGGCGTATCCTATAGAACCTATGGTGAATTTGCAGACGATTACAAACCTAATATTCCAGTTTTAAAAGATCATTTTTGTACTTATTATACAAGTTGGGATCAGAAAGTAAGAGACACCACCAGGGTAGGTCAGTGGAAACGTGATTTTGATTCTTTATTAGCCATTAATCAAGTGCCGCAATTAAATACCTTAAGAATTATCAACGATCATACGGAAGGAATGAGATTGGGTAAGCCTTCTCCCTATGCACATGTGGCAGACAACGACTTAGCGGTGGGTATGTTTGTAGACTACTTAAGTAAGAGTTCTATTTGGAACGAAAGCGTGGTTTTTGTGGTTGAAGATGATGCACAAGATGGCCCAGACCATGTGGATGCGCATCGCAGCCCCGCTTTTATTGCTGGAGGTTTTGTAAAAAGAGGATTTATTGATCATACCATGTATTCAACAAGTTCTATTTTAAGAACTATAGAATTGATATTAGGCATGCCTCCAATGAGTCAATATGACGCAGCAGCAACATCCTTGTGGAGATGTTTTGACAAAACACCAAATCCTAAAGGCTTCATTACTAAGCCTTTACAATTCGATATCAATGAGAAAAATACTGCTCGAACAGCCATGCAAAGAAAAAGTGAAACCTTTAATTTCAAAAAAGAAGACAGCATCAATGACCATGATTTTAATGAAGTGCTATGGAAGGGTTTAAGAGGAGAATCTGCCATGGTTCCTGCTCCAAAAAGAGCTGCCTTTGTAAAAAATACTAATAAAAAAGACACGGACGATTAATAGTTCTATAAAATTTGTCTAAAAGAGCAGGTTTCAACTAAGAAACCTGCTCTTTTTTTATGCCAAAAAAGGTATCTTAGAGAAGGATTTATTTAAATCAGCACCTATGAAAAGAAGATCCTTTGTAAAAACCACTATTATGTCAAGTACCGGATTACTCTTAACAAAAAATTTGATGTCTGCCACTAGCGGTCCAGTGTATGGACAAAATGGTATGACTTATCAATTAAATACTAAATGGGGTGAACTCAATGCTGAGAAAACACCTGTGAATGATTGTCATGAAATGATACAAGATAGTAAGGGGCGTATTTTATTATTAACCAATGAAACAAAAAATAATGTTATCATTTATAATAAAAGCGGCCGCTTAATAGATACCTGGGGTACTGAATTTCCTGGAGCACACGGCTTAACAGTACAACAGAATGGCAAAGAAGATTTTTTATTTATTACCGATACCAATAAACATCAAGTGTATAAAACTACCCTAGATGGTAAAATTTTATTAACCATTGACCCTCCTTCTGATTTACCAGCTTATCAAAAAAAAGAAGCCTTCGTTCCCACAGAAACCACGGTGCTTAACAATGGCGAATTTTATATTGCAGATGGATATGGTGCACAACATATTTTACATTATGATGAAAAAGGGAAATTAAAAAATGCATTTGGTGGAAGAGGAACAGGTGATGAATATTTAGATAATGCCCATGGCATTTGTGTAGATACTAGAAATGCAACACCCACTTTAATTATTACCGATCGAACGCGCAATGCTTTCAAGCGTTTTTCAATGGAAGGAAAATTATTAGAAGTGATTCACTTACCAGGAGCATGCGTTTGTAGACCCGTCATCAAAGGCGATTATTTATACGCTGCTGTATTACGTTCTCCCAATTTAGATACTGTGAATTCAGGCTTTGTAACCATTTTAGATAAAAATAATAAAGTGGTTTCTAATTTAGGAGGTTCTGAGCCGGTATACAATGATGGAGTTTTACAGCCAATGTCTCAAACGGAAAAAATATTTGTACATCCTCATGATGTATGTGTAGATGATGAAGGAAGTATTTATGTAGCGCAGTGGGCTTCAGGAAAAGTATACCCTTATAAATTTACAAGAGTTTAAATAATGAAGAAGTATACAATTATTGGTATTATAGTATTGGTAGCAGGTTTACTCTATGGTGTATCTTTTTTTGCAAAGGCAAAAAAAGAAAAAGAAACCCTTATTTCTTATAATAGAGATATACGCCCTGTATTATCAGATAAATGTTTTTCCTGTCATGGCCCTGATGTATCTAAAGTAAAAGCGGGACTCAGATTAGACCTGCCTGCAAGCGCTTTTGCAGAACTAGAAAAAAATAAAGGGCATTTTGCTATTGTAGCAGGCAATCCCGATAAAAGCGAATTGATAAAAAGAATTTCGTCTAATGACCCAGCTGTAATGATGCCAATGCCAGAGAGTCACTTAGCTAGATTAACCACCGATGAAATTAAATTATTTACCAAGTGGATACAGCAAGGCGCCAAATATGAAAAGCATTGGGCCTTTGTAGCACCTGTGAAAGAAGCCCTTCCTGAAGTGGATCATAGTAACTGGGTTAAAAATGAAATTGATCCATTTATATTAGAAAAGATGGAAGCGAAAGGTTATGCTCCTAATGAAACTGCTAGTCGTGAAGCGCTTATTAAAAGAGCTTATGCAGATATCACAGGACTTGCACCTAGCTATGAAGCATTAAATGAATGGAGAAATAATAGTAGCGATAACTGGTATGCAGCATTATTAGATAAATTATTACAAAAGCCAGCTTATGGAGAAAAGATGGCTTTATTATGGATGGACCTAGCGCGCTATGCAGACTCTTATGGTTTTCAAGATGATAATATTAGATCTCAGTGGCCATGGAGAGATTGGGTAATTAATGCCTTTAATACCAATATGCATTATGATCAATTTTTAACTGAACAAATAGCAGGCGACTTAATGCCTACTGCAAGCAAGTCCACTATATTGGCCACCGCTTTTTTTAGAAATCATAAATACACAGAAGAAGGTGGTGTGATTGAAGAAGAGTACCGCGTCTCTTATAATATAGATAAAACAAGAACTTATGGTAAGGCTATATTAGGAGTAACTATTGAATGTGCACAGTGCCACGATCACAAGTACGATCCCTTCTCCAATAAAGATTACTACCAGCTATATGCCTTCTTTAATATGAGTAAAGAAAAGGGTTACGAAGGAGATGTAAGTATTTCGACACCTGCTAAAAATCCAAAATTATTTATTACCAAAGAAGAGCAATCAAAATTATTATCTTTTATCAATCATGTCGATACCAATAAATTAGAAGTCTCCGTTATGGGCGATTGGAAAATGGGAGATACCGTAAAACCAAGACCTACCTATATTTTAAGCAGGGGAAGTTACGATGCACCTACTACGGTGGAAGTAAAACCTACGGCACTTGAATCTATCATGCGTTTTGATACATTGAAATATGAAAGAAACAGACTGGGCTTGGCCAAGTGGACAGTAGAAAAAAAGAATCCATTGACGGCCAGGGTATTTGTAAATTTTATTTGGCAAGAAATTTTTGGTAAAGGCATTGTTAAAACTTCTAGTGATTATGGTTTACAAGGAGAGCTTCCTTCTCATCCTGCATTATTAGATTGGTTAGCCGTTGATTTTATGGAACACAACTGGGATGTAAAATATTTAATCAAAAAAATATTATCTAGTAGTACCTACCAGCAATCAAGTGTGGTGAGTAAGAAACAATTAGAACAAGATCCTGATAATTTATATTATACCAGATCTCCCCGCATGAGATTCAAAGCAGAAATAGTAAGAGATTGGGTGCTGGGTACTAGTGGTATTTTAAATCCAATGATTGGAGGGCCTAGCGTAAAGCCTTATCAACCTAAAGGTGTTTGGGAAAGTACTACTTCAGGAAGAGGCGTACTAGCTTCTTACAAACAAGACCATGGCCCAGCTATTTATCGTAGAGGTTTATACACTTTTATAAAATTAACGGCGCCCCCTCCAAGTATGATGATCTTTGATGCAAGCAATAGAGACCAGTGTGAAGCCAAAAGAGCTAGTACCAATACACCACTACAAGCCTTGACCATGTTGAATGACCCAGCTGTCTTAGAAGCTTCTCGTGTACTGGCTGAAAATATTTCAGTGGGTAATAAATCGTTGGAAGATAAATTAGAACAAGCCTTTGAAACCATTGTTATTAGAAAGCCCTCCAGGTTTGAGCGTAATAAATTAATGGATTACTGTGAAAAACAAGTTGCATTTTTTAATGGTAATGCCCCTTTATTAAAAAACACATTAGCAGTAGGAGAATATAAACATCCCACTAAAAAGTACAATGAAGCAGAAGCAGCTGCATTAATGAAAGCAATTTTGATATTATATAACTTGGAAGAGACCATCACAAAATCATAAATAATTATTATGAATGAATTTTTAGAACATGGCTTAAATCAAAATAGAAGAAAATTTTTATCTAAACTGAGTTTAGGTATTGGTGGACTTGCCCTAGGATCCTTAATGGTGCCTGGACTTTTTGATGCTAGTAATGAGGAAGAATTATTTGCTAATGTATTACCCCATTTTGCACCCAAGGCAAAACGTGTTATTTATTTATTTCAAAATGGCGCCCCTTCACAATTAGACTTATATGATTACAAGCCCATGCTACAAAAAATGCATGGCCAAGAATTACCTGCAAGTATTCGCAATGGACAAAGGTTAACGGGCATGACGTCTAGTCAAGCTAAATTCCCCTTAGCAGGTACAAAATTTAATTTTGCGCAACATGGCGCGAACGGTGGATGGTTTAGTGAATCCATTCCACATATTGCCAGCATGAGCGATGAATTATGTATCGTCAGAAGTATGTATACCGAAGCCATTAACCACGATCCTGCACTTACTTTTTTCCAAACCGGCGCACAAGTGGGAAACCGCCCTAGCATGGGTTCTTGGGTTAGTTATGGTTTAGGAAGTGAAAATAAAAATTTACCAGCTTTCTGTGTTTTATTAAGTAAAGGAAAAGGAAATGGACAGGGCGTATATTCTAAATTATGGAACAATGGTTTTTTAGATTCTATACATCAAGGGGTGCAGTTTAGTAGCGGAGAAGAGCCCGTAAAATATTTAACCGACCCTGAATTTATTGATAGAGGAGATAAAAGAAAAATTTTAGATGAGATTGCTTCATTGAATCAAGAAGCGTATAAAAATATGGGAGACCCAGAAATTGTTACAAAGATTCAGCAATACGAACTAGCTTATCGTATGCAAATGGCAGTGCCAGAAATTACTTCTTTACAAAACGAACCGGAGTCCATTGTAAAAATGTATGGGCCAGAATGTTTGGCGCCAGGTACTTATGCAGCCAATTGTTTATTAGCCAGAAAGCTTTCAGAAAATGGAGTACGCTTTGTACAGTTGTATCATCAAGGCTGGGACTCACATGGTAATTTACCAGCCGAAATTGTGGGTCAATGTAAAGATGTAGACAGGCCCTCTGCTGCTTTAATAAAAGATTTAAAACAAAGAGGATTATTAGAGGAGACCTTGGTTATCTGGGGTGGCGAATTTGGAAGAACCAATTATTGTCAAGGTGCCCTTACCAAGGATAATTATGGTAGAGACCATCACCCAAGAGCCTTTACTATTTGGATGGCAGGTGGCGGTGTGAAACCAGGCGTATTTGGAGAAACTGACGATTTTGGATACAATATTAATTCCTTACCCGTGCATGTGCATGATTTTCATGCTACCGTTATGCATTTAATGGGCGTCGATCATGAAAGATTTACATTTAAACATCAAGGTAGACGCTACCGATTAACGGATGTAGCAGGTAAAGTGATAAATGAAATTATTAGCTAAGTATGGATATTAAAAAACTGATTCGACAGGGGGAATGGTGTATCTGGTTTTTAAATCCACTACTATTACTGCTGGTTATTTATAGTGAAACTAGCAAAACAAATAATGTTTTACTGTGGTTGGGCAAATTACATCCCTTGGTTTTACATTTTCCAATTGTCTTGGGTATTGCCATTGTGATTTATTTTCTTTTCTTTCAAAATAATAAATTAGAAGAAAATACTGAGAAACTAATTTTAGTGGGGAATGCTTTATTAGCAACTATTGTAGCCATACTAGGCTTGTTATTATCTAAGCAGGATGCTTATGATACAGCTACTTTAAATTTACATAAATGGGGCGGCCTTTCCATTGCATTCATAAGCTGGCTATTCATTTATTCTAAAAATATTGCTGGTAGCTTTAAAAAAATAATTGCCCTTGCCTATTTATGGGTACTATTATTTTTTACGCATCAAGGCGCCTTGTTAACGCACGGAGAAAATGCGCTCTCTATGCCAGCAGCAGCAGTGGTGAAAGCAGAGGAAGTGAAAAAAGTTGATTCTAGTTTAACTGTATATGAAAAAGCCATTGAGCCCATCCTAGCTCAAAAATGTGTAAGCTGTCATGGACCCGAGAAAGTAAAGGGCCAATTGAAATTACAAAGCCCCGAATTCATTATCAAAGGGGGTAAAGATGGAAATATATTAACGAATTTTCATAATGGAGAAGCCTTACTCTTACAAAGAATACATTTACCAAATGCTGATGAAAAGCATATGCCACCAGATGGCAAGCTGCAGTTGACTTTAGAGGAATTAACACTACTTAGTAAATGGGTAAAGGCAGGGGGCAATTTTACTAAAAAAATAAGTGAGCTTGCTAAAACCGATAGCCTAGCCATTCTTGCCATGGCCTATAAAGCACCCGTAAAAGGAGGTGGCGATACTAAAAATAAGGCCCCCGATTTAAAACAGTATAATAGCAGTTACCTAACAGTGAATTATTTATTTAATGGTTCTGAAGAAATAGCCGTTAATTTTTTTCAAAGTTCTTTTTATAAAAAAGAGCAGTTAGCTAACCTAGTAAAAATTAAAGATAAAATTGTTAATCTTAATATGCAAGGCATGCCCGTGACTAAGGAAGACCTTGCCATTATTTTACAATTTACAAAACTTAAAAAATTAAATTTAAATTATACTAAATTAACTCTAAACGACTTAGAGCCGCTTAAAAGTATTACTAGTTTAACGAACTTGTCTATTTGTGGAATGGATGTCAATCAAAACAGTTTAACGAAATTTTTAGAGAAAGCGCCTTTTACTGAAATTAATATTTGGACCAATCATTCCAATGAAAAAGAATTTCAACAATTAAGTGCTAGCAATAAAAAAGTTAAAATAATTATTGGCGATAATTTAGATACAGAGATTATAAAATTAACTAGTCCCATTATTGAACAGGATTCATCTATCATTGTTACTAGTTTGGATGTGGTAGTTAAACATTTTTTAAAAGGAACGGTGGTGAGGTACACAACAGATGGCAAAGAGCCAGATAGTCTTACAAGTCCTATTTATTCCAAAAAATTACGCTTTACTAAAAACACCATTTTAAAAACAAGGGCATTCAAGCCGGGGTGGTTAAGTAGTGATGTGGTTCAAAAAACATTTTATAAATCAGATATACATCCTGATTCTATTTATTTTGTAACCAACCCGGATAAAAAATATCCAGGCACAGGTGCTAAAACCCTTATTGACTATGAGTTAGGGGAACAAAACTTCTCCAATGGAAAGTGGCTAGCTTATCGCGATACCATGATGAAATTTGTGATCGGTTTTAAAGAAATGAGGCCTTTACATGAAGCACATTTTAATGCCTTTGTAGATAATGGTGCCTATATCTTCCCTATTTTATCTATTATGATTGAAGGTAGTAATGATGGTAAACAATTTAGAAAATTAAATGAAGCACGTTTCCCTTCTTTAGAAAAAACAGAAGTGGTAAGAGAAAATAAATCGTTTAGCTGTAGGATACCAGGTGAAGCTGCATATAAATTTTATAGATTCACTTTATTGAATCTTAAAAAATTACCTAAATGGCATCCGGGTAAAGGAACACCAGCATGGATATTTGTAGATGAGTTATTTTTAAACTAAGCTCTACATACTTTCACTAGTACATTAATGAAATACTAGTAATTTACTCTATTAGAAACCAGGTATAAGCATCGGCATCAATGGTGAAAGTAAAATCAATGGTATAGTCTCTATTTAAATTATAAGTTTTAGAAACTCCTTTCGCATCTTTAATAATGGCTTGTTTACTTAATCCAGTATAATATAAAGGCAAAGCAATAGTTCTTGTAATGGTTTTTTGTGTAGGATTAAAAAACATCATTAAGCCTTTTTGAGCAAGTGCAGGGTTCACATGCATCCAACCATCCCAATCACGCCCATCGGCACGACGCAGTTGAATCATATCTGCATTTAAAATAGTACGATATTTTTTATACCACTGAATAGTTTTAGCAACCATTTGTCTAGTGGTTTCAGTGTCATATAATCTTGGTCCACGATAACAGGCCTGAACGCCAGCACCATAGTATTGCATCATTAACTGTTCGTAATCGTTTAAATGCTCGCTTAGTGGCTCTAGCACTGCTTCTGGCCCACCTCCTTGGTATTTAGTAAGTGGTACAAAGCCCCAGGCCATTGAAGGAATTTTCTCTAAAGTACCATCGTGAATATTTTGACGATTGATAATTTTTTGTTGAGGACGAGGCAAAGAAAAGTTCACCTCTCTATACCCTAAAGCAATTTTATGCGTACCATCTAAAAAATACCAATCGGGTGCATTAATGTATACACCGTGTTCATTTAACCAATGGTATAAACCTTTTTGTATTTCCATTTGTCTCCACTGAGAATCATCATAACCTAAATGCCCTGGATGTTTAGTAGAAGCGCAAACATCACCAGGATAAGGGCCATCATTTTCCCAAATATCAAAACCAGTATAAGAGAAAAAATTTTGTATTTTATCTCTATAGGCAAGTCCCCATTTACTTCCGAAGCAGGGTGCATTGCCAAAAAAAGCGCCTCCTGGTTTTCCTGTCTTTATATCTACTACATCATCTTCATCACTAATGCGTCTGCTACTAAACAAAGAATAACCCCCTAATAAAATTTTATGATCATGTGCATACTTAGCCAAGGCCTTCCATCTATTTAAATTTTCGCTCGAAGTATCTTCCATTTCTAAATGACTTCCAAAACTTAAAATAACCGCCTCATAGCCTGTGGCCACGCACTGGTCAATGGCGTTTTTTACTTCTTGGTCGTTTTTACTTACCAAATGCATGAAAATTGGATTCTGCGTTGTCCAAGGAGCAATGGTTCTATACATCTTTTTTAATATTAAACCACGCCTTTGTCTATCATAGCTATCCATTAATAATTCATTGGTGCGCACCGATTTAAAAACTTCATTAGGCGCTAAGTCAATGCCAGGAGCCTTTTCAGGGAATATCTCTAATAAGCAAGGGGTTTCAAAATTATAGTTCACTTGAGAAGTATAACTCAAATCGGTTTTCCAATGTGTGGTTTGATCGCTAATATCATAACGCATGGCATTGTTAAAAGCATAATTCGTTTCAAAATAAATTCCATGTTGTTTTTTCATTTCTTCAGGCTTACCTACCACAGCAGATTCTTCTTCTACTAAACCTAATACTTCATTTACGACTCTATTTATTTTAATAGAAGCATTTGATTTATTTTCAATAGAAACCCATTTGGTTATTAAAGGAAGGCCATCATATAATTCATAGTGCACTTGAACTATTATATTTTTTAAAGCAGGTAAGTTCGAAATAAAATCAAGTGTCACTGTTTTACCGCTAGGTTGATTCGGATTGGTTAACCAAGTATTAGGCTTCCAATTAATAAAAGGTTTTATTTCAGAAATACTATAGTTCTTAAAAACAAAATCTGAATCTTTTTTCTGTAAATTATTTTCTACTTCTAATCTTAAATAGGCTTTTTCTTTTTGCCCAATAAGTCCACCAACATTATAAGAGGTACCGTTGAATACCAGTCTTGCCTCGGGCTCAATACTTCTTAATAATTCTTGACCATTAGTTAAGTTCGTATAACTAATACAGCTTACATTAGGATCTAATAAAAACACGCGTCTAACCAAGCCATTATCTAAAATGAGTTGCTTATTTTTAATAAGAATGCTAGCCTTCTTTTCAGTAGGTTTTATAAGCCAATCTGATTGCTGAGCCTTTGATACCATGGGGTTCAACAATAAAAGCATTGATACCAGCAATAGGCATCTAGTTCCCCCTCTAATAATCAATGTTTTCATTTCGACTTTTTAAAATGTTTATGATTTGTATCACTATTTTATGAATAGAAATTTACGATATAATTCATGGTTTGAGTATGAATTTAAACTATAATTTTTCTCCTAATTCAAACTAAATTATTTAAATTTAGTTTCAAATACAATTGCTATGGAAAACAAATCAATGGTGCCCAATATGGTACCCACCATGGTGCCCAACAATGCACACAAGGACATTCCCGGAAATCCTTCCACTGCAAAAAGCAGTGCTACTAGTTTAAACAACCGTACGAATGGTAAACCACTGCGTGTATTAAGTGAAGAAGATTGGACCTTCTGGAAACATAATGGATATATTGTAGTCAAAAATGCAGTACCTCGTGAACAAGCATTGGCCACTGCTGCCTTCTTATGGGAGTTTGAGCAGAAGGACCCTACTAATAAAGAGACATGGTACACTGCACCAAGAGCTGAAATGAAAATGAAAGAGCTAGCAGGTACAGGTATGGTAGAATGTTATAACAACCAACATTTATGGAATAATCGTCAAATGCAAAAAGTATATGACGCATTTGTTGATATTTGGGGTACAGAAAAATTATGGGTATCTATAGATAGAGCCAATTTAAATTTTCCTATCAGACCAGGACATGAATACAAAGCATTTATTCATTGGGATTATGATCCAGAAACCAAGCCAGTGAATGTGCAAGGTGTATTAGCCTTAGCTGATCAAAATGATGAAAATATGGGAGGCTTTCAATGTATTCCAGAATTATATAGAACTTATGATACCTGGAAATTAACGCAACCAGAAGATAGAGATAGATTTAAACCAGATACTTCTGCATTCACACCTACTAAAGTAAAATTAGAAGCAGGTGACTTATTAATTTTTAATAGTTTAGAACCACATGGTATTAGAGCCAATAATAGTACAGACAAAGTACGTATCGCTCAATATTTATCAATGATGCCTGCTGAAGAAAATAATGAAGCCTTAACGCAGTGGAGAGTTAATTCTTGGAAGCACCGTATTGCACCAGAAGGCTATGCATTCCCTGGCGATCCAAGAAACTGGGAGCAAACAAAATATGAAACTGCGGTCTTAAATGATTTAGGCAAAAAATTATTAGGCTTAGAGAAATGGTAAACAAAGCTCTGTCTAATCAAATGAATAATACTAAGCTCAATAATGATATTACTATGCCCTTATTGGGTTTAGGCGTTTATGATATGTACAAAGCTGAAGCAGAGAGGGCGGTAGAAGATGCTTTGACCATTGGCTATCGTTTGATAGACACTGCTAGCATGTATGAAAATGAAGTTGAAATTGGGAATGCTATAAAAAATTCAGGTATTAATAGAGAAGAAATTTTCTTAACAACTAAACTAAATAATACCGACCATGGTTATGATCAAGCCCTCAATGCTTTTGACGATAGTTTAAAAAAATTAGATCAAGACTATGTCGATTTATATTTAATTCATTGGCCTATCAAAGAAGGTCGTGCTTCTTCTTGGAAAGCTTTAGAAAAATTATATGCAGATAAAAGAGTCAAAGCCATTGGGGTGGCTAATTATAATATTGCCTTATTAGAAGAATTAAAATCAACGGCTAATATTGTTCCTTCAGTCAATCAAATTGAGTTCTCTCCCTGGTTATATCAAGAAGACTTACTAAACTACTGTAAAGCCGCAGGCATTCAAGTGCAGTCTTATTCACCCATTACAAGAGGTCTTAAATTTTCAGATGAACGTTTGGTACTTCTTTGTAAAAAATATGGCAAAACACCTGCACAAATAGTCTTGAACTGGCATTTACAGCATGGCATTTCAACCATTCCTAAATCTTCTAAAAAGGAAAGGTTAGTAGAAAACTATGAAGCTAGTAGCTTTATCCTATCTGACGAGGATGTCAAAATAATGAATAGCTTTAATGAAAATTTTAGAATTTGTGACGATCCTCAAACTTATTTATAATTTAAAATCAATCAACTTAATCAAAAATGAAAAAATTATTATTTATTCTTACGCTTTCTTTTTTTAGCTTCCATCAATTGCAGGCTCAAACAACAAAAAAAGAATTAAAGCATGTGGTTTTATTTACTTTCAAAGCCAGTTCTAACAAGGCTTCTGTTGATTCAGTAGTTAAAGCATTCAACCATTTGTATGGAACCGTACCACAGGTAAAAAATATGGAATGGGGATTGAATATGAGTCCTGAGCATCTAGATCAAGGATTTACTCACTGCTTTAGTTTAACTTTTAGCAATGAAAAAGATTTAGCCGATTACCAATTGCATCCAGCACACAAAGCTTTTCAAACTATTTTAAAACCACATATGGACAAGGTTTTTGTGGTAGATTATTTTGTAGCAGCTAGATAAAAAATAATTTACAATAAAAAAGGGCCTCGAAAAATCGAGGCCCTTTTTTATTGTAAATATTGTTTAAGCTTACCAGCCTATACCATAGTCTTCCCCATGATGTGAGCTACCACCCCAGATGCTTCCGTGCTTCCAATCTAATAAAATCGCATTGATGGGACCATTCGTTCTTTCCTCAAAACTTAAAGTATAGCCCATGCCACGTAATTCTTTACGTACCCAATCTGGTACATTGTTGTTTAATAATAAATTACCTGGCTTAGGTTTTCTATCTTCAATTTTAGAACCGCCTAAGGACAACCACAATTGATTGGTATTAATGTTGGCTGCTTCTGTTGCTTCTTGAACCGTCATCCCAAATTCAACCATGTTCAAAAAAAACTGTAACAAGTTTTGATCTTGTGTATCTCCTCCCTGCACACCAAAGGCCATATAGGGTTTGCCGTCTTTCATGGCTATGCTTGGTGTTAAAGTAACTCTTGGTCTTTTTCCTGGAGCTACCACATTGAATGGATTGATATTGGAATCTAAAACAAAACTTTGCATTCTTTGACTCATCCCTACACCGGTATTGCCTGCTATGACTGCAGGTAACCAACCACCACTAGGGGTTACAGAAACTACCCAACCTTCTTTGTCAGCAGCTTCTACCGTGGTGGTGCCCCTCCACAATCGATCCATGTAAGCAGCATCAGGCAGCTTATTATTTTCATTGAGCGAGATGGCATCATGCGCAGGTAAAAAATTAGTTTTTGATTTATTGCTGTCTGAATTTTGATTGAAGCCTCTTGATTTTAATACATCTATAAATGGATTTTGTTTGCCTTCAAAAGGATAAGGATCGCCGGGTCCTGCATTTGGATTGTTTGCTACAAAATTTATTTCACTCGCTCTTTGTTTTCCATAAGCTTTACTTAACAATCCTTTCATGGGTTGATTGATAGCAAAGCGAGGATCTCCATAATAAAAATCACGGTCTGCAAAACTTAAATTCATTGCTTGATAGATTGTATGAATGTATCTTGAAGAATTGTAGCCCATACTTTTTAAATCAAAATTTTCTAAAATGTTTAAGGCTTGCAATAAAGCGGGGCCCTGTGTCCATGGTTGTAATTTATATACTTCAATACCTTTGTAATTGATATGCGTTGGTGCTTCTTCCACAGGTTGCCAATTTGCTAGGTCTTCTTTGGTAATCAAGCCACCTTGTTCTTGCACACCTCTCACGAACTCCGCTGCAATATCTCCTTTATAAAATCTATCGTAAGCAGCGGCGATGGCTTCTTTTCTTGTCTTTCCTTTTTTCAATGCATCTTGTTCGGCGTCCACCATTTTTTGTAAAGTGTGGAGTAAATCTTCTTGTACAAAAATCTCTCCTGCTTCGGGCGCTTCTCTTTTTTGTCCCAAATGGGGTAACAATACTTTTTTACTGTAAGGCCATTGTTTAATTTTTGCTTTTCCTTTTTCAATGCTATTAGCCGTTTGTGCATCAATGGGATAGCCTGCTGCCAATTCCATCGCAGGGGCCAATACTTCTTTCAAACTCATGGTGCCATAGTTCGATAACATAAAACATATACCACCTGGTGTGCCAGGCGTAGTTGCTGCTAAGGGGCCTAGCTCAGGTGGAAAATTATATCCCTTCGATTTGAAAAAAGCTGGTGATGCTCCAGTAGGTGCAACGCCCATCGCATTGATTGCAATGACTTGCTTGGTAATTGGATTATATATTAATGCTTGCGTTTCTCCACCCCAACTTAATACATCCCACATAGTGCAAGTGGCTGCCAACATAGCACAGGCCGCATCGACTGCATTTCCACCACGATCAAAAATTTTAGCTCCTGCAGTAGCGGCTAAAGGCTTGCCTGTGATGGCCATCCAATTTTTTCCATGCAAGGGTGGCTTTTGGGTTTGTTGCGCCATCAAAGAAATTGAAAACACTAACATCAATAAGAAAAGTATATTTTTCATAGATTCATTTTCATAGTATTTAAAAATACTATTTTATTTTAAACTTAAAATGAAAAGCCCCCTCCAAATAATGGAGAGGGCTTTTTTTATTCGAAACGATTGTAAATGACAAACGTGTTATCCTATTTGGTTTTCATTGCAATAGGAAGAGAAGGGCTTTGAATCCACTTAATGAAATTAGAAACCATAGTGTATAAGAAATGATAAATAGCAAGATTCACATACAAAACAGTTAATCCAAGTGCCACATTCACAAAGGCACCTGCTACTAAGAACAAATCATTAATGTTCCAAAGCATATCACCTGTAAAGTTTTGACCACTTGGCATAGTGAAAGAGCCAAAAGAACTTAATACAGATGTTAAATAATCTAATCTTAATGCAGCAAATAAATTAGTTAGCCCTTGCATAGGTAAACTACTTAAACCACTAATGATACTGAAAGCAGTGCCAGGAGTTGCATTAAATAAATTGGTATCAAATACAAAAGAGAAGGTTAAGCAACAAGCGCCTATAAAAGCACCCACTGCAGCTACTTCACCTAGTATTTTGATATTGGTTGTAACAAAATCTTTAAAAAGAAAGGTTACCATTCCGTTGTGTGAACCACCCAGGCTTTCCCCTCTAGCTTTAATGATGTGGGCTATTGGGAAGGCTGAATAAATAAGCAATAAAGTAGTTAAAACACTACCTGCTTTTCCTAGGCCCGTGCTACTGGCATCGGTGAAATACCCCATAGCACCATGAATAATGGTAATTTCCATGGAAATAAACACTACAATAGACAGAATCTGATAGATTGACTTCGTGTAGGATCTTACTCCATTTTGAGAATCGAAATTATCAACCGCGGAGTTTAACTGCGCATTCAAAACTTTTTGATTTACCATCTGGGGAAAATCAAGAATTTGCTGATAGATTTTTTTCATTTTTGGTTTGGTTTGGTTATTAATAAGCAATTCAGTTAATAGAAATTACAATTAATAATCATATAATATGGCTATCTGCAAAAGCAGGAAAAATGTATTTTTTTAGCATGCCTGTAAAGCACTGACAGTCAAGTTATAAGTCGTTAATATTTTTTTGCTCAAAATGCAATTTTGTGTTTTCTTTAACATTTATATTTTGTAAACTATATAGCAGGGATTCATTTTAAGTCATTGAACAAGAATTCATTAATATTAAAAAAGAGTATAAATTGACAATTACAAAAATGGAAATAAGAAAATAATATATGAATAAGATAAAACGCAACCTTAGCTATAGTTTAATAAGTATACTCGTTTTATTAGTGCTAGTATTTACAGTGTATGGCCAAAGAGACATTCCAGTTGAAAAAATTAAAGCTAAATACGGCAATGAGGCTTCAAAGTATCTGCCGCTCATGGGCATGCAGGTGCATTATAGAGATGAAGGCAACCCAGCCGACTCCACTCCCTTAGTATTAATTCATGGCACTTCTTCTTCTTTACATACCTGGGACAGCCTGGTTTCCATTATGCTTGCAAGCTCTAATAAAAGAAGAATTATAAGATTTGACTTACCTGCCTTTGGAATTACGGGGCCTAATCCGGAGAATTATTATGCAGGTGATTATTATGTTCGCTTTCTAGATTCTTTTTTAAATGCAATGCATATTAATAAATGCGCATTAGCAGGTAATTCTTTAGGAGGAGCCATTGCTTGGCAATACACCGTGGCGCATCCTGATAAAATTGCTAAACTTATTTTAATTGATGCAGGAGGTTATCCTATGAAAAATGAAAAAGGAAGCTTAGGTTTTAAATTAGCCAGTACCCCTGTCATTAATAATTTACTATTAGTTATCACACCCAAATTTTTAATAAGAAAAAGTTTGGAAACCGTATTTTATGATAACAGTCTTATAAGCGATGCCATTGTAACAAGGTATCATGAAATGTTATTAAGGGAAGGTAATCGTGCAGCTACTTTGTCTTTATTTAAAAATAGAACGGCTACCTCTTCAGAACCCATTAAAACCATTAGCCAGCCTACTTTAATATTATGGGGAGAATATGATCATCTGATTGCAGTTGATAATGCCTACCTATTTCAAAAAGATATAAAAGGAAGTGTGCTTACTGTTTATAAAAATATTGGCCATACCCCTATGGAAGAAGCGCCGAAATTAGTAGCAGCCTCGATGGAAAGCTTTCTAAATAATTAACTAACTTGTTAGCATGAATTTTACCATTGGCAGCATTGAAAACTGGGTAGAAAATTATTATGGCATAGAAGTAAAAGCATCTGCGCTCAATGGCTATGATGAACTTAATTTTTTATTAGTTGAAAAGTCGGGTAAGAAAAATATTTTAAAAGTTTCTAACAGCAGCCACGACTATTTTTTCTTAGAAGCACAAGTAAAAATTGTACAGCATTTAGCTAAGTCGGAACTAGCTACACAATTTCAAACTTATACATTAAATAAAAAAGGAGAAACCTTAACAGAAATTACTTTTGAAGAGGCCACTTATTATATTAGAATATTAAGTTTTTTAGAAGGGAGTTTTTGGGTAGAAGCAGCAGAAAAAAACAAAGTACTATTTGAAAATTTAGGTATTTTCTTAGGCAAGATGGATAAAAGCCTGCTAAGCTTTAAGCATCCGGGCATGCATAGGCATTATACTTGGGACATTAGTACCGCCAGGGATGCGAATTATAAAATGAACTATATAAAGGATGCTGCTAAAAAAAGAATTGCAGATTATTTTATGCTGCAATTTGAAACAGAAGTACTGCCCACTCTTTCTTCTTATAGACAGGCCTATACACATAATGATGCCAATGATTATAATGTACTAGTAGAAGGAAATAAAATTGCAGGACTGATTGACTTTGGTGATATGGTACATACTGCCTTAATTAATAATGTTGCAGTAGCCTGTACTTATGCGATGTTGCACCAGTCAGACCCACTAGCTGCGGCCGTTCTAGTAGTAAAAGGATATCACAAGTCTTATCCCCTAGAAGAAAAAGAATTAAGTATTTTATATTATTTAATAGCTGCAAGGCTTTGCATTAGTGTAACACAGTCTGCTTACAATGGTTCTTTAGCAACGAATAACGAACATCATTTTATAACAGAGAAACCCGCCTGGAACTTGCTCTGCTATTTAATTACCCTTAACCCTATTAAAGCAGAAAATGATTTTAGACTGGCTTGTAATTATTCATCCATCATTGAAGAAAAAGAAAATTATACAAATATAGAAGCTAAAAGAAATACGCATATAGGAAGGAACTTAAGTATTAGTTATGAAAAACATTTAAAAATTGATAAAGCAGCTTTACAATATTTATATGATGATAAAGGCAATACCTATATTGATTGCGTAAACAATGTAAGTCATATAGGACATTGTCATCCTAGCGTAGTAAGGGTAATGCAAAAACAAATTGCTAGTTTAAATACCAATACCCGTTATTTAAATGAGCATTTAATTAAGTATGCAGAAAAATTAACAGCTAGTTTACCGGCTGGTTTAAATGTTTGTTATTTTACCAATAGCGGTAGCGAGGCCAATGATCTAGCCATTAGAATGAGTAGACACTGCACAAAACAAAAAGACATCATTGTTTTAGACCATGCTTATCATGGAACTTCAACGGCCACTATTGAAATGAGTCCTTATAAATTTGATAGAGAAGGTGGCATGGGTCAAATGCCTTGGATACATAAAGCCATGAACCCCGATTTATACAGAGGTGCTTACACCTATGACGATATTAATGCAGGAGGTAAATACGCAATGGATGTAAAAAATATTATTGATACGCTAGCTACAAATAATAAAAAGCCTGCTGCCTATATTTGTGAAACACTTTTAGGCGTAGGTGGACAAATGCCCCTACCTCCCAATTATTTAAAAGAAGTATATAAGTATGTTAGAGCTGCAGGTGGTATTTGTATTGCAGATGAGGTACAAGTGGGCTTTGGAAGAGTAGGTTCGCATTTTTGGGGCTTTGAATTACAAGACGTGGTACCCGATATGGTAGTGATGGGCAAACCCATTGGCAATGGGCATCCGCTAGCTGCAGTCATCGTAACCGATGAAATAGCCAATAGCTTTAATAATGGTATTGAGTATTTTAATACCTATGGGGGTAATCCTGTTTCAATGGCAACCGGTTTGGCTGTATTAGATGTTATTGAGCAGGAGGGTTTACAAGAAAATGCACTGCAGGTAGGTAATTATTTATTGGAAGGCATGCGAGCACTTATGCATACACATTCCATTATTGGAGATGTAAGAGGAGCTGGATTATTTATTGGCGTTGAATTAGTAGAAGATAGAATTACAAAAGAGCCTGCCACTGAAGCCATCAAGCTAGTAGTAGAAAGAATGAAGGATAAAGGATTTTTAATGGGCGTTGATGGTCCTTATAATAATGTGTTCAAAATAAAGCCTCCCATTATTTTCTCTATGCAAAATGCAAAAGACTTACTTGCTAATTTAGATACCGTATTAGCCTCTTTATAAAAAAATTAAGCATATTTAAGCAGTCGCTGCTTTTCTATTTCTCATGTACACATTTAATCCAATAAAGGCAACAATTAAAACTAGAGGAATCGTTAAAGTTGCATTGATGACTTCAGGACCTGCTAATTTTTTAGCTTCATTGGTAACGGCTGCTAAGTCTGCTGCTGCAGTACCTACAGGAATTTTAGCATTCACCAACTTGTCATAAAAGTCGCTCATAAATATCATATAAACAGATACAGCAAACATACCCGCACCGCCCATAAGATTAAGGCCTACAGCGCCCGTTTTAGGTAAATTTTCAGCAACAAAGCCTAACATGGTTGGCCAGAAATAACATACGCCAATCCCAAAAAGAATAGCGCCTGCAAATAACATATTACCAGTAGTGTGGCCTAATAAGTATAAACCAGCAGCAGCTAAAATAGCCGAAATTAATAATACACCAGAAGGTGAAAATTTATGTACCACTGGACCTGCAAATGCACGACCAATAACCATGATACCTGTTTCAATAGTTAATAATAAAATAGCGTTATCGCTTACATTTTTAAGTAGTACATCTATCCATTGTCCTGTAAAAAGTTCAGTGATAGCTGTTCCGAACATACAAATAATCATAAAAATAAATAGAGGATTCAATAAGCTCTTATACATATCTGATGCAGAAACACCGCTTGACACGCGCTCTGTTTCTGGGAATTCTAATTTAGAAAAGAAGTAACCATATAAAATAGTAGGAATTAACATCATACCTACTTGTAAATTCGTACCTAACCCTATTTTATTAAATAAGAATACAATTAATGTACCAATTACAATGCCTCCAGGGAACCATAAATGAAAGTGATTCAATTTGGTGGTTTTATTATTAGGGTATAAAGCCGTTACTAAAGGATTACAAGAAGCTTCCACTGTACCATTGGCAATACCAATTAATAAAGTAGAGAAAAATAAACTCCAATAGCCTGTAGCATAAATAGTTAGAACAATACCTGCTAGATGAAATATAAAGGCTAGCACTAATAAGCGCTTCATACCAATAATATCAACAATGGTACCACCTACTAACATCGCGAGCGGAAAGCCCCAAAATGCAGTAGCTGCAATGGTGCCCAATTGCGCATTCGTTAAATGAAAATCAATGCCTTGTTGGCTAAGTACACCTGCTCTAATTCCAAAGGAAAGAGAAGTGACTAATAAAGCAAGACAGCTGGCAACAAATAGCCTGTTGGTTTGAATGTTTTTTGACATAATCGTTAGTTTTTAGGTTTGGTCTTAAAAAAGCGAACTTCAATATAAAAAATTTTATTGAAAAAACATTAAATTACAAAGAACTTGTACAAAATATAAACCCTTTTCACTTAAAATTAAAACCATGAAACAATTCCTATCCATCTGTTTGATTAGTTTATTATTTGCTTGTACTACAAATAGCAAGTATGACACCATTATAAAAAACGGTTTAGTCTATGATGGAAATGGAGGGGCTCCTTATAAAGCCGACCTTGCTATTAAAAATGATACCATTGCTTTTATTGGCGATTTATCTAAAGAGTCTGCAGACAAAGTAATTGATGCAAAAGGCATGGCCATTACACCAGGCTTTATTAATATGTTAAGTTGGGCACCTACCTCTCTTATTATAGATGGTAATTCTCAAGGGGATATTAGACAAGGGGTAACCTTAGAAGTTTTTGGAGAAGGAGGAAGCATGGGCCCCTTAAATGCAAAGATGAAAAAGTCCATGGAGGAAGATCAAACAGGACCTAATAAATTAGCGATTCCTTGGAATACTTTAGGTGAGTATATGCACTACATGGAAAAAAAGGGGATCAGTTGTAATATTGCTTCTTATGTAGGTGCCACTACTATTAGAGAAAATATTATTGGGGAAGACAACCGTGCTCCAACGCCTGCTGAATTAGAAAGCATGAAGGGCTTGGTAAGGCAAGCCATGGAAGAAGGCGCGCTTGGAGTAGGTAGTTCTTTAATCTATCCGCCAGCCTTTTTTGCAAAGACAGATGAACTCATTGAATTATCTAAAGCCGCTGCACCTTATGGTGGTGGTTATATTTCACATATGCGTAGTGAAGGCAATAATTTTATTCAAGCGGTGAATGAATTAATTACCATTGCTAAAGAAGCAAAAGTGCATGGAGAAATTTATCATTTAAAAGCCGGGGGTGTAAATAACTGGCCTAAAATGGATTCAGTGATAAAATTAGTAGAAGCTGCAAGGGCTGCTGGTATTGATGTTGCAGCCAATATGTACACCTATCCTGCAGGCGCTACAGGTATGACAGCAGCCATGCCTCCGTCTTTACAAGATGGTGGTTTTGGAAAATTATGGTTGCGTTTACAAGATCCAAAAATAAGAGCAGAGATGATAAAGGCCATGAAGACCGACGCAAAGGATTGGGAAAATTTATACTATGGTACAGGTGGCGCTAGCAAAGTTTTATTACTAGGATTTAGAAGAGATTCTTTAATTAAATATTCTGGTAAAACTTTAGAAGAAGTGGCTAAAATAAGAAATACGACACCTGAAGATTGTGCTATTGATTTAATTATTCAAGATAGTAGTCGTGTAGAAGTAGCCTATTTTTTAATGAGCGAAGAAAATATAAAAAAACAAATCGTACTTCCTTGGGTAAGTTTTGGATCTGATGCTGAGTCGGCATCTACCGATCCTATTTTTATGAAACAGAGTACACATCCTCGTGCTTATGGAAATTTTGCGCGTGTGATTGGACATTATGTAAATGAAGAAAAAGTAATGACAGTAGAAAAAGCGATTAACAAACTTTCTAAAGTAGCAGCTACTAGTTTGCATATTCAAAAGCGTGGTGAATTAAAACTGGGTAACTATGCCGACATATTAGTTTTTGATCCTAGTAAAATAAAAGACCATGCTACCTTTGAAAAACCAAGACAATATGCAACAGGTATGTCTCATGTTTGGGTAAATGGTGTGCAAGTGTTAAAAGAAGGCGAACATACCAATGCTAAACCTGGAAGATTTGTTAAAGGACCTGGCGCAAAGCTGTAGATTAGTTTTTAGCTAATGAAACCCCATTCATTTCTACAGCTGAAACTTTTCCTTGCTCGTTTAATCTAAAATTAAGCCCTGTTTTGCCTTGCCATTTTTTATGCCAGGCCAATTGAAAAGTATCATAATTCCAATGTGATACGACTCCTTTGCCTAATTTAATATTTTCACCCACTAATGTTTCATTTTCGAGGGTAATGGTAATGCTTCCAAATAGTGGGTCGGTATAAGTGCCTACATAGGCCTGCAAAGGCAGTGAGGGCTTGGTGTTCAGCACTCTTGTTGCCTCTTCGGCTGCATTAGCTGCTGCTGCTTTAGCTCTAATATTACCATACAAGCTTAGGAAGTCGGCGCTCCAATCGGTATTGCCTCCTAATGCATACTGGTCAAAGGCTTTAAACATTAAAGCATGTCTTGCTTCTGCATGATCTAAGTTCGCAAAAATATAAACCCCTGTTTTTTCTTCCGGCATTTGTCCATGAATCGCAATTTCTCCAGATAAACTTCCTGTATGAAAATTTAATTTTCTGCCTTTATAATCTTGTTGAAACCAACCCAATGCATAAGTGGTGAAATTTGGTTTAGTTAATTGTTTAGTAGGATAAAACTCCGATTCAGTTACAAAAGTTTGAGGCTTTAATAAAGTAGTCCATGTAGTAGGTGATACTAATCGGCCCCCTTCATATTTACTAGAATCTAACATACACTGCATCCATAAAGCAATCTCATCAATGTTAGAATACACAGAGCCTGCCGCTGCAATTCTATCCGCAGAGTCTCTTTCTATCACTTGTATTTTCCCTTCCACTCTATCATGCGGTTTAGAAATATTAGCATTCGTTACTAAGCCTAATTTAGCACGTGTTTGCATCATGCCTAAGGGTTGGAAAATATTTTTAGTGACAAAGTTTTCCCATGGCATACCGCTTACCTTCTCAATTACTTTTCCTGCAATACCATAAAATATATTTTGATAAATAAAGCCTGCTCTAAAAGAATAAGAGGGTTTAACCAATTGCATGCGCTCCATAATTTCATCACTAGAAAGTATATTCATGGCCCATAAATAATCGGTATTACCCACACCTGAATTATGTAAAAATAAATCACGCACACGCATTTGTGTAGTTACATAGGGGTCGTATAATCTAAAACTAGGTAGATATTTTATGACAGGATCGTCCCAGTTCACTTTGCCTTGGTCTACTAAAATACCCATGGCCGTTGCAGTCATGGCCTTGGTAGTAGAAGCACAAGCAAATAAAGTTTGGTTATTCACTTTATTACCTGTTCCTAATTCAGTAGTGCCATAAGAATTCTTAAAAACGACTTTATTATTTTTAACCACTACAATGGCTAGTCCTGGAATTTCCCATTCCTTAATTGATTTTTGCACATAGGTATCAAAGGCAGCAGCGGTATCGCTAGCTGTTTTTAAACTTTTTGTTTTTTGTGCCTTTAAGCCTTGAGTTAAAAGCATCAAACAAAGCAGATATGTAAATAATTTTTTCATAAGACAAGTATTTGAGTAATTAAAATATAGGTTTTAATAGAATAAATTATAAGTATAGTATTTGCTGTGTATTTATAGTGTATTGGGAGCTCTTTAAAATTACTAATTTTTAAGCTTATGGCCATTTTAATATCTATAATATAAAGGGGATTTAGTAAATTTATAGTACAACCAAAAGCTATGAAAAAGACTATTTTACTTTCTTTATGTTTATTCTCCCTGTTAATGCTAAAAGCGCAGCAGACCGACTACATTATTAGAAACGGTAAACTTATCGACGGATCAGGTAATAACTGGCAGTATAAAGATGTGGCCATTCAAAATAATAAAATTATAGCCATTGGAAATTTAAAAAATTGGAAGGCTACTAAAGAAATAGATGCCAAGGGTTTAGTGGTAGCCCCCGGTTTTATTGATGTACATGCACATATTGAAGGGGGTGAGACAAGAAACCCCTTAGCCACTAATTTTATTTATGATGGAGTCACCACTGTTATTACTGGAAACTGCGGAGGATCTGCAGAAAATTTAAAAATTTATTTTAATGCCATTGATTCAATAGGGACTTCTATTAATGTAGCTTCTCTTATTGGCCATAATACCATTAGAAAGCAAGCCATGGGAACTGCTAATAGAAACGCTACTACAGCTGAAATGCAAACCATGGAAAATTTAGCTGCTCAGGCCATGCAAGATGGAGCAGTGGGTATGTCTACTGGACTTATTTATATACCTGGTACTTACGCACCTACAGAAGAAATTGTTTCTCTGGCAAAAGTTATTAGTGCTAATGGTGGCGTATATTCTTCTCATATTAGATATGAAGAAGACAGAGTACTTGATGCCATTAACGAAGCGATACAAGTAGGACGCGATGCGCATATACCTGTAGAAATTTCACACTTTAAAGTAAGCGGTCAAAATAATTGGGGAAGAAGTAAAGAAACTATTCCATTAGTAATGAATGCAAGAAAAGAAGGCATTGATGTTACCATTGATCAATACCCTTACACAGCAAGTAGTACGCAGTTAAGTGTTTTGCTACCAGACTGGGTATTATCCGATGGACAAGATTCTATCATGGCCCGATTAAAAAATCCGGAAATTAGAGAAAGAGTGGCTACACATAGTATAGGTATTATTAAAAAAAGAGGCTTGAAACATTTTAGTTATGCAGTAGTAGCAAGTTATAAAGCCGATACCAGTTTTAATGGAAAAAGTATTGAAGAAATAAATTTATTATTAGGTAATAAACATAATCAAAAAGCAGAAGCTGAAACCATTATTCAAATGACAGAAAAAGGCGGCGCACAAATGGTTTACCATGGTATGGGTGACAATGATGTGGTGGCTATTATGAAATATCCTTTTAACATGATTGCAAGTGATGCAGGCATTGCAGTAATGGGTGCTGGCAAACCTCATCCTAGAGCCTATGGAACCAATGCAAGAGTATTAGGAAAATATGTAAGAGAGATGGGCGTCCTTACTTTAGAAGACGCCATAAGAAGAATGACTTCCTTGCCTGCAGAAAAGTTTAATATAAAAAATAGAGGCCTAATTAAAGAAAACTATATAGCAGACATTGTTATTTTTGATGAAAATGAAGTAACTGATATGGCCAATTATACAGAACCGCATCAGTATTCAAAAGGGTTTAAATACATTTGGGTGAATGGTGCATTAACCATTAATGAAGGTGAGCATAATGGAACTAGAAAAGGAATGGCTATTCGAAATAAAAATTAACTTATTTAGAAATATAAATTTTGCATATGAAAATACCTTTCAATATAGTACGCGTTTTTAGTATAATAGTATGCTCAATAATACTAAACAATAATCTTCAAGCGCAAACTTTAACCATTGATATAAGTAACCCAGGACAGGGGCCAAGCGGCGGTATGGTTAGGATTACCAATAGTGCTGCTATTGGCGATAAAAAAGCAATAGGCTTAACTTACGAAGATGTAGAGGGGACTCCTTTTTGGGACGAGCATTGGAATAGTGCTTTATTATATTTTAAATCTGGGGCTATTTATAAACTACCGAAGGCGAAATTAAATTTATACACCACTGAACTGCATTATGAAAATGAAAAAGACGGTGAGTTAGTAGCCGAAACTAGTTTGATTGATAAAATTATTTTTTTAAATAGCAAGGATGCTACTAAAGTTTTGGCGGTTTTTGCAGTACTACCCGATTATATTGATAATAAACCTGCCGGGTTTTACCGCGTATTAAACAATGGAGCCTATCAATTAATTCTATTACAAAAGAATTTAGTGAAAGTAAGTCCCTTTGATCCTTTAACGGGTAAAAATGCAACTAGCTTTTTTACAAAATCATATTATGGAATTTATACCAATGGGAAAACAATGCCATTGAAAGCATTAGATAGAAATAGTATTTTATCTGTTATTCCTTTTAATGCAAGTATGGAACCTTGGATAAAAAATACAAAAAATAAATTAAAGTCTGAGGAAGATATAATTGCACTTCTTACTTTTTACAATAGTTTAGAAGCCACTAAATAAATTTATTAGCTCAACATTTCTGCTGTTTATCCTTGAATTAATTTAGCAATGCTGAAGGCAGCTGCTGCAGCTATAGCGCCGGTCATCATTACCTTTACACCACCCCACCAAGGATTCACCCCCGTAATTTTGCTTTTAAAAAATCCGAAAATATACAAGCAAGCTAGTGTAATGACTGCTGAAATTTTTAGTCCCTCAATGGCATCTGTTACAAAAAAATAAGGGGTTAAAGGAACTAGTCCTCCTACTATATAACTAGTGCCAATATTAAAAGCACTTTTTCTAGCTCTTTTGGGATCAGGCTCTTCTAAGCCTAATTCATGTTTCATCATAAATTCTACCCAACGCTTATCATCCTTAATAATTTCTTGGGTAGCTTCATCTGCTGTGCTAGCACTCAATCCCCATTCTAAAAAAACTTTACGAACTTCTTCTATCTCTACCTCTCTTTTGTGTTTTAATTCCCAATATTCATTTTTTAATTCACTATCATAATGGTCTTGTTCTGTTTTACCTGCTAAAAAACCACCTAATCCCATGGCAATAGAGCCTGCCGCAATTTCTGCTATACCCGCAATCCAAATTAGGTTTACATTTCCTTGCACTGCGCCGCTCAAGCCAGCAGCCAATGCGAAGGGTACGGTAAGTCCATCACTCATACCAATGACAATATCGGTAAGCATATCACTGCTTTTTAAATGTTCTTCTAGGTGTAAATGGGTCTCATTCATAAAAGCAATTTTAATCTAATTGGATTGTCCAAATTTAAGCAAAAAAGAATAAATTTAGTGAAGGAATGCTAAGTATAAATAGAGAACTGAGTAATATCATTTTTTTATTTTTCCTTGACATAAATTAACAATAAAATAATTTTTTACTTTAATAACAAAAAAATGAAAACACCGGAAAAAAATAGCCGTCGTCGATTTTTAAAAAACTCAGCTGCTGTGGTAGCAGGTTTTTCAATTGTTCCAAGACAAGTGCTAGGTAGAGGATTTTTAGCTCCTAGTGATCAACTCACCAAGGGTATCATCGGAGTAGGGGGTATGGGTAGAGGTCATATTCCTTATGCAGGCACTCGAGTAGTAGCCATTTGTGATGTAGATAAAAAACATTTAGAGTCTGCAGCAGCACTTGTAGGAGGAAATATAAAAACTTTTCATGACTATAGAGAATTAATTGCACTACCTGAAGTAGATATTGTACATATTGCCACGCCTCCTCATTGGCATGGTATTATGGCCATTGAGGCTGCTAAAGCAGGTAAAGATATTTGGTGTGAAAAACCAATGACAAGAACTATCGGCGAAGGAAAACGAGTGGTAGAAGCCGTTCAGCAGTATAAGCGTATGTTTCGTTTAAATACTTGGTTCCGTTTTGAAGATAATTTTTATGGAATGAATTCAACAGTGAAGCCTATAAAAAAATTAGTAGAATCTGGTTTATTGGGTTGGCCATTAACTGTAACAGTGAGTAAAACCACGGGCTTTGATTGGAAGTTTTATTGGGTAGGAAAAACAAAATTAGAAACACAACCCGTACCTGAAGAATTAGATTATGAAAGATGGTTGGGCCCTGCACCCTTTAAACCTTATAATGAACATAGAGTACACCAAACATTTAGAGGCTATTGGGATTATGATGGGGGAGGTTTAGGAGATATGGGACAACATTATATCGATCCTATTCAATACTTCCTTGACAAAGATGAAACAAGTCCTGTTTCTGTAGAAATAGACGCTGAACAACAACATCCTGATGCTTGCGGCACCTTTAGAAAATTAACTTTCACCTATGAAGATGGATGTAAGATTATTTTAGATGGAGAGGCCAAAGACCCAGATGCAGCCTACATTGAAGGACCAAAAGGAAAACTTTTTGCTGGCTTTAAATCGGATATTCCGAATTTAAAAGAAAAATTAGCCATGCTTCCAGACCCTGCTCCTCAAGTCACTGATTTTTTAGAATCCGTAAGAGAGAGAACCCCTTTTGCACTCAATGAGTCTAATGGATTTAGATCTTGTACCATTATTAATATGGGAAAGATGGCATTGCAATTGGGAAGAAACCTAAAGTTTAATCCAGTTACCCAAGAATTTATTAATGATGAAGAGGCCAATAGATTAATTAACCCAGCGATGCGTTCTCCATGGACCATTTAATCATTTAAAAAAATATTTACAATGAAAAATAAAATTTCTTATTTACTTATCTTCTTATTATTTGCCATACAGCTTATAGCACAAGTAGGATCTGTAAAAAGTATCATTAATAGCTTCCCTTATCAACGCCCTGCGGAAGCACAGACTGCTATTACTTCCATGCATACTTGGGGCCGTAGCCAATGGAAAGAATTAGTACATTTATTAGATAACGATTCTTTAAAACTAAAACCTACTTATGCATTAAATGCTTATGTGAATGATGCTAGTTTAAATACATCACTAAAACAACAGCTTGCTGAAAATTTAGCAGGCGTATATGGATCTGCTAAAACTTTTTATGCGCGTGAATTTATTATTAAACAATTAGCATTATTGGGTGATGATGCTGCCGTAAAATTACTCAGTAGTTTATTAAAAAATGAAACCTTTTCAGGCAATGCAGCAAGGGCTTTAGCGAGTATTCATTCTACCGCTTCTAAACAAGCATTAAACAAGGCGTTAAAATCAGCATCTGGTGCAAATGCAAAACATATACAAGCGGCCTTAGATAATTTCAATTTTGTTTTACCAGCCATTAAATTAGCTAGTACTGAAAAACAAGTTGCTAAAACTTTTAGGGATACGCATGCACAACACTTGTTATTGCTTCAAGACAGGATGGAAAAAGCTATTACACGATTGGAAAAAAGAAATGTACTGCATGAGGCATCACTCATTCCAGGTTTTGGAAGTTTTATGTTAGTGAGTAAATCATTAAATGATGAAACTATTAATAAAGAAGCTGCCGTCATTCTAGCACGCTTAGCCTTGGCTGATAATAATATTAGAGGGCCAGAAGTAAGGGCTAGCTTGGAAAAAGCAATGGGCCTTATTCGTGGAAATTCCTACCCTACACATGGTTTAGGCGCATCAGCTAACATGTCAGATATAGTGGGCGTGGATAGTCCTTTATTAATATCTAAGCTTAATGAACATCTCATCAAATTACCTTATGACAATGGTTTTGTGCCTTTATTCAATGGCAAAGATTTAACAGGTTGGAAAGGTTTAGTTATGAACCCAATTGCAAGGGCTAAGATGACTGACTCTGCTTTAAAAGCAGCAGAACAAAAAGCCAATGAGAAAATAAAAAATGATTGGATCGCCAAGGATGGTCTTTTAGTATTTACAGGACATGGCGATAATTTAGCTACAGAGAAAAAATATGGCGATTTTGAAATGTATGTAGATTGGAAAATTACGGAGAAAGGAGATGCAGGTATTTATTTAAGAGGTAGTCCACAAGTTCAAATTTGGGATACTAGTAGAAGAGAAGTGGGTGCACAAGTAGGTTCTGGGGGTTTATATAACAATATAAAAAATCAGAGCAAGCCCTTGGTAGTAGCCGATAATAAAATTGGGCAGTGGAATAATTTTCATATTATCATGAAGGGCGCACAAGTAAGCGTTTATTTAAACGGAGTACTAGTAACCGATGATGTAACCTTAGAAAATTTTTGGGATCGTAAATCACCCATATTTGCTAAGGAGCAAATTGAATTACAAGCCCATGGCACTTATGTTGCTTATAGAAATATTTATGTAAGAGAAATTCCTTCTGATGAAAAACTAAGTTTAACAGAAGAAGAAAAAACCCAAGGCTTTGTTTCTTTATTTGATGGTACTAATTTAGATAGCTGGACTGGTAATACTTCAGGCTATTTAATTGAAGAAGGCGCATTAGTAGTACATCCTGATAAAGGAACTGGAGGTAATTTATATACCAAAGAGGAATATGATAATTTTGTATATCGCTTCGAATTTCAATTGACGCCGGGTGCTAACAATGGCATTGGCGTCCACGCACCTTTAGAAGGAGATGCAGCCTATGTGGGCATTGAGATTCAAGTATTAGATAGTGAGAACCCTATATATTATCCAAACTTACAGCCTTACCAAGCCCATGGATCTGTATATGGAGTGATACCTGCAAAAAGAGGCTATTTAAAACCAACAGGTGAGTGGAACCAAGAAGAAATTATGGTGGAGGGGACCAAGGTAAAAGTGACATTAAACGGAACCGTAATTATTGATGGAGATTATGCAGAAGCCTCTAAAAATGGCACTATTGACCATAAAGAACATCCAGGTTTATTAAGAACCACTGGTCATCTTGGTTTTCTAGGACATGGAGATGTAGTAAGATTTAAAAATATGCGTGTTAAGGTAATAGAAGAAGATAAGAAAGGCAAGAAAATGAAGAAGAAATAAAAGACAAGCCTAATATAAAACAAAAGCCCCGAAGATATTTGGGGCTTTTAAAAATCATTAGAGGTATTTCTTATAAGGCTTATATTCTTAAAGCCTTATAAGAAACAAAAAACCCTCCCGAAATTCGGGAGGGTTTTTTTATAGCTATTACTAGCTAAGGAAATTATTAAACTGATTAGTTAAATAAGTATCTAACACCAATTTGTAACTGCCAACGAGAACCGATACTTGCAGATGGAGTATAAGGTCTTGATTGTGGCAATTGCTTAGTTTGATCTAAGAAAGGAAACCTGTAGATAGGCGTTTTACCATCTGTATCAATTCCTGTTAATGTTAATGGAGTAGTTGTTGTTGGTACATAGAACACTCCCCAATCTTTATTTAACAAGTTTGTTAAGTTATAAATATCAGCTGTTAAACGAATGGTGTGCTTGTTTTTACCAGCAGTAAATCTAATGTCTTGCGTAAAGTTTAAATCTAATTTATGGGTCCAAGGTAATACGTAAGCATTTCTTTCAGCAAATTCACCTCTGTGTTTAGATAAATAAGGATTATTAGCAATGAAAGTATTTAATTGGTTCCATAAGGTAGTTTGATCTCTTTGATCAGGATAAGCAACCCCGCCCACAGTCACTGTGCTAGAGTTCACTAATTTAATTTGAGAAGGATCTTTAGGTATAAACATTAAATCATTATATGTAATACCATCGTTATTTACGTCACCACTTACATAATAAGAAGTAGCATAGTTAGGAGCGCCTTCATACACTAAACCAACTGATGATAATAAGTTTTTAGAAAATTCTTTCTTATAAATCATGCTTGCAATAATTCTATTGGGTAAATAGTTATTAGAGAAACCAGCAACAAAATCATTAGGATTATCATGTGTTGTTTTAGAACCCCACATTGTTTGTGCCGTAGAACCAGTCACCGCTGCATCATAAGCAACTTGTCTTGTATAAGCTGCAGTAGCTATAAAGTTTTTACTTACTTTTTGAATTTGCAATGTTCCTGTAGCAGCATAACCTGCATTTGAATTGGTCATGTAAATAGCATTACCAATAGTTGGGTTAGCAGCTGAAGCTTTAACAGTACTTCCAGTTACCATTTGAGCACCTCCAAAAGGATAAGAAGATTGGTAAGGGAATCTCCAACGACCGTCAGTTAAACGCACTAAACCAGTTGAAGGAAGTGCAATGTTTTGGAATACAGATGCATCTAATTGCTTAGTATAAGAACCTTCTGCAGTGACTGTCCAACCATTACCTAATTTTTTATCAGCCGCTAAAGTAGATTTAAATACTTGAGGGAATTTATAATTAGGATCGGTTACGTTAATATTATAAGAACTACTTAAACCAGCAGTTGCTTGAGGACGGTTAGCATTGATATCTGGAGAGAAATTATAAGTTGTTCCGTTTGAAATACTTCCAAATAAAGCCATACCAGAGTTAGAAGCTTGGTTAGAAATCCATACAAAAGGAGGAGCACCTTGGAATAAACCAGCACCACCACGAATTTGTAAGGTTTGGTCACCATATACATCATAGTTAAATCCAATTCTTGGAGAAACTTGAATAGCTGTAGAAGGTTGAGAACCTGTATTTGCATGAATACCATTGTAGAAATTTGTTAAAGTATCCACTACTGGGTTATACAAGAAAGTATTGTAGAAATTTGTATAGTCAGCTCTGATACCATAAGTAATGGTTAACTTATCTGAAGCTCTATATTTATCTTGAATGAAGAAACCAGCTTCAAAATCCTTTGGGCCTACTAATGGGAAAGAACCACCGCCTAAAGTATAAGATAAATCATATCTGCCAGCAGGTTTTGTTCCAGCAGCAGCTGCATAGAAATCGGCTAAGCTGTTGAAACGGTATGTTCCAGAATAGTTAGGAGAGAAACCGTTTAAATATTTTTTATAAGAAGATTGAATTCCAGCAGTAATCTCATGGTTACCTGCGTAAAGAGATAAGATATCATTGAATTGGAATACATCTGTATTTAATTTGTTACCATAAGTATATAACTCATATCCAAAAGAAGTGAAAGGCTTACTACTTGAAATAGTACCTGAACCATCTAAGATATCCACCATTGGAAACTCTTTTTCAGATAAAGCATTTCTGAAATCTCTTAAAGCTGAATAACCAATTTGTAATTTATTACTCATTCTGTTAGAGAACTTAGTGTTCAACTCAGCAATAAATACATTTGCGTTGTTGTTGATGGCATAACCAGCTCCAAAAAAAGGAAGTGCAGTTGCATCTGCTTGTCTACGACCTACAGAGCCACTATTAGAAGGAGGTATTTGATTAGAAGATTTTAAATAACTATATTTTAAACTAAAAGTGTTATTCTCATTTATGTTCCAATCAATCTTAGCTGTTAAACGCTTAGACTTTGCAGCATAAGAATAATTTTGGTAAGGACCTGGATCGTAATTGTATTTTGATTTTAAGAAAGCAGCTAAGGCATCTAAGTCTGCAGCGTTTGCATTAGAAATAGTTGTACCGTTAGCAGGAGAAGAAGCAGTAGAAGCTGACCATGTTATGGCAGGAGCAGATCTTTCTTCTTGTTCTGCATTGACAAAATAGAATAATTTATTTTTAATTAAAGCGCCACCTACTGTGAAGCCTTTAAGGTCATAATTGAAATCTTGCTTTGGAACAGTAATAGTATAAGGTGCAGCATTTACATCATATCCTTGCCAATCTTTGCTCTTCATATATTGATAAACCGATCCTGTTGCGGTGTTCGCACCAGAACGAGATACAGAGTTCACGTTACCTCCAACGAAACCTCCTTGACGAACGTCAAACGGAGAAATATTAACTTGAATTTGCTCAATCGCATCTAATGAAATCGCAGTTTGTCCTGTTTGACCACCGATATCACCAGATAATCCGAAAGAGTTATTGAAGTTTGCACCATCTACAGTGATATTGTTCAATTGAGAACTTTGACCACCGAAAGACATACCGTTATAAGTAGGTGTTAATTTGATGATGTCTTTGTATGAACGAGAAATAGTAGGCAAACTTGTGATTTGATTTCTATTAAAGTTGTCTTGAGAACCCGTTCTTGAATTAGAAAAAACTTTATCTTGGTTAGAAGATTTTACTACGACTTCTTTCAAAGTATTAGAGGCTTCTACTAGTTTAAAGTTTACTTTAAATGCTTGACCTAATAATAAATTAATATCATTTTGTTGGTCCTTTTTGAAGCCTACATAAGAAACTTCAACTAAGTAAGGGCCACCAATTTTTAAGTTGGTTAAGTTGTATCTACCATCGGTACGCGTAGTAGTTACATATTTAGTACCAGTGGGTTGGTGGGTTGCAGTAACTGAAACGCCAGCTAAACCAGCAGTACCATTTGAAACCGAACCTTGTATTTCAGCGGTTGTCTCTTGTGCGTTTACTTTAATAATTGATATTAAGATTACTAACATCAAGGATAACGCTTGTTTTAAAACACTTTTCATTTTGTAAGGGATTATTGTTTATGGTGGCAAAAATAAACTAAAACTCGCGAATTACGAACAGTTGTCCTTAACATTCCATTAACGAAAAACAAGGTTTTTCCCATTATTCAAAAAGGGGAGAAAACTTAAGTTTTATATATACTATATAACTAATTATAAATCAATATATTAATAAAATATTAGTAAAATTTGAATAATTATTAATTATGATATAACACGCAGATTATCATATTATTATGTATGAAAAAGCTTGAATGATGCAAAATGGGTGATTGCTGTGAAAATTTCCCAGTAAATTGGGGATATTTTTTAGTTTTCCAAGGCCAATAAATGGTCGAAAATTTGGGCACTTACTGAATTTGAGCCCTCTAGGCTAAAATTTTGCTCATCTAAACCAGAAACGGGAATAATTCTTTTAGTAGAACTAGTGATAAAAACCTCCTTGGCCTGCTTCATTTCGCTTAGACTAATATCTCTTTGTTCTAGTTTTAAATGATGAGCCTCGGCCACTGCAATAATATTTTTTCGAGTAATGCCTTTTAGCATATTGTTGACAGGTGTGACAATGGTATTATCCTGACTAATCATAAATATATTAGACCTAGGACACTCACTTACGCTGTCATTATTATAATATAAAATATCATCAGCCCCTTGGCCCTTCATCCAAGGTTGTAAATAAACGGCCATTAAGTAGTCGGTTGTTTTTACTTCTGCTAATTGTCTTTGATAAAAATGACTTACTAAATGAATGCCTTTAGTAGAAATATGCGAAGGAGGTGCATCCAATGGCTGTTGAATAATAATTAGATGAGGATTAGTGATAGTATAGCCATCGGGTGCATCGCCACCTGCAATAATTAATCGTATGCCTGAAAAAGGAATATTATTTTTTTCAATTAAGTTGGCTACTATTTTTTTGAGTTCTTCTTTAGTCTGCGCAATGGTTAAGCGCATAATTTTTGCCGAATTAAATAAACGATCTAAATGTGCTTCTATAAAAAGAGGTTTATTATTGGCTACTCTTAAATAATCAAAAATACCATAGCCTCTTTGTACTAATAAATCACCCACAGGAACGCCTGCGTTTTCTAATAAAGAAATTTTATTTTGAGCAAAACAATAAATAGGTTTCAAAATAATAAGAATTTTAATTTATAAAAAAGTAGTTGTAAAAATAAAATGTCGTTTATCAAAAGTAGTAAATTAAAGAGCCAATCAACCGTTATCTTTTTATTTATACAACTGATTAAAAAGCATTTTATAATTACTATGTGTTTGACCTCTAAAAGTAATTTCAGGGCCATACACAAATAATTTACCAGCTCCTACTTTCGCTTCAAAGGCTGCAATACCATCTTGTAAATAAGATTGTCCAAAGGCCCATCCACTTCTTAATGTTTTATCCGAAGCATACCAGGCTAATGGTATTACTTCTTTTCTTGCAATAGCATCTGGCAATAATTTAAACACAGGACTAGCACTAAAATATACATCAGCATTTTTATTCATGCCCCAGTTGGCTTTATACTCCTTGTCTAAAGTAATTTGCATAACCGATCCTGGAATATAAAATTTTTCGCCAGGCAATGATTTCTCTTTACCTGCCACCATTTCCACTAAAGCATTTCGAACAGGTACATTCAAATGGTAAGCTAAGTTCGCACTAGATCCAATGGTAATAATAGTTCCACCATTTTGTAAAAATGTATTTAAAGCAGGAATCGATTTTTCAGCCGTAATTTTTCCTAAACTTGCTTGATAGATTTCTGGAACATCTTCCGTCTTAGGTTCTTTTTCTTCATAGCCGTTGCCTGCCTCTAGTTTTAAAGAAGGAATGGCACCTTCTACAAAAAGAATTACGTCGTATTTTTCTTTTAAATTACTGGCATCAATTTCTTTCGCATAAATTAATTGGAAAGGGAAATTATATTTTTCAAAAATCCATCTTACCCAACCTGAAGACATAGAACCACCATACTTATCCCATAAAGCAATTCTTTGTGGCATAATTTTATCGTTCATATTAGTAGGCCTTGCAGTTACCCCGTTAAAAATAATACCTTTTTCTGCACTCAATGATTCAATAGTTTCTTGTAACTTTTTATTATTAGTATTTGCCGCTACAAAATATTGATCTTTATTTTTATATACTTCTATGCCCATGGCAAGTAGTGTATTAATAGCATAATAAGCAGCATTTTCTTTAGTAGAAAAACTATAGCCGGCTACTGTAGCAATTGCATTTATTTTACCTATTGGTTTTTGAATAAGGCCATAAGGAATAGTTTCAAAGGGACCATTAAAATCATCTAAGATACGATCAAACTCAATGCCCATCGTAAATGCAGGCGTCCAACCCGCTGCATCATAAGGTCTTACCGGAGGGCCACCTGGATATTGAAAATCGTTAGGATGGTCCTGTGGTTCAAACATATCTATGACATGTGGTCTAAAGGCTTGATTGGTTTTTACAATATAAGAACCTGCTGGATAATTTTTACCAGCTACTGAAAAATTAGCATTGGCTTTCTCCACCTTAATACCACTTTGAATTAAAATATTAATAAAATCAATAGCGGTAGTAGTTTGATTCGCTGTTACGATATAACCTCTGGCATCTCTGTTCGCAGGATTTTTATATACTTTATTAAATAGCGTTGTTTGAAAAGAATCAATATTGCCTGTAAGTTTTTCTGTTTTTAATAATTCTGCTACTGCATCTGATCTTTTAGGATACAAGGTCCAGCTATCCTTATTACCAGCTTCAATGCTATGTCTACCCATTTTATAAATATTCAAAAGCAATTCCTCTCTATACCTTGCTGCATAGTTTAGTACCGCATAGTTTAAAGAAACTGAATAATCGATGGAATTTCTAAAATACCATTTTTGCGGTGTAATAGGATAAGGAGTAGCACTATTCGGAATTAATCTTTGTGGTACTAATGGAATATTGGAAGGTGTAGGGTTGCCAATAATTTCTGTAAGCAGTCCTATAATATTATGGTAATAGGCAGTGGTTCTTAATCCTCCGTTCCACCAAGTTGAATAGACTGAACCTGATTTCATCGTATAACCTGGTTTAGATTCTGCATTTAAACGACTACTCATGGCAGCGCCCAATGCATCAATGCCTGTTATTAATAAAGGATCATATACATAATTAAATGGGTCACGATAAGGAGGACCCGCTACCACTGTACCTGGAGGACCTGTTTGATGATGATTGTATAAAACCTGAGGCATCCATTCAATATATTGTTGACGACTCATATTTTTTGATTCCTGCATATTGGTCATGTAGAAATCGCGATTATTGTCGTGACCAATATATTTTTGATATAAGCGAGGTAAACTTGAAGTAGTTCTTTTTAAAGTATCGCTATTTCTCATGTACCAATTTGAAACTAATTCTTGTCCATCGGGATTCGCATGTACAAATAAAATAATAGTCGACTTTAATATGCGTTTTGTTTCTTCGTCTGTTCTTGTAATTAATTGATACATGGACTCTATCCATTGGTGTATACCCGTTACTTCTGTTGCGTGTAAGCCGCCATCAATCCACACAACCGCCTTTCCTTCGTTCGCCATTTGCGTAGCTTCAGCCATACTTAAGTCTTCGGCATGGGCTAATTTTTGAGAAATAGTTTTATACTTTTCTAAATTAGCTAAGTTGCTTGGATCAGAAACTATCACCATATAGTGGTTACGCCCTTCTTCAGTTTTTCCAATGATTTGTAATTTTACTTTTTTAGAAACAGCTGCCAATTTTTTTAAGTAGGCTTCTGTTTGTGTAAAAGTTGCTAATTGATAATTATCACCAATGTTAAATCCAAAATGTGATTTCGGACTAGGCACTGTTTGTGCCATTAGAAAACTCTGTGAGAGTAAGGCAATCAATAAAAAAGAAAAGTATTTGCGCATATTATAATTGTTTAATTTTTTGGTTTGTTTATATTACTATTGTAAAATAATTACTTTATTGTTTAATTAATTTTATAGTAAAGCATTTGCTTGTCTATCCATTATAAATTGAATAAGCATATCTAATTCTATATTGGCTCTTTTACATGCATCGTCAATATCGTCTCTAGAAACGTTAGCTGCAAAGGCTTTGTCTTTAATTCTTTTTTTAGCGCCTTTTAATTCCATACCCTTATACCCTTCTGGTCGCATTAAAGAATAGGCGTGCATTAAACCAGAGAGTTCATCAAAGGCAAATAACATTTTGTCCATTTGTGTAATGGGCTCCACTCCAAAATGAACAGGACCATGTGAGGCGATGGCTCTAATAATTTCTGCGTCTATTTGTTTTTCTTCTAAGTATTCGATTATTTTTTTACAATGTAGTTCTGGCCACAAATCCCAATCGGCATCATGTAATAGTCCGGCCATTTCCCAGCGCCATTGATCTGCATCATTTAAATTTTCTTTTTCTTTGGCCCAACATTTCATTAGATGTGCTACTTGTTTCATATGTAGCTGTAGCTTGGGATTCAATACCCAGGCATTGAATAAATCATGGGCTTCATCTTCCGATAATACATTTCCCTTATTTGCTGGATCACCAAATTCAGTTCTACCCAAGTTCAAAGACATATTCTTGTTTTGCTAAAGTTAATAATAGTAGTGAATTATTTACTTGTTTTTACTATTTGAATTTTCCCATTCATCAAAACTTTAGCAGTAGGCTGCGTGCTTGATTTTATTTTAAGATTTGTCACCTGGCCATCCGCCCAGCTCATTTCAATTTCATAATTACCCCTAGCCTTCAATCCCCTTACCGCCCCCGTAGCCCATGCCTTAGGTAGTGCTGGCAGCAGTGTAATCATCTCCTCATTGGATTGTACTAGCATTTCAGCCACTGCGGCAGCTCCTCCAAAATTGCCATCTATTTGAAAAGGAGGATGCGCGTCTAATAAGTTAGGATAGGTACCCCCCGCATTGGTATAATTTTCTTTGGTTTCATCTGGGGGAACATATTTTAATAATTCTCGATACATTTTATAAGCATGGTCTCCGTCTTTTAATCTTGCCCATAAATTAATTCTCCACCCTTTGGACCAGCCTGTGGTTTCATCTCCTTTAACTTCTAAAGTTTTTTTAGCAGCTGCTGCAATCTGGGGTGTTTTGTCTACAGTTACATGAGTGCCTGGATACAAACCAAATAAATGAGACTGATGACGATGTTTAGGATCGCTGTCTTCCCAATCATAATACCATTCTTGTAAATTACCTGCTTTACCTACTTTATAAGGATGTAAATTATTTAAAGCCGTATTAATTTTATTTGCAAAATCATTGTCATTTTTTAAAACTTTTTGTGCAGCAAGTACATCTAAAAATAATTCTCTTATCATAGCAAGGTCGGCGGTGCCGCCATAAAAAGTAGATCCCACAAAACCATTTGAAAGTTTAAAAGTATTTTCTGGAGAAGTAGAAGGAGAAGTAATAAATTGTCCACTACTATCTGTTACTAACCAGGCTAAACAAAATTCAGCAGCACCGCGCATTAATGGATAGGCTTTTTGTTCTAAAAATGTTTGGTCTTTGGTAAATAAATAATGTTCCCATAAATGTGTCGATGCCCAAGTGCCGCCCATGGTCCAATTCGCCCAAACAGGATCTCCATTTCCAAAATTACCCACGGGATTAGACATAGCCCATATATCTGAATTATGATGCGCTACCCAACCTGGCATATTATAAAATGTTTTAGCCGTGGTTTTTCCAGTAGTGGCTAGGTTACCAATAAATTGTAAAAAAGGTAAGTGCATTTCAGATAAATTAGTGTTTTCTGCTAACCAATAATTTTCTTCTGCATTAATATTAATAGTATAATTACTTGACCATGGTGGTTGTATATAGGGGTTCCATAAGCCCTGTAAGTTAGCAGGGACGGCTGTTGTACGAGAACTTGATATTAATAAATAACGGCCGTATTGAAAATATAAAGTTTCTAAATAAGGATCGGCTTCGCCTTTGGCATATCTTTTTAAACGATCATCGGTGGGTAAATTCACTAAGTCCTTGCCCCCTAACTTTAATTCAACACGATTAAAAAAAGACTGATAATCTTTTACATGACGTTTTTTTATTTCTGTAAAGCCCATTTGTTTTGCATTCGTTAATTGAGTAGCAGCGATAGCTACATTATTCAATCCCTTCGTAGCAGGGTCTTTATCAAAACCATTAAAACTAGTGGCCATAGAAACATAGACAGTGGCTTCTGTAGCATCTGATAATGTTATAGTAGAATCGGTTTTAGTTATTTTCCCAGTACTTGATTGTATTTCAATGTTCGCAGAAAAACGCGTACCTCTTTTGGCATCATATATTATTGCGTTTCGCGATTTTTGTACATAATTAGGATCGGCCTTTACAGGCGCTGCTCCATTTACTTGAATTACATTATTATTAATAACTGTTGTGTGTTTTAATAGCGATTCAAAACGAATGGTAAAACCAAGTGCTCCTGCTTTTTTACTCGTTAGGTGAATGGTAAATATTTTATCGGGATTAGATACTAAATATTCTCTTTCAATTGTATTGCTATTAGAAAAGGTTTGCACTTTTGCAATAGCCTTATCAATATCTAGTTCTCTGTAATAATCCGTAATATAAGGGTCGTCATTAATATCCAGAAGTAAAGTGCCTAGTGGCGCATAAGATTCAGAAAATTTCCCTTGTAATTTTTTAATTAGCTCTCCTGCTTTTTTATAATTATTTTCTTGCAGAGCTTTACGCACGGCAGGTAAATTTTTATACGCTTGCACATTCATATTCGCATTCACTGGCTCGCCCGACCATAAACTGAGGTCGTTTAAATAAATTTTATCGGTAGAAATACCTCCAAAAACCGTGGCGCCTTGAAGTCCATTGCCTAATACTAATGCCTCTTCAAAATATTGAGCAGGATTTGAGTACCAAAGCTTTAGAGGCTGTTGAATAGAAACACTAGCCACAGTGGCTGTAGGAGTAGGAACTGGCTTCTTTTTTTTAACTACCTTTTTTTGAGCAAATAATACAAAGGGGCAAACTAGTAAAAACAAGGTTTTCTGATAGACATTCATAAATAGCGCTTAATGAGATAAAGATTAAAAATAAAGTTACTAAAATAGAGGCGGATTTTTGCAGCATTTTGCCACCAAAATGAGTTAAATTGAAGTAACTAATTTTTAACTAAAATCTATTCTATGAAAAAGTATCAAATACTATTACTTGCTATTATGTTGCCCTTTATTTTACCGGCACAAAAAAATTGGAGTCCTGAACAAGTATTAAAAATGAAGAATGTTAGTAGTGCACAAGTTTCGCCTGATGGAACCAAAGTAGTGTATACCATTAGAGAAGCGATGATGACAGACGAAAGAAGCGAATATGTGAATCAAATTTGGATAAGCGCAATGGATGGATCTAATGCTAAACAATTAACCACAGGTGATAAAAATAATTCTAATCCAAAATGGAGCCCTGATAATAAATCTATAGCCTTTACTTCTTCACGTGACGGAAAAAATAATGTATATATACTTCCTGTCGCAGGTGGTGAAGCAGAAAAAATTACAGAGTCTAAAGGAGGTGTGAGTGAATTTGAATGGAGTAATGATGGAAATAAAATTGCAGTTATAGTGGCAGATGCTGCATCAGATAAAGAAGAAAAAAATAAAAAAGCAAAAAACGATTGGTATATATATGAAGCTGAATTAAAACAAAGCCGATTACAAGTATATTGGATTCATCATAAAGATTCTTCACAAAAATATATGCAAAAATTATTGACGAAGGAAAATATTTCTGTATATACATTTGACTGGAACGCAGATGGGACAAGCATTGTATACAGTTATGGTAAATCTACAAAAGCCAATGATAACACCTATAGTGATATCGCATTAATCAATATAGAAACTGGGGTGATTAAAAATATTGCCAATACACCAGCAGGTGAGTCTGCTCCTCAGTTTAGTCCAGATGGAACTTTGATAAGTTATTACTCTACTGAAAACCCCAATGATTGGCCAGGTGCCAAACATGCACAAGTGTATGCATTAGCCGATGGAAAAACTTGGCGTTTAAAAGCAACTCCGAATGAAGATGGAGCTATTATAGGTTGGACAGCCGATGGAAAAAATATTGTATGGTCGGAGTCCAATAAAACAATGACAAGTATTTATACACTAAGTTTAGATGGAAAAAATATTACCGAATTAAGTAAGGGTGAAAAAAATTACATCGGGGCTGCTAAAATTAATTCAACACATACTTATATTTCATTCACTTTACAAAATACTTCACAGTTTCCTGAATTATATGTAAGTAAATTAAATGAGTATGCGCCTATAAAAATTACTTCTATCAATGCAAGTATGGCTTCTTTGCCAATAGCTAGAACTGAACTTATTAAATGGAAGGGAGCGGATGGTTTAGAGATAGAAGGTTTACTAACTTATCCCTTGAATTATACGGCTGGTAAAAAAGTGCCCTTATTATTAAATGTTCATGGTGGACCAGCTGGTAATTTTGGTCAAACTTGTATTGCTACGAATCAGGGTACTTATCCATTAGCTGCGTTAAGCGAAAATGGTTATGCCGTTTTAAGACCAAACCCAAGAGGATCAAGCGGTTATGGCAGTAATTTTAGAATGGCCAATAGACAAGATTGGGGTGGCAAAGATTATATAGACTTAATGAATGGCGTTGATCAGGTGATTAAAATGGGTGTTACGGACGAGTCTATGCTAGGGGTGATGGGATGGAGTTATGGTGGTTTTATGAGTAGCTGGATTGTTGGACATACCAATCGTTTTAAAGCCGCTTCCATTGGAGCACCAGTGGTAGATCTTGGTTTTCAAAATTTGACCGATGATATTGAGGGATTTTTGCCTTCTTATTTTAAATCAGATCCTTGGAATAACTGGTCTATGTTTAGCGAGCATTCACCACTAAGATTTGTTCAAAATGTACAAACACCTGTGATGTTACAACATGGAGAAGCAGATCAAAGAGTTCCCTTGGGTAATTCGATTATGTTTTACAATGCATTAAGAAGAAGAAATATTCCTGTGAAGCTTTTGGTTTTACCAAGACAACCTCATGGACCTAGTGAACCAAGAATGGTTTTAAAAACTATGCAAACCAATGTGGAATGGTTTGAAAGTTTGTTGAAACCATAATAATTAAATTAAAAAAATAAAATGAAAAAAATAAAATGGCTATTAGGTATTGTATTATTAATGCAATGTCAATCAGTATTTGCACAAACCATCAAAGAAAAAAGTAGAATTATTGTCATAGGTGCGCATCCCGATGATTGTGATTATGAGGCAGGCGCAACGGCTGCCTTACTAGCCAGTATGGGTCATGCAGTAAAATTTGTAGCCGTTACGAATGGCGATGCAGGACATCAAACCATGAAAGGCAAAGAATTAGCTGCACGTAGATATTTAGAAACACAGGAAGTAGCAAAACGACTAGGGGTCACTTATGATGTATTAGATAATCATGATGGTGCATTGTTACCTACATTAGAAGTGCGATTACAAATTATTAGAAAAATTAGAGAGTGGAACGCTGACGTAGTCATTGCACCAAGACCTAATGATTACCACCCTGATCACCGTTACACCGGCGTATTGGTGCAAGATGCAGCCTATATGGTAGAAGTACCTAATGTTGCACCAGATGTACCGCCTCTAAGAAAAACACCTGTATTTTTATATGCAGAAGATCATTTTCAAAGACCTAACCCTTTCAGACCCGATATTGTTGTAGATATTACCACTGCTTATGCAAAAAAGATTTCAGCCATTGACGCGCATGAATCTCAATTTTATGAGTGGATGCCTTGGATAGGCAGATATGAAAAAGACGTACCTACTGGAAAAGAAGAAAGATTACAGTGGTTGATGAAATTATATGACAAACCAATGAAATCCAATATTAGAGCAGCTATGGTAAAATGGTATGGTGCTGAAAAAGCAGCAGGGGCAAAACATGCAGAAGCTTTTGAAATTTGTGAATATGGCGCACAACCTAATGAAGCAGAAATTAGAAGATTGTTTCCATTGTTAATTAAATAGTATGACTAAGGGATATAAAACTTTATTGATAGCTGTTGTTTTTTCTATGGTGTTGGCGACAAATGTTAAAGCGCAAGCCAATGATGTTTCCACAATGACTGTAAAAAAAACAAAAGATTTTTCTGTTAATGGATTAGGAGATGCTGCTGCTTGGAAGACTACCTCCTTTACAAAATTGAATAAGAAATTAACGACTGGGGTAAATTATTCCACCAATTTTAAAATTTTGTATTCCGATTCTGGAATTTATTGTTTGTATATATGTGAGGATTCTCTTATTACTTCAACGCTAAGAGAAGACTTTGCTGACTTATATAATGAGGATGTAGTAGAAGCTTTTTTTTGGCCTGATGAAAAATCGGTGATGTATTTTGAATATGAATTATCGCCATGGAATTATGAATTACCCATACTGGTGCCTAATTACAATGGAAAGTTTTTAGGTTGGAGACCTTGGCATTATGAAAAAGAGAGAAGAACAAGACATGCGGCTACTATCAACAAGCAAGGAGATAAAGTAATTGGATGGACTGCTGAATTTTTTATTCCCTATGTTTTATTAAGCCCATTAGAAAATGTACCGCCCAAATCTGGAACAAAATGGCGTGCTAATTTTTACAGAATTGACTACGATAAAGGAGGCAACTATTGGACCTGGAAGCCTACTGGCCTTAGTTTCCACGAGTATAAAAAATTTGGAACTATTATTTTTGAATAAAGGTTATTGATGCGCTAAGAGAGATTTATTATCTTATCTTTGCAATGCATAAAACAAATTCTATGTTAACAAATATTGTCATTTTCTTTTGGATACTTTCATCTATCTACTGCTTGTATAAATTATTTAAAAGATCAAAACTAACCTCATTGGACGGTGTCATTGGGTATTCACCAGGTTTAGAGGTAATTATGGTGGTATTCTTAGGGCCACTATTAGCGGTCGTTGATATCTGTTTAACTTGGATTAAAATATACAAAGACGCTGAAGAGGCAAGAAGAAGAAACGATAAATAAAAAAATTTGGTAGGAGTTATTAAGGCTCCTTAAATAATATTTAACTCATGCATCGCATAAAAAAAGCCCCTCGAATTATCGCGGGGCTTTTTTTATAAAGAATTAAATATTTCTTAATTAATCTAATGTATAAAACTTTCTATACAATTGACCTGTAACAAAGACACCATTATTGTCTTTATTCTTAGCACCCCATGCTTTAAACTTAGCATTATCATGAATGGCTTTATAAGCTTGGTCTGAGGTCCAATGGCCAATAGTACAGCTTCTATAAGTTGAAGTAGTATCTGATTGATTTAATTTCATATAAGTATAATAGTTATTAGGGAATCCTATTTCAATCATAATAGCATTCACTTCTTTTAAACTAGCGATATAGGTTTTTTCCATAGCTGCATTTTCTGCAAAAGATTCTGTAAAAATGGCTTCTTATGTTACAGATAATTTTATGTGGTCTCCACCAGCGGTTGGACAAGATTCATTGTCTAAAGATAAATGGTATGCTCAAATGCAAGTATTTATGAGCACTTTTAATGACATTACTTTTACTAATCCACTTTGGAGAAAAGGAGTAGATATGGATAATAATATAGATGGTAGTGTTAGAGTATATGGTTTATGGAATTCAAAATTTGCAAGTAGTGGCAAAACTGGTTTATTAAAATACTACTCTACATTTGAATTTGATAAAGAAGGAAAAATGACATTACAACAAGAATTTTATAATGAAGCAGATTTAGCTATAGAGCATTAATTTATTTTTTAGTAATTAATATAAAGTCCCACAGAAATAATTTCTGTAGGACTTTTTTATTAACTTCAAGTGGTATCCAATTCATTATTTAAATTTTCTAAAATGAAAGCCTTCTTATTGAAAATTGTTATAGTTGCTATAGTATTTTTTTTATGCCATAAGTTAGAAGCCCAATCAAAAAAGGTTTTCGATATAGTCTTAGTAGGTGGTCGTGTCATAGACCCTGAAACAAAATTAGATGCGATTAGAAATATTGGAATTAGCAAGGGTCGTATCGCCTCTATTAGTAACCACGCTTTATCGGGCAAGGAAGTCATTGATGTTAAAGGTTTGGTCGTTGCTCCTGGTTTTATAGATATGCATGTACATGGTAGATCTAATCAAGAGCAGGAGTTTCAATTACATGATGGGCTCACCACTACTTTAGAATTAGAATGGGGTGTAGAAAATATTGAGCAGTGGTATGGTTCTAGAAAATCAAAAGCGCTTATAAATTTTGGTGCAAGTGTATGTTGGCCTTTTGAAAGATTTAGGTCAATGGAAAAATATAAAGATGCTACGAAACTAATGATGGAAAATACGATTAAGGGTAATAGTTCATTAGAAGGTCTTTTTAATGCAATTGGTGGTTCGTATAAAGACAAATTAACCAAAGAGGAATCAAACAAGATGTTAATGAACATTAATAAATCATTAGCAGAAGGCGGCATTGGCATAGGCATACCTATTGGATATTTACCTAAAACCAATCCTGAAGAATTATATGAAGTATATAAGTTTGCTGGTGAAAAGCAGGTTTTGTTATTCTCACATTTAAGAGAACCTAATATGCTTTCATTTCAAGAAGCCATTGCCAATGCTAGTTTAACAGGAGCTCCACTTCATATAGTACATATAAATAGTATGGCTTTAGGTCATATGCAAATGGCATTAGACATGATAGAGGCTGCTAAAAAAAGAGGCGTAAATATCTCCACTGAAATGTATCCCTATACTGCAGGATCTACCTTAATACAATCTGCCATATTTAATGAAGGCTGGCAAGAAAAGCTTGTTATAACTTATAACGATTTACAATGGGTATTAACTGGTGAAAGACTCACTAAAGAAACATTCGATAAATATAGACAAACTGGTGGTGCGGTTATAATACATAATATGCAACCCGAGTGGTTAAAATTAGGAATGCAAAACCCTTCGGTAATGATTGCTTCTGATGGTATGCCTTATAGCGCCTTAGCGCATCCTAGAACGGCGGGTACATTTTCAAGAGTCTTAGGAAAATATGTAAGAGAAGATAAGGTGATAGATTTAAATACTGCCATCGCAAAAATGACATTGCTTCCTGCTATAAGATTAGAATCTATAGCACCATTGATGCATCAAAAAGGAAGAATACAAGTGGGTGCCGATGCAGATATCACGATATTTAATGCAGATAAAATAATTGATAAAGCAAGTTTTGATAAAGGCTTAGTATTTTCTGAGGGCATAGAATTTGTAATAGTCAACGGAACCCTTGTTTTAAAAAATGGCAAAACAGTAACAGGTGTTTTCCCAGGGAAGGCAGTCGTTGGGAAGTTTAAAAAATAAATTACTGTTTTTATACTATTAACAATTAGAATATTTACGAACGAATATCTTTATAATTATTTTTTAATATTTCAAATAACTGAAAAAGAGCTAGAAAGCATTCAAGGTCACAATTTGTGACCTTGAATACAACAAGAGTATTTAATATTAAATACCTACCCTATGCTTTTACTGAACAAGGCGTCGCTATGCTTAGCGGTATAATCAATTCAAAAAAAGCAATTCATATGAATATTGCAATTATGCGAGCGTTTGTAGAGCTTAGAAGGGCGCTACTAATTAAGTCAGATTTTAAATTACAGCTTGATCAAATTAAAGAAAAGCTTGGCACACATGATGCTCAGTTGAATCAAATTTATGATGCCATTGAAAATATCATGGACCAGGGTACAGCGCAAACAAAATGGGAAAATAGAACTAGAATAGGATTCAAAAAATAAAGAATTTATTTTTTCATAGGCTGAAACCCAGATTTAGCTAAGTCTTCAAATAGTTTTTTTACTTTTTCAATGCCACTAGTATCATTGATATCATAATAGTAATAAACTTCTTCATCTACTTTATGAATAGCGTTTTCTTGTATAGCGCCTTGTGATTTATATTCTGCAATCACCCAGTCTGCAACAATCTTATAACTTAGTTTATCATTCTCTGCAAACTTGTAGGCTCTGTTCAATCTAAAATGTGGAGCTATAGCATTTATTTTAGTTTCTGGAAAACCAGATAGCATTGAAAATTCAGTATCCTTTATGCCGTTCATCTTGGTACTTCCTGCAATAATAATAGGTTTATTAGGCCCCTTGAAACGCTGCACTGCTCTAAGTCCCATTAAAACAGCTGTTTTATGATGGCCATGTTGTCCTGCTTCAGGTAGTAGTGTAAAAACAAAATCAAAATTTCTTTCTGCAAGTAAAATATCTAATCTCTTTTCAACATAGGGAATATCCCAATTTTTTCCAGAAATATATGGTTCAATATTGGTTGAATAAAAATCGTCGGGCTGCTCCATAAAATAAATATTTCGTATGCCCATAATTTTAGCAGCATTGATAATTTCTTGCTTTCTAATCATAGGAAGATGCGTTCTAGCCACTATGGAATCGTCAATAGGTAAATTGAAATACATAGCTCCCAACTGTGAATCGGCAAAGCCGCCACCGCCATCGGTCATTACAGCCATATCCACTGTTCCTTTTAATTCTTTGGTTATTTTAAATAAAGAAACGGAGAAGGTAGTTTCATCATCGGGGTGTGCCGTAATCACTAAAATTTTAGGACCCTGTGCTGCAGCTATTAAACTGCTCATAGAAAAAAACAAGAAAATTGCTAGCTTATTCATAAGTAAGTATTTAATGAACCCATTTAAGGGGCTTCACTAAATTAAGCTAAAGTAGAGAGATTAAGATAAAGTAGAGAGGTCAAGAAAGAATTAAATAACTAAATTCTTTTTAAATTTCTTATAGTTAGTAACCAGGTCTGTGATATACCCGTTTCTGTCTGATTTCATAGTCGTTCTGGCTTCCTTGGTATAAGTAGTACCTAAATGATCGAAGAAATGTTTGGAAGAAAAAACTGCCATTTCAACCATCATAGGGAAAGTATCTAAGCCTCTTTTTTCTAATAAATAATAAACGCTTTTTTTATTGAGGTTGCCCTTGGTCTTTCTTACAAATCCAAGTTCTTCTAATTTTTTTAATCTATTCGCAAGCATTTTACTAGGTATACTTTCTATTGACTGTTGAAACTCATTGAACAAAGTTTTATGACCCCATATCATATCTCTTAAAATTAATAATGTCCACTTATCTCCAATAATATCAAGGCTTGTAGCCACCGGGCAAATGGAACGAAACTCAACACTGTTTTGCATATCTGAAATTAATGCACGAAAGTACAATTAATCATTTAATAATACTAGTCCCTCAAAAAACATATATAAATGAAAATCAATATATTTCGGGGTTTATACTAAAGCTTCACCATCTTAAACTGTTGGATAATTTTGTTATCGTTCGAGCTTACCTTAATAATATAAGTACCTGCCGATAACTGACCAAGTGTTATTGGCATACCGGCTGTAAGGTTTTGTTTAGTTGCCACTTTCATTCCTGTAGCTAAATCATATACCTCTATGTTTAGTCTCTGATAACCTTTAACTACAAAATCGAAGTTCAATTGACTAGTAAATGGATTAGGGGCAAGTTTGATAAACTCCTCTGAACTTAGGTTTATTACATCTGTAACTATGAAATAATAAGGGCTACTTAATGCGCTCACACAGCCGTTTTGAGTGGTTTTCACTGTATAAGAACCATTTGGTTCGTTGCCGGATGGCTTTATTTTTTGGGTCGTATCGCTTAAAATAGTGCCGTTTTTATACCAAACATTTCCCACGTTTGCATTAGAGACAAGGCTGTTGGATGTATCGCGAGTTATTGAAGGTGTTGTTGGAGTAGAAAACTTAAGAAGCTTAATGGCATCGGTTGTTTTAGTACAACCATTTGTATCAATTCTAGTAACATAAAATGTATCATTAGTCTTAAATACCAATTGATCGGTGTTGGTAGCCTTTATTTTATTGTTTACATACCAAATCGTACTATCAGATTTTGAATAGTTAGTCAACTTAACGATAGTACTATCTGAACCACATATACTATATTGCGATTTATCAAAAATAGGCTTAGGGGCGTCTGCACAACTTACTTGGTAAAGGATAGAGGTTCTTTTTATATTATCCATATCATACATTATAAGGGCGTTTTTATTTTTTATAAAATTAGGGTACATAATTAATTCCATTGTTTTAAAATAGGAGCTATCTAATTTTTTACCGGATGCAAGTTTGAGATCTCTTATGTATGTTTTTTCGAATTTCCCATTAACAACTTTGTAATAATTTCCTAACTCTCCTACACTTCTATTGCCCCATGAACCAGGAATCATTTCGATTCCATCTGCGTTTTCATCAATATCTAGGCCATGTGACCAAAGTTCTGTGTTTTTATCAAAGCCGCTATCCTTAAAAAATTGTGTGGTTAAATCTTTGCCATTTAAACCTAATACCTTCCAACCATAGGTAGTTCTATTAAAATTTTTTTTATAATAATTATTCACATAAAATCCACCAACCACAAACTCTTCTTCTCCATTTTTATCAATATCCATTTTATAGGCGGTTATTTTTTCATGTATATTTAGTCTATAATAATCATCAGCATCTAGTTTTGAATATTTTACTGGAATTAAAATTGAGTCTCTATTTAAACTAATTGTTTCTATCTTTTTTGTATTGAAATTATACTTTGCATAAGTAAAGGTTTTAAAATTATAAGGTTGCCAGTCTGGCTCTCCAATTTCTTTAGAATTAGTGCTATCAAACAAAATTGTAGCAAATTCATTTTGATTATTAGAGTTAGCCACATTAAATAATGGGTATCTGCTTACGTTTGGATTAAATCTTTTAGTCCAGGCTGTTGACAAATCGGGTAGCATTTTATAAAATTGCTTCTTAGATTTATCATACTTATATACATTCATTACATCTGGATATCTTCCTGTTGCAACAATTTCATCAGATCCATCCTTATCAATATCCGCAGTATAGGTTGACTCTACATTTAAATTATTTACATCTAGGGTTAAAGTATCAAATGATTTTCCATTATTTATAAAAACCTTGTCTGGCCAATCATAATTAACCATTTCTGGACTTAATTTTCTATTACTGTCTGCACCGTGATAATTTGTTATTAAGTAGTGATAATCAATTAGGCCATCTCCATTAAAATCTCCAAAGCCTCCAAGCCACATGTCTCCCTTGGCTTTTATTACATAGTTTGTATCTAAAACAAATTGACCATTTTTATTTTGAATAAATATACCTTTCAAATACTCTCTTGTAGCATTATTACTTGGAAATAACTGGAATGTTAAATCGGGTAAACCATCCTTGTTAAAATCATATAAATCTACTCCCTGATTGGTTCCAATATTACCAATTTGTCCATTAACATTTCCATTTCCAGGTGCGGCAGAATCAATACCTCCATTATTTCTTTTTAACCAAGAAGAAAAGCCTTGCGGGAAAACTAAAATGCTATCTTTTACGATCCACTTTTGAGCATAAGCTTCATTAAAAATTGTACAAAATAATATGAGGGCTATTAATATATGTTTTTTATTCATTTTATTTATTTAATATTTGAATTTGAATTTTTTATTAATTTTAAATCCTGTTTTGGTATTTTCCCACCAGAAATAAGTCCACTTAGGAGTACCTAATCTACTTTTTGAATAAGTGGGGTAGTATAAATCAATATCTCCATCACCGTCTATATCCTCGCACCATGCCTGAAATTCACCAATAAGCGTTTTATCAATTTCTACAAAGTTATCCTTGTATACGAACTGACTGCCGGTGTTTTCAAAGTAGTCTTGCTTATAAGAATTTGCGCCATTTTCAATAACTAGGCTCCCAATAACTAAATCCATATCTCCATCACCGTCACCATCGAACAAGGTTATTCTCTCGCTAGTGGTTGTATTATTAGTTGGATAAACATATTTTTCTATATTCTTGCCAACAATATCCATATTAATAACGGTTTTACTTGTTACAATATTTAACATTGGTTTATTTTCGCTTGATGAATAATTTCCAAACTCATCTTTTTGACGAACATAAAAATTTACAAAATCTATCGAACCATCTTTATCATAATCATATTTTCCGTATAAGCCTTGTTGAAATAAAGGCGTCAGCGTTCTTTTTTCAAACTTATTATTTCCTAAATTTTTAAAATATGACCCCTCGTTCATATTAGAAGCTAAGATATCTGGTAGGCCGTCAAAGTCCCAGTCATATATATTAATATTGAACTGAGATTGTTTAGGTATGTCTAAAATTTCAGTTACATCATAATTTAAATTACCTTTTGAAATTAATAAATAGGTATTTACTCCATAGAATTTTATACTACTACTCCCAGTTGAGTTACCAAAATCCCACTCTCCCATATAGGTGATAGCAAAATCTAAATAACCATCATTATTTAAATCTCTATAGTCAAATAATAATTTATTCAAGGAGTCTCTAATTAATGGATTTCTATCTTTTATATTAAAAGTAAAGATATTTTTTCCGGTATAATCCTTAACAAACAATAGTGGTGGCTGTTTGGGATCACTGCTTCCTACCCAGCTAATAATATCAGGAATGCCATCTTTATTTAAATCGTAAGTGCCGCTTTTCCCTTGCACATGATCATTCCAGTTTAAATTTTTATCTATGTCTACATTAATCGCTGAAACATATGGTAGATTGAGAATTGAAATTGTTTTATCACTTTTATTTGTTGGACTTGATTTAGATGTTACAGTTACCGACAATGAATAAGTTCCTATTTTCTTTAGGCCAGGTATTTTCAAACTTAAACTAGAAACAGTTAAACTTGTATCCAACTTAAAAATTTGTTTAGAGCTATCTGTCCAATTTACCAAGACTGAATATAGTAAACCTGCTTTGGGAAGTTTTGAACTTACTGTTATAACCAGCGGCAATGTATCAATAACATTATAAGTACCAGTATCTAAATTGGTTGAGAATTTAATTGCTTCCTCTTTATCAAATGTACAAGTCAAATTAATAGCTTTAGATACTATTAAATCTAATGGTGATTTTGAAGTGGTATCATCTCCAGACCAACCCTTGAATTCATACCCATCGCTAGGCTGCGGTGTTAATCTAACAGTTGTTCCAGATTTGTAATTTGTTGAAGCTGCTGCAATTTTAAAGATTTCTTCTTTTACAGTTCCAGACCCCACTATTGTCAAGCTTAATGGATATTCTCTTTTTTCAAAAACTGCAATTACTGTTTTATCTACATCCATTATAACATTTCCAGGATTTGTTGTTCCAATGAACCCTCCTGTCCATTCTTTAAATACATATTCTGCTGATGGCGTCGCTAATACTTTAACGGTGGAACCCATTGCGTATATCCCAGAACTTGGAGATACGGTTCCTCCAACATCTGGGGTCACATTTACGGTTAACTGTTTTTGAGGAATTTCTTTTTTGCAGGTAGCAAATAAAAATATGATGCCCAAAGCAAATATTACTCTTTTCATAAAATATAATTTTATGCTCTTGGGGTAGTCAAATATACAAAAAAGCCCCCAACTTTCGTTGAGGGCTTGTGGCACCACCCGGGCTCGAACCGGGGACACAAGGATTTTCAGTCCTTT
>JBBAJX010000001.1:63891-261706 GCA_040403885.1 Sediminibacterium sp. | reverse complement strand
GCCCGCTATGTAGCAAATCAAAACAACCACTGACTAAAACTTTTTTATGCATAAAACTGTGTACAATGTTAAATTGAATCTACAATTTAATTCAAACAATTAAAAAATCCTATTTCTGCGAGGGAAAAGCAATTAACTTTGCGCCATGCACTACTTTTTAGATTGGATACTTGCTATTTTAACCCTAATGTATGCAGGCTTATTAATTGCCTACCGCTACTGGTTTGACAAGCTTTCTTTTTTTGATTTTAGGCCCGATAAAGCGGTGATTGCTTACACCCGTTTTTCTATTGTCATTCCTGCCAGAAACGAAGCAGCCAATATTAAAAAATGCGTAGACTCTATATTGGCGCAAGCTTATCCGGCTGAATTTTTTGAAATAATTGTAATAGATGATTTTTCAGAAGATGATACAGCTTCCATTGTAAAAGCCATACATGAACAGCACCCACATGTTAAATTATTAAGTCTTTCAGATTTTTATAAAGCCAATGAAATTAGTTCTTTCAAAAAGAAGGCAATTGAAAAAGCAGTCAGCCACGCTGAAGGTGATTGGATTATTACCACCGATGCCGATTGCATTATACCTAAGTACTGGCTATTATTATATCATCAATATATACAAGCGAATAATCCTGTATTTGTAGCAGCCCCTGTTATGTTTATCAAAGAAAAAGGAATATTGAATGAATTTCAGGTTTTAGATTTCTTAGCGCTTCAAGGTATTACAGCAGCTGCAGTGGGCGCGGGTAAACACTCTATGAGCAATGGTGCAAATTTAGCTTTTGAAAAATCGGCCTTTTTTGCAGTAGGTGGTTACCAAGGCGTAGATCATATTGCCAGCGGCGACGATATGTTCTTAATGCATAAAATGAAAAAAAATTTATCGAATAGAATTGGCTATTTATTTCATCCCAATGCCATTGTATTTACCAAGACCATGCAAAATTGGAAAGATTTTTTAATGCAAAGAATTCGTTGGTCTAGTAAGGCACGCTATTATGACGACAGTTCTATTTTTTGGGTTTTACTTTTAGTATATGTTTATAATTTTAGTTTTTTAGTGCTTCTATTAATGGGGCATTATCAATCTTTTTTTATAGCCATTGCTTTTAAAACTTTTTTTGAACTGTATTTTTTAGATCCCGTTGCTAAGTTTTATTTTTTAGAAAAAGGGCTTCGTTATTTCTTACTTTATCAGCCCTTGCATATTGTTTATACTTTAGTGGCTGGCCTTTTTGGTCAGATAAGAACCTATACTTGGAAGGGTAGGCAGGTGAAATAAGGGTTTGCGGAAGGATTTGATCGAAAAAAAGCCATTTCAGCGCTCAAAATTGCCATTTTAACTAGAAAAATTGGCCTTCTTTATGTAATTTTGCCTCCTAATTAATAATAGAATAGATATGTCGACTGAAACCATTGAAAGCACGGTAGCTGCCCTTACAGCCAAAGATTTTGCCACTGACCAAGAAGTGCGTTGGTGCCCAGGTTGTGGAGATTATTCCATCCTAGCCTCTGTACAAAAAGTAATGCCCACTATTGGCGTCGCTAAAGAAAATATTGTAATCATTAGCGGTATTGGTTGTAGTAGCCGTTTCCCATATTATATGAACACCTATGGTATGCACTCTATTCATGGTCGTGCAACTGCTATTGCGAGTGGTTTAAAAGCGAGTCGCCCTGAATTAAGTGTATGGATAGTAGCTGGTGATGGAGATTCAATGAGTATTGGTGGTAACCACACTATTCATATGTTGAGAAGAAATTTAAATGTTAATTTTTTAGTGTTTAATAACCAAATATATGGTTTAACAAAGGGTCAATATTCTCCCACTTCTGAAGTAAATAAAATTACCAAGAGTTCTCCTCAAGGAAGTATTGATCATCCATTTAATCCTGCTGCATTGGCTTTAGGAGCAGATGCGACTTTTGTAGGACGTACCATGGATCGCGACCCTAAGCATATGCAAACAACTATTACGCGTGCCGAACAACATCAAGGAACTTCTTTTCTAGAGATATATCAAAACTGTAATATTTTCAACGATGGTGCTTTCGAAATTTTTACTGAAAAATCGACGAAGCAAGTACATGGTTTATATGTTGAACAAGGAAAGCCATTGACTTTTGGTGCAAATGGGGAGAAGGGAATTCGTTTTGATGGAATGCGCCCTGAAGTAGTAGAAATTGGTTCAAAGTATAGTGCCGATGATATGTGGATCCATGACGAAAAAGATTTTTACAAAGCGCAAATATTAACGCGCTTATTTGATAACCCTTCTGAAGTGGGTGCTGTTTTCCCAAGACCTTTTGGTATATTCTATACCAATGACCGTCCTTGCTATGAGCAAATGATGAGTTTGCAAATTGAAGAGGCTTTAGCGAAAGGCGCAGGAGATTTAGATAAGTTAATTCGTGGTAAAGAAACTTGGGAGATTAAATAATTATAAATCGATATAGTTTCTTTTAAGGGCTATCATAACCATGGCAGTGCGCTGTTTTACCTGTAGTTTTCTAAAAACCCTGTCTCTATAGCCATAAATAGTATTCACGCTTTTTTGAAGGGCCTGGGCTACTTGTTCATAGCTTAAGTCCTTGCTGCACTCTTGAATAAAGCGTATTTCATTTTTGGTTAAAGGCCTTCTATTGTAATTTAATTCCCGAATAGTAATTTCTTTTAAAACATTACTGGTAATCATTTTAGATTTATCGGCCGATAAATGAAAGCGGGTTTTATTTCTGACACAATGTTTTAAATCTATTAAGGGCTCGTCGGTAAAAAACATTCCTTGCAGTCCGTTTTTCATTAAAAAACAAATAGACTTTATAAACTTAGCATCCGATTTTAATAATATAAAGGGGTGCTTTCCTTTTGCCTTTATGGCTTTAATAACTGAAAGCAGTTCTATATAATTGTAACTATCGGCGATAATACATAAGTCGGGCATGCACTTGTCTTCTTTTAAAAAACTACAAAAGGCTTGAATATCTCCAGTGCTAAAAATAACTTTACAGTCTTCTTGTTTTTCAACAGCTAGTTGAAAAGAATGTCTTGTTATTATTTTTTCTTCGAGATATACTATACTAAACATGGCCTTGTTTTATACAAATTAATATAAAATTGATTGGAATAAAAATGGGTAAATTTGTAGTATACACTTTATGCTAATTAGAATACATCCCGATAATCCCCAAGCTAGACAACTTACTATGGTAAAAGAATGTTTAGATGACGGAGGAATTATTGCTTACCCCACTGATACTATTTATGGGCTTGGTTGTTCTATTTTGCATCATGAAGCAGTGGAGAAAATTTGCGCTATAAAAAAAGTTGATCCTGAAAAAGCGCAGCTAAGTTTTATTTGCGCCAATTTAAGTGATTTGAGCGCTTATGCTAAAAGTATAGATAATGCTTTATATAGAATTTTGAAAAAAACTTTGCCGGGCCCCTATACTTATATTTTACCCGCTAGTAAACAAGTGCCTAAAATTTTACAGTCAAAGAAAAAAACAATTGGCCTTCGTATTCCTAATAATAAAATTGCACTTTCCATTATTGAAACCTTAGGGTATCCTATTTTATCGGCATCATTTCCTGGAGAAAATGTAGAAGACTATACCGATCCTGAAATTATCCATGAACATTGGAGTAATCAAATTGATATGGTGGTAGATGGAGGTATTGGTGGTATGGTGCCCTCTACTGTCATTGATTGTACCACCGATGAATACATATTACTGCGCCAAGGCTTGGGCGTTTGGGAGTATTAAAACTAATCAGCTATTAATATAAATAGTGTAATTGAAAATACTATTTTAAAAAATAAGACCTACACTTATAGAAACTATTTATTCTAGACTACAATAAACTTAGTTGTGGTGGTAATATCTTGAAACTTTTTCGATGTTCAAAACATAAACCATATTGGGCGATGGCCGCGCGGTGCGCGGCCGTGCCGTATCCTTTATTTTTATCCCAACCATACTGCGGATACTTCTTATGTAATTTTTGCATCCAACTATCACGCGCCGTTTTAGCTAGGATACTGGCCGCAGCTATATTGGCATATAGCCCATCGCCCTTAATAATAGTTTGATGCGGAATTTTTTTATAAGCGTAAAATCTATTTCCATCTACTGCAATAAATTTTGCTTTCGGTTTTAACTGTTCCAATGATAAGTGCATGCATTTAATAGCGGCCTTTAAAATATTGGAAGCGTCAATCTCTTTAGCCGTTTGCTTCGCGACAGCCCATGCAATGGCGGCCTCTTTAATAATGGGTACTAATTCTTCCCTTTGTTTTTCGGTTAATTGTTTGCTATCGTTCAGTAGGGGGTGGTAAAAATTCTTGGGTAAAATAACCGCCGCTGCAAATACAGGTCCTGCATAAGAACCCCTTCCGGCCTCATCGCAGCCGGCTTCTAATAATAAGTCTTGATATTGGTTGAGTAGTTTAGGCAAGTGTTATTTTACAGTTTGTAATCTTGTGGTTTATGTATAGAGTTTCTAAGGGGCATATCAAGTGCTATGTCAAGTGTTATCTAGATTTTTAATAATTGTTCAGTTTTACTTTAAAGTATTGCTGTAAAATTGAAACATATTGAGCAGAAACCAAAATCAATCTATAATAAAGCAAAACCAAACGCTCTTCTTTGTTTGATTCCTTTGTACCTTTGTAGCCTAAATTAAAGCCGTGGATTTGAACGATCATAAATCAAAAAAAGTAGCCAATTGGCTATTACTAGGGGTTATCATGACGGTGATTCAAATTGCCTTAGGCGGCATTACCCGTTTAACCGGTTCTGGCCTTTCTATTACTGAGTGGGATGTGGTTACTGGAACTTTGCCCCCCATGTCTGATGCCGCTTGGCAAACCTTATTTGCAAAGTATAAAACAACGCCTCAGTTTCAACTACTGAATTTCGAATTTACTATTGCTAATTTTAAGTTTATCTTTTTTTGGGAATGGTTCCACCGATTATGGGCCCGTAGTATTGGTCTAGTATTTGCTTTTGGTTTTATTTATTTTTTAGTGAAAAAATATTTTCAACCAAAGATGATCAAACCTTTACTTATTTTATTTTTATTAGGCGCTATGCAAGGAGCCATTGGTTGGATTATGGTGGCCAGTGGTTTAGAAGGGGATGCAGTATATGTAAAACCAACGCGCTTAGCCCTTCATTTTATTTTTGCTATGGGGTTACTTACTTATACTTATTGGTTTGCTTTATCGCTAACAGTGCAACCTATTCGTCGTAATATGGGTAATGAAGATGCTAGTAAAAAAATAAGTACCATCAGAAATTTTGCCTGGGTTATTTTACTTATTTTATTTTTTCAATTAATATATGGAGCCTTAATGGCGGGTCATAAAGCGGCCAATGTAGCAAGTACCTGGCCTACTATTAATGGAGAGTGGCTACCAGCTAGTATTTGGGGCAAGGATAGTTTTTTTATCAATGCTATTAATAATACTATCTGGGTTCATTTTATACATAGAGGCTTGGCTTATCTTTTGTTAGTGCTTCTATTGGTTTGGACCCTGCGTTTATTAAAATTACAAGGCAATTCATTTTGGGTACGAGCTAGAATTTCGCCAGCCATATTAGTATTTATACAAGTTCTTTTAGGTATTTTTACAGTGTTAGCAAGCGCGCATATCGTGCCTGGTGTTTGGGGTGGATTTGAATGGTTAGCGCAATTGCATCAATTAGTGGGTATGCTATTATTATTATCGGTCATTAATATTTTATACGCCACTAAATAACTAATACAGAACTAATACAATACTAATACAGAACTAATACTTAACAACAGTATTAAGAATATACATTCAATTCATTACTTTATGCAAAACGATATTGCTTCTATACGCCGCGACTATCAAATGGCTTCCTTGGATGAAGCAGCAACTGCCGCAAATCCAATGGATCAGTTCACGCATTGGTGGGAAGAGGCTACTACTAGTAATATCGATGAAGTAAATGCCTTTGTACTTTCCACTGTGGATGCTAACCGCGCTCCTGCCTCGCGCGTAGTACTTCTAAAAGGCTATACACCTGAAGGTTTTATTTTCTTTACCAACTATGATAGTAATAAAGGCAAAGAAATAACTGCTAACCCAAATGTGGCTATGAATTTTTTCTGGAAAGAATTGGAGCGTCAAGTGCGCATTACGGGTACGATTAAAAAAATAACTGCAGAAGAATCTGCTGAATATTTTCATTCACGTCCCTTGGGAAGCCAAGTAGGGGCTTGGGCTTCACCACAAAGTCAGGTCATTCCGAATAGAGATTTTCTTGAAAAAAACTTTGTAGATAATACAGAAAAATATAAAGAAGGTATTGTTCCCTTACCTCCACATTGGGGTGGGTATATAGTGCATCCAACGCAGGTTGAATTCTGGCAAGGCCGCAGTTCACGCCTGCACGACCGTATTCGTTATAGTTTTGAAAACCATCAATGGAATAAAGTGAGGTTAGCCCCTTAGAGAAATCTAAGAACTTAAGAATAACTAATTCAAAGTTTAATACAAAAAAGATTCCCCCGAGTTGTCGGGGGTAATCTTTTTTAAAATCATTAGAGGGAAAAAATAAAAACAAATAAATTTATAAAAATTTGTTTTTATTTAGTTCTTTCTCGCTAATACTTTCTTCGCTGCTTCAACAATATTCGGTGTGTCTAAACCGTATTTTGCTAATAATTGGTTAGGTGTACCACTCTCTCCAAAAGTATCTTTCGTTCCCACATATTCAATTGGAATAGGACAATGTGTAGCGGCTACTTGTGCAATACAATCGCCCATACCACCAATAATATTATGTTCTTCGCAAGTTACTGCGCATCCTGTTTTTGAAATACTTGCAACAATAGCTTCAACATCTAATGGTTTAATAGTATGTATATTAATTACTTCAACACTTACGCCAGTGGCTTCTAAAATTTTACCCGCTTCAATAGCCTTCCATACTAAGTGACCGCAAGCAAATAAGGTAATGTCTTTACCCTCGCTTAATTTTTGTGCTTTACCAATCACAAAATCAGATCCATCTTCTTTGGTAAAATTGGGCCATTTTGGTCTTCCAAAACGTAAGTACACTGGACCGTGATAATTAGCAATAGCCTTGGTGGCAGCCTTGGTTTGATTAAAATCACAAGGTACGACCACCGTCATGCCTGGTAACATTTTCATAAGTCCTATATCTTCTAAAATTTGATGCGTGGCACCATCTTCTCCTAAAGTTAATCCTGCATGCGATGCACAAATTTTTACGTTCTTATCGGAGTAAGCAACACTTTGTCTAATTTGATCATATACTCTTCCTGTACTAAAATTCGCGAAGGTAGTCGTGTAAGGAATTTTTCCTCCAATAGTTAAGCCCGCTGCCATACTAATCATATTGGCTTCAGCAATACCTACTTCTATAAAACGATCAGGAAATTCTTTAATAAAGGGACCTAATTTAAAGGATCCTGCTAGGTCCGCAGTTAATACTACTACTTCGCTATTTTCTTTAGCTAGCTCATGTATGCCTTCGCCAAATCCAGCTCTAGTTTCTTTTTCATTTAAGGCTACGATATCTTTTACGTTCATAGTATTTATTTTTCTTTAATTAGTTGTATAGAATTCGACGGGTTGAATTAATTTTCAAAGGTGGAATAAAAATAGGGTGTCTTGGCTGCAAACTCGGCGCTACAAGTATCTACCATTTTATACACTCTTGTAATACCCCATGCCTTTCTTTTTTCATAAACCGTATCATCGTTGGTATTGCCCGTTAATAATTTAGAAATTTGCATATCGCTAAACCCATGTTGCTTGGCTTCTTTCATTAATTCTATAGAAATAGTTTCAATGCTATGTTTTAATAATTCTTTTTCAACATTGCATATAATTCTTATTTGATATAAAAACCAGTTGTCAATGCCTGTGGCGGCTGCAATAGAGCGCACTGTAGAACCTTGCATGAGTGCATCTTTAATTCTAAATATGCGATCCCATTTTGGAACTTTTATGTATTCCATCAATTCTTCATTCTTCATTAAACTCTTTCCATAATAACCTAAACCAATGGCTTCATTCTCTAAACTTTGACAAGCTTTTTGAATGGCTTCTGTAAAGCTTCTTCCAATGGCCATTACTTCTCCCACACTTTTCATTTGTAGTCCTAAAGTATCGTTGGCGCCTTTGAACTTATCAAAATTCCATCTTGGCATTTTTACAATTACATAATCTAATGCTGGTTCAAAGTAGGCAGAAGTAGTTTGTGTGATTTGATTTTTTAATTCATCTAATCTATAACCAATGGCTAGTTTTGCTGCAATTTTTGCAATAGGATAACCAGTGGCTTTAGAAGCAAGTGCTGAAGAGCGTGATACCCTTGGATTAATTTCTACTGCAATTAACTCTTCTGTTACTGGATTTTGTGCAAACTGTACATTACAACCTCCTGCAAAGTTGCCTAAACTACGCATCATGAGCATGGCTTTGTTACGCATGTCTTGAAATGAGGTATCGCTCAAAGTCATAGCAGGCGCTACGGTGATAGAATCTCCTGTATGCACACCCATTGGATCCAAGTTCTCTACAGTACATATAATTACTACATTATCGGCCTGGTCTCTTAATAATTCTAATTCATATTCTTTCCAACCTAATACTGCTTTTTCTACTAATACTTCGTGCATAGGAGAGGCCTTCAAACCTTTCTCTAATGCAGCATCTAATTCAGAAGCGTCATGCACAAAACCTCCACCGGTGCCACCTAAAGTAAATGAAGGACGAATTACTAAAGGAAAACCTATTACTTGTGCGATTTCTTTTCCTTCTAAAAAACTATTCGCAACTCGGCTTGGGGCTACTGCAATTCCAATTTTGACCATCAATTGTCTGAACTGCTCTCTATCTTCTGCTAAATCAATAGCGGCTACATCCACCCCAATCATTCTACAATTGTATTGTTTCCATAAACCAATTTCATCTGCTTCTTTACATAAGTTCAAAGCAGTTTGTCCGCCCATGGTGGGAAGCACTGCGTCGATTTGGTTTTCTTGTAAAATTTGTTCAATGCTTTCAATAGTCAATGGTAATAAATATACTTTATCGGCCATCATGGGGTCGGTCATGATGGTTGCTGGGTTGCTATTAATAAGGATGACTTTAATGCCTTCCTCTCTTAAAGAACGAGCTGCTTGTGAACCAGAATAGTCAAATTCGCAGGCTTGACCAATAATAATGGGGCCAGAACCTACAATTAATACCGATTTAATGGATGTGTCTTTTGGCATAGCGTACAAAAATATAAATTGCGCAAACCTACAAAAATTTGCCTGAATTTGCCCTATTTTAAGCCTAAACATTTTTGTCCTTTTTAAATGCTATCTTCACCGCCAATTCAAGCATATGGCAGTTATTAAAGAAGGTTCTAAAGCGCCGGCCTTTAAAGGCGTTGATCAGCATGGCAATACAGTTTCTATAGCCGATTTTAAGGGGCAAAAACTTGTCCTTTATTTCTATCCAAAAGACGATACACCAGGATGTACTGCTCAGGCATGCAACTTGCGTGATAATTATAAAGCCTTGCAAAAGAAAGGGTTACAAATTTTAGGCATTAGCGTGGACTCTGTTAAATCGCATGAGAAGTTTATAGCTAAATACGACTTACCTTTTTCTTTGATTGCCGATGAGGACAAGAAAATAGTAGATAAATACAATTTATGGGGCCAGAAAAAATTCATGGGCCGCACTTATATGGGCACTACGCGTACCACTTTTTTGATTGATGAAGCGGGCATGGTTAGACATATCATTGAAAAACCAGATACTAAGGACCATACAAAAGAAATTTTTGCTATTAGCGGTTGGTAATCATTAAACCCTTTCCCTAAATTGCAGTCCTATATTCTAAATTTATAGTATGCAGTTAAAGTTTTTACCTATTCTTAGTTTTTCTTTTTTAGTAGCAGCTTGTTCTAAAAGTTCAAGCACTACCTCAAATTATAATGCTAGCACTCCATCTACTAGTAATCCAACAACTTCAAGTACTGTTGTTCCTGATATTTATAAAAAAGTTTATGGGGCAAGTAGTATTACCTCTGATGGTACATTTGTTACTATCAAATCCAATGGATTACCCGATCATAAGAGTTCCTACTACGCTACTACAAATGCATTGTATGATAACTTTTCTGGAACCACTTTTGGAGGATACAACTTTGCAAAAAATCCAAATTCAATTTCAGAAAAAGTATATGTATTTAAAATACCCATAGATCCTAAGATGGCTAGCACGCATTTACCCACTCCATTAGGCGCTATAGGTGTTTCATTAAATGGGGTTCCTTTTTTTAATCAATATGCAGGACCTAATCAACCCTTAGCCGGCGAAATGGTTTCTTTTGATAGGTATTGGGGACATCCAGCACCTACAGGCCAGTATCACTATCATGTGGAGCCACTTTATTTAACAACAGTGAAAGTGACTAAGTCCTCTTTGTTAGGTTTTTTATTAGATGGGTTTGCTGTATATGGTCCTGAAGAAAATGGGGTAGCTATTGATAATTCAAAATTAGATCCCTACCATGGACATACTTCAGTGACTACCGATTATCCGAATGGAATTTATCATTACCATATAACTTCTAACGATCCTTATATCAATGGATCGGGTTATTATGGAACGCCAGGTACTGTTTCGCAATAAATGAAATACATATTTTATATTCATTGTATGATGGCTTGTCTTTTTTTTCAAGCATGTAATAGTTCTGATCAAACTATACAATCAAAAAAAGTAATGGTAATTGATACGGTAGCTATAAATGACAGTTTAGTTATAAATGATAAGCTAGCAATAAATAATGTAATTCCTAATGCAATCATCAATAGCAAGGATTCTTTTTTGCAAATGCATCAAGACACGCTGTTTTTTCACAATAAAAAATTTAGTGGCACTATTTTTAATACTTATTCCAGTGGAGATACTGCCATGACGGGTCATTTTTTGAATGGACTAGAGCAGGGCTTTTTTAAAAAATGGTATGTAAATAAGCAACTGGCCGAGTCTAGATTTTTTCAGGCAGGTAAAAAACTGGGCAAGCATCTTGGTTTTTGGGAAGACGGCAAGCCTAAATTTGAATTTTATTTCACAAAGGGGGAGCATGATGGTGCTTCCAACGAATGGTATTCCAATGGCCAAGCCTATAAAGCATTTCACTATACTATGGGCTATGAAAATGGGAGTCAAAAAATCTGGTGGGAAAACGGAGTTATACGCGCTAATTATGTGGTAAAGCAAGGCAGAAGATATGGCCTGATTGGATTAAAATTATGCATGACGCCACAGGATTCACTTGATTATAAATTTAAATAAACTAAGATGTTAAAATTGAGTGCTTGTTTTTTATGTAGCTTATTTATTTTGATGGCATGCAATAATTCCTCGAATACCCTTTCAAATCTAAAGACAGACAGTCTCGTGGCGCTTCCTTTTTTTAATGTTCCCGATTGGACACCGGAGTGGATTGTTAAGGAGGATACTGGGTATGCAAAAATTCATAGCATTCCTGCTTTTTCTTTCAAAGATCAAGAGGGAGCGGATATTACTGAAGCAGATGTAAAGGGGAAAATATATGTGGCTAATTTTTTTTATACCAAGTGTAGAGGCATTTGTCCTAAAATGACGAGCAATATGTTTTTACTACAAGAAGCATTTAAGAATGATTCGACGATTGTTTTGCTTTCGCATTCTGTCACACCTGAATTAGATTCCGTAGCTGTTCTAAAAAAGTACGCCATTTTAAATAAAGTTGATTCAAAAAAATGGCATTTACTTACTGGCAGTAAAAATGAAATTTACAACCTGGCTAAGCAACAATATTTTGCCGGGGATTCGGTAGGCTTTTACCAAACGGGCAATGAATTTTTGCACACTGAAAACTTTATTTTAGTGGATCAGAAAAGGCGTATTCGCGGTGTGTATAACGGCACTTTACTGCTAGAAATAGAACGTATTAAAGAAGATATTCTTGCGCTTAAGCTAGAAGCAGTGAGTAATAAAAGTCCAATTAAGTAATGCTATTTATTTTACTACGAACATTTTACCTTAAACATTTTTTTTATAAATCTTTTTGATTTAATTTTACATTTATATATGGGTATTGAATTCGATAAATATTTTTTCTTTTTAGCAAGAGTGGCCAGCAGGTATTATTTAATTGCAGGCGCTGTTTTCTTTTTATTTTACGTAGTACTAAAAAATAAAATTATACAGCATAAAATACAATCCCTTTTTCCTAAGAACACCGACTACCTTCGTGAAATATTCTACAGCACTATTACCATTTTTATTTTTGCATTCATTCCACTATTTTTTATAGCGAACCCTGCAGTGAAACCACATACTACCTTATATAATAATATTAGTGATTATGGCTGGGTCTATTATTTTTTAGCCTTTCCACTCATGTTTATCATGCACGATACCTATTTTTATTGGACGCATCGTATCATGCATCATAAAACTTTATTTAATACAATGCATCTAGTACATCATAAGTCCACCAATCCTTCTCCCTGGGCAGCTTATGCCTTTCATCCTTTAGAGTCTATTGTGGAAGTGGGTATTTTCGTGGTTTTTTTATTTACCATTCCTGTACATACAACACATATTGTCATTTTCTTTATACTTTCTATTATGTATAATATATATGGCCATTTAGGTTGGGAATTATATCCCAAAGGTTTTAGTAAAAGTATAATAGGCAAATGGGTGAACACTTCTGTCAACCATAATCAACACCATAAATATTTCAAAGGTAATTATGGTTTATACTTTCTTGTTTGGGATAGAATGATGGGTACCATTCGTTCCGACTATGATGAAGCTTTTGAAGAAGTGAAAAGCAGATAAGGAAAGTATCTTTTCTAGAATTAAATTTTACTAGTTAATTATCTCGTGCTATTATTTTGCAATTACATACACAGCCCAACTCATTAAATAAGCCATACCTGTCATCATAAAAAATTGTATGGTGGGCCATTTCCAGCTTTGTGTTTCTCTTTTAACTATAGCCAGCGTACTCATACACTGCATGGCTAATACATAAAATACCATGAGTGATAAGGCAGCCGCTAAACTATACACAGGTGTACCGTCGGGCCTTACCGCTGCTTTTAATTTTTCTCTGAGAGAACTATTGTCCGATTCCTCCACACTATATAAAGTAGCCATCGTACCTACAAATACTTCTCTTGCTGCAAATGAAGTAACAAGGGCAATACCTATTTTCCAATCAAAGCCCATGGGTGCAATCATGGGTTCTAATTTTTTACCTAAAATACCTGCATAAGAATTTTCTAGTTTTTGACTTTTATATTGCTTCTCTATTTGTTTTAGCGTCTTAGTATTTTCAGTATTTGATGGAAAGGCTTGATTATTTATAGCTAACGATTTATTATTCGATAATACTAATTTTTGCGCTGCATAATTTTCATTTAATTTTTGCATGGAAGCGCTAGGTCCATAACTACTCAAAAACCATAGTAGTATACTTATGACTATAATTACCTTACCTGCATCTCTTACAAAAATGCCTGCTTTTTGTATCATGGTAGTGCCTATGTTTTTCCAACGAGGGGCTCTGTATACAGGCAGCTCTAAAATAAAATAACTTTTCTCTTTAATATTTATAAACCATTTTAATACCATACTGGCTAAAAGAGCCATTATAATACCCATTAAATATAAAGCCATCATTACCAGTCCTTGTAAACTTAAAAAACCAAAATATATTTTATTGTCTATCACTAGCGAAATTAAAATAGTGTATACCGGCAGTCTTGCACTGCAACTCATGAAGGGAGTTACCATTATGGTAAGTAAACGCTCTTTTTTATTTTCAATATTTCTGGCACTCATAATGGCAGGTACTGCACAAGCAAAGCCACTAATCATGGGCATTACACTTTTTCCGTTCAATCCTACTTTACGCATAAGTTTATCACTTAAAAAACTAATGCGCGCCATATAACCAGTGTCTTCTAATAAAGTAATAAGCCCAAATAAAATCATGATTTGTGGTACAAATACGACTATGCCTCCAATACCAGCGACGAGCCCATTTACGAGTAAGTCCTCCCACCAAACATCGGGTAGCACTGTGTTTAAATAAGTTGTTAAATGGGTAAATATCCATTCAATGCCATCCATAGGAAATTTAGCCATCCAAAAAACCGATTGAAATAAAACAAACAATACTGAAAGTAAAATTGCATAACCACCCACTCGGTGTAAAAAAATAGAGTCTAATTTTTCAGCTCTTTTTTTCTTTGCACTCGGGTCGGGCTCTATTACCCTTGTTTTCATGATTGCTCTTATGTGACTATAGCGTTCTAATATTTCTTGTGCCTGTGTTTTAGTATGATTAAAATCGTTGTCAATTTCAATTTGCTCTATTTGCTCTTGCATTTCATTTTCTAATGGAAATGTTTCATGGTGCATTAAATAATGCAGGGCTGCATAATCGCTATGCGTTGGATATAATTTTTTAAAAGCGTCAATAGCCGCCGGTGCTAACTTTTTATTATCAATAAAGCTTCGCTGATTTTTTGAACGCGTGGTTTGAATTATATTCGTCAAAGCTGTTTTTAATTCATTGAGTCCTTTATTTTTTCTAGCGTCAATGGCTACAACCGGAATACCTAAATCATCTTGAAGTCCTGCAATATCTATTTTAATACCTTTTTTAGCTGCTAGGTCATTCATAGTAAGTGCCAAGACTACAGGAATTTTTAAATCAATAATTTGACTACAAAAAAGTAAATTTCTTTTTAAATTGCTGGCATCTGCAATGAGTAATATTAAATCTGTTTTTACTTCCTCATCTACACCCATGAGCACTTTATAGGCTACCCACTCATCCTCGCGCTTGGGGTAAAAACTATAAGTACCTGGTAAATCAATGAGGGTGGTAGGCTGGCCTGCCAACTGCATCTGACCTGTTTTTTTATCTACCGTTACGCCCGGGAAATTACCCACTTTTTGGTGCATACCCGTAAGTGCGTTAAAAAGAGAACTTTTTCCGCTATTGGGGTTTCCTACTAAAGCAATATGTATGCCGGCATTCATGTGGTCGCAAAGCTAGGTTTTATGATTGGCTAAGACTTACGAAATTAGAAATTGAGCAGAAGGGGAAAGATGATAAAAATCATATCAAATTTTAAGGATTGCTGCGTTTTGCTAATAGCTTTATTTAACTTTGGGGCTCAATCTGATATGTATGCGCCGTATTGCTTTTTTTTTAGTGTTCTTATTTCCTTTTTTATTGAATGCTCAAAAGCTTAAAAGAGCCGATAAAGTACTTATTCAAAACTTAGAAAATCATATAAAATTTTTAGCAAGTGATGAATTAGAAGGTCGCAGAGCAGGGACCCCAGGAGAACAAAAAGCAGTAGACTATATTACTTCGCAATATCAAAATGCAGGTATACAAGCCAAGGGTACTAATGGTTTCATTCAAAGTTTTTCTATTGACGAAGGAAAAAAATTAACAGCTAATTCTTTTATTAAAGTAAATAAGCAAACACTTTTATTAGACAGTTCTTTTTTTCCAATTTCTAATAGTGGTTCCGGAAATATTAAATCCATGGCTTCTGTTTCTTTAAATGAAGCCAAGCAAATTTGGTTTAAAGATGTGAATGAAGTGCTGGAAGAAAATACAAGCAATCCGCATTTTGATATCAACGAATGGTTACTAACCACCGCTAAAGAAACAAAACAAAAAGGAGGAGCTGCATTATTTTTATATAATAGTGGTAACCTAGTGGATAATATTCAATATTATAAATTTGATACAGCTAAGGCCTTGCCTATTGCTGTTGTATATATTACTAAAAAAGGGTTCTCAAAATATTTTAGCGATGAATTAAGCACTTATGAAATTGAAGCTAGTATTGAGTTTGAGCAAGCTTCAAGAACTGCACATAATGTAGCTGCCTTTATTGATAACCAAGCAGCAAACACTGTTATCTTAGGTGCCCACTTAGATCATCTAGGGTATAACGAAGACCATAACGCGCTTGATATAAATAATAATATTAGAAATGGCGCCGATGACAATGCAAGTGGTACCGCCGCTTTAATTGAATTAGCAAAAGCCTTGCAAAAAAAATCGCCTAAAAATAATAACTATTTAATTTTACATTTTTCTGGAGAAGAATTGGGTTTATTGGGAAGTAAGTATTGGTTAGAGCATCCTACCTATGCAGGTAATTATAATTATATGATTAATATGGATATGGTGGGTAGGTATGATACCGCCAGAAAATTAACAGTAGGCGGTTTTGGAACTTCTAGTAAATGGGCAAATATTTTAGCAAGCGTATCTACTACTTTAATTACACACTATGATAGTGCTGGTTCTGGTCCAAGTGATCATGCTAGTTTTTATAGAAAAGACATGCCGGTATTATTTATGTTTACAGGTAGCCATAGCGATTACCATAAAGCCACCGACGATTGGAACAAAATTAACTACGCAGGAGAAAGCCAAGTAATAAGGTATGTGCAGTCCATCATTAAAACCGCCGATGCAGTGGGTAAATTGGATTTTCTTAAAACTAGAGAGGCTGCCATGGGACGCAGTACTAAGTTTACGGTGAGTTTAGGGGTAATGCCCGATTATGCTTTTACAGGCACAGGGGTTAGAATTGAAGGTGCTAGCCAAGGTAAGTTGGGTGAAAAAATAGGATTAAAAGGGGGTGATGTATTATTACAAATGGGCGACTATAAAATTGTAGACGTCATGAATTATATGACCACACTTTCAAAATTTAAAAAAGGAGACAAGACTAGTTTAACTTATAAAAGAGGCAATGTAGAAATCAAAATTGAAATTGAATTTTAAATAAATTTTATTTGTGAGCAGTAAAATAATTTTAGACCAAGACGCCATTAACGAAAGTGATTTCGAGGGCTCTCGCATTTTAGGCATTACAGCGCCTATCAAGAATTATCAATTCTGTATTTTACTGAATCAGTATATGGGTTTTGAATTTAGATTTAATCCCAATCATGAAATTGCACTTAAAAGAAAAAATAGAACTTATTATTTTTCAATGTACGAAGGCAATGAGCCCAATACTTCCATTCACCATTTTGTATACCATAATCAATTCGATGGAGAATATTTATTACCCGAATTAAAACACATGGATTTTATTTGGTGGATAAGAGGGGAGTGGATTGAAGATGAAAAAGTAAATGATATCTTACAAACCGTGCGTGGTATTAAAGGCGTACAATTAGTAGCCGAACTAACACCCGATCAAATCAAAAACAAAGGGCATCTTATTTTTGAATAATGAATATTCAAAAGTTTCGCTCCTTATAATTATCTATTCTTCCTTATAATTATCTATTCTTCCTTCTAATTATCTATTCTTCCTTCTAATTATTTTACTAGATTTTATTTTCTAGTCTTTAGAATAGCTAAACTTTATATCCTAATCGATATAAATTCTTTTCTCTTTCGCAGCTATACATTCACCAATGGTTGCAGTATATTCAATACCCATATCTTGTAAAATAGTTTGCACTTGTTTTAATGCGCTAGGTGCCACTGCAATGAGTAATCCTCCATTGGTTTGTGGATCGGGTAATAATAACTTTGCTTCTACTTCATCTACAGATGGGCCCAAAACCACACCAGCACTAATGGAGCTCCAATTGCGGGCAGTAGCACCAGGTATTGTTTTTTGTGCGATATAATTTCTTACAGCGGGTATGATGGGTATTTTATTATACTCAATAGCCGCCGATAAATGACTTCCTTCCATCATTTCTGTTAAATGTCCGAGTAAGCCAAAGCCTGTTACATCGGTCATGGCATGTACTTCTTTTATTTTTCCTAAAGCTTCACCTGCTTTATTAATGGTGGTGAGTTGCTTTACTAAAAATTGTAAATCTTTATCGGTTAATAGGGCTCTTTTTTGTGCAGTAGCCATAATACCTACACCCAATGGTTTAGTTAATATTAATACATCCCCTTCTTTTGCTGTATCATTTCTTTTTAAATTTTCTATGTCTACGAGTCCATTGACCACTAATCCAAAAATGGGATCTTGACTATCAATACTATGTCCTCCTGCAATCACAATACCTGCTTCCGTACAAGTTTTGCGCGCGCCTTCCATAACTTTCGCAGCCTCAGATGCAGGCAGTGTAGCTAAGGGCCAGCCCAAAACGGCTAATGCAAAAATTGGTTTGCCTCCCATAGCATATACATCACTAATGGCATTCGCTGCAGCAATTTGTCCAAAAGAAAAAGCATCGTCAACAATGGGCATAAAAAAATCGGTGGTACTAATCATTGCTGTTTTTTCATCTAGCTGATACACTGCTGCATCATCTCTACTATCATTGCCCACTAATAAATTTTTTACATTGGTTTTAGCGCCTACATTGTGTGCTGCTAATATTTCTGAAAGTATGGCGGGTGAAATTTTACATCCGCAACCACCGCCTTTAGAATGTTCTGTTAATTTTATACTCATTTTTACTTTATTCTTTTTTAACTCGCTTTATATTTTACTTCTATTTCGCATTTATTTCAAATCTGTTTTACAACTGATTCAGAACTATTTTATTTCTACACATAGGGCATCAAATGCTTGCACAGTTTTCTCTTCTCCCTCTATCAACCAATTTTGAACTGCAGTCGTTAACGCCTCACTTAAGTGCTTTTGCATTTTTTTTAAATCCCAAATTTGATTTGTTATCTCTTGCAAAGAAATTGGATTTGCTGCTACACGATTTGCTGCTTCAGATGAAAAAGAACCTTGGTTAATATTTATGCCCAATCCTATTAGGGTCCAGGTCCAGTCCTTACCCCTGACTAGGTTTTCAATGAGTATACCCCCTGCCTTTCTGTCACTAAAATAGATATCGTTCGGCTTTTTAATCTTGGTTTCATCTCCCGCAAATTTCGCAAAAAAGGCTCTTGCCCCTAGTGCAATGGCCGCAGAAAACCCAATTTGATGGGCTGGCGTCCAAATTACATCGCTTTTTAACTGCTTTAGCTCCAAAACATAGGTTGAAAGCAGGTTTTGCCCCTTTTCACTTTCCCAGTTCCGACCATGCTGACCCTTCCCAGCTGTTTGAAAATCAGCTGTATAGCAACTGCCAGATAGGGCTAAACCCTTGTGGACTTGGTCCATGGCATAGATATTGGTACTAGGAATACTAGTAAGTTCGATGAGCGGCTCCCCCAATAGGATATTTGGTGTGGCAGGTAACAAAGAATTGCTATTTTTGTAAAGTTAGTTTAGAATCATTTTAGTCCCTTAAATTGTTTTGACTAACCATCATTTAAAATAAAAATAAGAATCATTGGAACCACTTTCTACTCTTAAAAGCCGTAAAAAATCAACGGTAGTTCAACTTACCCGCAGCTCAAAAATTTTCAAAACTATTATTCAGGCTATCCAAGATAAAAAGGGTACCAATATTATAAGTTTAGACTTGAAAAAAATACCCGAGTCTACCAGTGACTTTTTTGTCATCTGCGAAGCCAATAACACCACCCAATTAAAGGCCATTGCCGATTTTATAGAATTTGAAGTCAAGACAAAATGCGGGGAAATGCCCTATAAAACGGAGGGACAAACGGCTACACAATGGTTACTCATCGATTATATCAATGTGGTAGTGCATGTAATGCATCCAGAAGCGAGACATTTTTACCAATTAGAAGATATGTGGAGCGATGCAGATGCTAAAATGCACGATCTTTAAAACTTATTATTAAAAAAATTGTTACTTGATGTTGGGAATAGCCAATTAAGCAAGCATTTATAAAACATATACAACACCAAGCAATAATAGTCGCTCATGATACCTGATAATAACAAGAAAAAAGGATCTCCCTTAGGAGACGGACCCAAATTACCTAAGTTTAACATATATTGGATTTATGGTTTAATTGCCATTTCATTATTGTCTGCTAAATTCTTCCAGACTGCTCCAGATATTACCACTACGTCAGAGCTTGAATTTAAGCAAGTGATGTTAACAGGGGGTGATGTAGAAAAAATTGACCTTGTACAAAATAAGGAATTGGTGCGTGTTTACATAAAGCCCGATAGTATTGATAAAGACTTTTACGTTCAGAAATTAAAACGTAAAATGGATAAGGCTAAAATTAAAAATGTGCCTTTATTTGAATTTAATGTAACAGACTGGAATAGCTTTAATGAAAGATTACAACGCTTCTATGAGCAAAAAAATATTCAAGAAGTACCACAAAATGCAGTGAAAGAAGGGGAATGGTTTGGCCCTATCGCGAATACTATTTTTTCTTTAGTCTTGATAGTAGTAGTTTGGGTGGTGCTTATGCGCAAGATGGGCGGCGGCGGCGGAAGTGGCGGCGGTCCAGGCGGTATATTTAATGTAGGAAAATCGAAGGCTACTTTATTTGAAAAAGGAGGTACGAAAGTGAATATTACTTTTGCCGATGTAGCTGGATTAGAAGAAGCCAAAGAAGAAGTAATGGAAATTGTTGACTTCTTAAAACAACCCAAAAAATATACAGCCCTTGGAGGTAAGATTCCTAAAGGTGCTTTATTAATAGGCCCTCCTGGTACTGGTAAAACTTTACTCGCTAAAGCCATGGCGGGAGAAGCGCAAGTGCCTTTCTTTAGCTTAAGTGGTTCCGATTTTGTGGAAATGTTTGTGGGTGTGGGTGCAAGTAGAGTGCGCGATTTATTTAAGCAAGCACGTGAGAAAGCGCCTTGTATTATTTTTATAGATGAGATTGATGCGATTGGTCGTGCACGTGGTAAAAACGCCATGATGAGCAACGACGAGCGTGAAAATACTTTGAATCAATTATTAGTAGAGATGGATGGCTTCGGTGGCGATACAGGCATTATTATTTTAGCAGCGACCAACCGTCCCGATGTATTAGACTCTGCTTTATTAAGACCAGGTCGTTTCGATCGTCAAATTTCTATTGACCGTCCGGATGTAAAAGGCCGTACAGAAATATTTAAAGTGCATCTAGGTCCTATTAAAGTTTCTGAAAATTTAGATGTACATAAATTAGCTGAACAAACGCCAGGATTTGCGGGTGCTGATATTGCGAATGTTTGTAACGAAGCCGCGTTAATTGCTGCGCGTAAAGGAAAGACAGGTGTAGAGATGATAGATTTTCAAGACGCCATTGATAGAGTCATTGGTGGATTAGAAAAGAAAAATAAAATTATTTCTAAAGAAGAAAAAGAAGTGATTGCTTATCACGAAGCAGGACATGCTATTTGTGGTTGGTTCTTAGAACATGCCTACCCTTTATTAAAGGTAACCATTGTGCCAAGAGGTACGGCTGCATTAGGTTATGCGCAGTATACACCTAAAGAGCAATACTTGTATACCATTGAACAATTAACCGATCAAATGTGTATGACTTTAGGAGGTCGCGCTGCAGAACAAATTTTCTTTGGTCGTATTTCAACAGGTGCTTCTAACGATTTACAACAAATTACTAGAATGGCTTATTCCATGGTGACTACTTATGGAATGAATGATAAAATTGGTAATGTAAGTTTTTATGATCCAACTCAAGAAAACACTTTCCAAAAACCATTCAGTGAAGAGACAGGAAAAATTATTGATGAAGAAGTGCGTAAGATGATAGATGCAGCTTACCACCGCACTTTAGATTTACTAACTTTAAGAAAAGCTGAAGTAGAAAAATTAGCCAAAGAATTATTAGATAAAGAAGTTTTACATAAGAGTGATGTGGAAGCCTTAATTGGTATGCGCCCTTATGAAGAAGAAAAGGTAGTTACTTTTGATGTGGAAGAATCTAAAACAGAAGAAGCCAAAATAGAAGCGACTGCTGAGCTGCAAAGCAATGCCAATACAAGTGAAGTAAATAATATAAGTGATGTAAATAATACAAGTGATGCAAGTAATACAACTGATATAAGTTCAGTAAATACTATAGCGCCTGTAGAAACTTCTATTAATAATGAAGCAAGTACTGAAACCCCTTCTTAAGAACTGAATTTTATTCAATGGAATCACAAGGAGCGAAAACGAAAATTTTACAAAAAATTAAACAAGCATTAGAAAAGCCTGTTGCCGTTCCCTTCCCTGATCAGATTGCGGACAGACCTATTTTCATTCCTACCGAACAAGAATTAGCCATTGGCTTTGCGCAAAAATTTACAGAACTACTCGGTAAATTTGTATACTGCAGCGATGAGGGGGAGTTGGTGAATCAACTAGCACAACTTATTCATTCAAATAAATGGGAGAAAATATATTCTAGAGAATCGGGCTGGTTAGATGATATGAAAGAATTTAGCTTTGATCCTGTAAATACCGATGATTTAGCAGGTTGTGATGCAGCTATTACCTTATGTGATCATTTAATTGCAAGAACAGGCACGATTGTTTTAAGTAGTCAACAACTAAGTGGAAGAACCTCAAGCGTGTATGCGCCCATTCATATTTGTATTGCCTATACCCATCAATTAGTCTTTGACATTAGTGATAGTTTGGCTGCATTCAAAGCAGAATCGGATGCTCTTCCATCCATGATTAGTTATGCGACAGGACCAAGTCGTACGGCCGATATTGAAAAAACCTTGGTGGTGGGTGTACACGGCCCCAAAGAAGTGTATTGTTTTTTAGTAGATAAGTTATTAGATTAGTAACTTTAGTAGGGATACTATTATATAGACACAGTATTATATATAGACACAGTATTATAAATTAAATAAGCGACTACATGCAGTGGGTGCCTGGTAAAAAAATTTACTTTCTTTCTGATTTCCATTTAGGGGCACCTAATCAAGCGAAAAGTCATTTGCGTGAGAAGCGTTTAGTAAAGTTTTTACAAAATGCTAAAAAAGATGCTACTGCTATTTTTATCGTAGGCGATATTTTTGATTTTTGGTTTGAATACAAGACCGTGGTTCCTAAAGGCTTTGTGAGACTATTAGGCTGCTTAGCCGATTTATCTGACGCGGGCATTGAGCTGCATATTTTTACGGGCAACCATGACTTATGGATGAAAGATTATTTAACTGAGGAGTTAAATGCAAAAATATATTTTGAACCAGGGGTATTTACATTTGGCGCTAAGAAATTTTTTATAGGACATGGAGATGGATTAGGCCCTGGTGATAAAGGCTATAAATTCATAAAAAAAATATTTACCAATCCTTTATGTAAATGGTTATTTGGTTGGTTACATCCCGATTTAGGCATTCAACTAGCGAATTATTTTAGCAGTAAGAGTAGGGCCAAGACCGGCAATGCCGATGAAATATTTATGGGAGAAGATAAGGAATGGTTAATTATTTATTCGAAACAAAAAGCAAAAGAAATTACTGCCGATTATTTTATTTTTGGTCATAGGCATTATCCATTAGACATACCTATTAATGAAACTAGTCGTTATATTAACTTGGGAGATTGGTTAAGGTCGAACAGCTATGCTGTATTTGATGGAATTGATATGCAATTACTTCATTGGAAAGAAGATTAAAAAATACTAGTTATGAATTTAGATCAACAATTTTTAAATAATTCTTTACGAAGTTATATAGCCATTGGGGCTGTTTTAATAGTGGCCCTCATTGTAAAAAGGTTTATCTCTCGTTTTTTTGCAAGTTTGATTTATACCTGGATTGATAAAAAGAATCATTCAGAATTAAGGAAGAGCCACGTACACCGCTTAATTATTCCTATTGAACAATTTCTTATTTATTTGGTGGCCATTATTGTCTTGTATGAACTTCAATTTCCAGCGCAGTGGAATATTCACTTATATAAATTAACCCTTCAAGTTTTAGTGGAAGCGGTAGTGAAATTATTTTTCATTATTTTATTGATACGCGTTTGCTTAAGAACACTAGAATTTGTGGCTATTGTATTAGAAGAAAAAGCCAAGCTAAGCAAGGATCAAACTGACGACCAGTTGGTTTTATTTTTTAGAGACTTTTTTAAAGTAATATTATACATTGTAGGCTTTTTATTAATTTTACATTATGTATTTAATGAAAATATAGGTAATTTAGTTACTAGCTTAAGTCTCGTAGGAGCCGCTGTGGCCTTGTCTATGAGAGAAAGCTTGGAAAATATTATAGCCTCTTTTATTATTTTCTTTGATAAACCTTTTACCATTGGCGATTTAGTGAAAGTAAATAATTTTACGGGCACGATTGAAAAAATTGGTCTACGCAGCACGCGTATTCGTACCGAGGATAAAACTTATATTTCGGTACCTAATAAACAAATGGTGGACAGCATCGTAGATAACATTAGTCTACGAACCGAGCGTAAAATAACACTAGACCTACAATTAAGTGTAGCTACAACGGCTTTACAATTAGCAGCTTATAGTCAGTTTATTCAAAATGAAATTAGACAGCTTAAAAATGTCGGTAATGTTTTGGTATATGTTTCAGAGGCAGGTAAACAATTTCACGTATTACATATTGAGTGCTTAGTAAGTATGCAATTGGAATTCAATGAATTTATAGCCTTGAAAGAAAAAATAAATGTAGCAGCTATTCAATACGCGAACGATCATTCGATTTATTTCGCCACTACTGTATAAAACTAGCATTCTATTTTATAGAGACTCTTTAAGTGATAATAAGAACCGCTTAATATTTTTTAAACTATTTAAAACGGCATTATCTTTTTCTGCCTTTTCTTTATTATTCTTTAAATAAGTTTTAGCCCCTTCGATAGAATATTTTTTTTCACGCAGTAAAAAATATAGCTGGCGTAAAAATTCAATATCCTGTGCTCTAAATAATCTATCTCCTTTTCTTGTTTTCCTAGGTTGTAGTTGTTTGAATTCTTTTTCCCAATACCTTATTAAAGAGGTGTTGACATTAAACCAACTTGCTACCTCTCCAATAGGGTAGTATAATTTTTTAATTAATTCTTCTGAGGCTGGAATATTTAAAGTAGGTATATCGGCGTCCATTGAGGTAAATGATTTTCTTCCTCTTTTACTACTTGCATGATGATGTGTAAATGACATCGGTGATCTAGAAACAGTAGGAAGCAGTTCTTCCTCTGCTGCCTCTTTGTGTATTTGTGAAATGGCTTTTACGCTTGCTATTTGTTCAAGCTTAGACATTGCAGGCTTCTTTTTTTCAACCGGTGCTTTAATATGCACTGGTTGGTCTATTTCCATTCCAAATAAGTCAAGTTGGTGCAAGTGTTTTGCCATAGAACAAAGTTAGGGGACTATTAATAGGAACTAAGCTTCCTAAATGATTGGTGGATAAATTGTTAAGTATGCAGTATTTTTGCTGATGCGTTTATTTATATTAACTAGTTCCAAATTTGAGATTCCAAGGGCCCTGTTATCTCAGAAGGTATTGGATATCATTAAACTAGGATTGAGTTCACCACAAATTCATTTTTACATAGTGGGGGATAATTTGCCCGAGCAATTACTGGTGCTGGAGCAAAACAACGATGCGGTGACCATTATAAAAGAAATAGCTGCAGAAAAATTAATCAAGGAAGTGACCAATGCTGCCATTATTCATTTTGGAGCAGGCCTAAAAGGAAGTGATCAATTTCCACATTATTTTATTGCCTTAACGCAACCTGGTTTTATAGCAGGACTTCCCACTATACATAAATGGTCTTTAACAAAGGCCTTTAAAAATTGTCTTAAAAAATCTATAGCTACTTATGCCATCAATGAATGGGCCTTTGATTTTTTAAAAAATAAATATAAGCGCTACACTAATAAAATACACGAAGCCTACTTGCCACTTACAAATTTACCCTTTTATGAATGGGTGGCTTTGGCAGACGCTAAAAATAGTTTAACGGATGGGGCTAATTATTTTTTAGCCTTTCAACCTATGAATGGTATTGTTGATATGCTTAAAGAATTTTCTATATTTAAAAAATGGCAACAAACCAATATGGCACTGGTTTTCATTGTTGAAAATGATAAAGAGGTTGCGCAGGCCCGGGCTTTATTAACGGGTTATAAGTTTAAAGAATCTATTTTTATTAAATCAATATCGAAAATGGAGCCAGCATGGATAGCGGCTAGCTATGTCATTTTATTCAACAGCATTAATTTTGATAAAACTATTTTAATTGAAATGGCTATTGAGTATGATATACCACTACTTTTTAATAATACTGAAAATCAAAGCGCTTCAATACCTAGCTCTTGGCAACAAGCGGGCGAGCAGTTTAGTTTTGAAGAAAAAGGAGGGCTCTCTAATCATTTCAAATTATACTATAAGGACGAACTATACCTTCAAGGAAGGGCAAGAATGGGTAAGCAGTGGTTAAGCGATTTATATGCCAAAAAGAAGAATGCAGGGCTTGTAAACATCCCACTTACGCTGAAGAGTTCATAAGGTTCTTATTTAATTAATTTGTATTTTTGTGTTTCAAAATTTTAATATGCATCAGTCAAGTATTCAGGTTGAAATTAGTTTAGACGATCAAAAAATTCCTCAAAATATAAAGTGGTCTGCATCAGATAGCACAGCTACAGAAGCACAGGAAGCGCGCGCTATGATGCTTACTTTTTGGGATCCCACGGACAAAACTGCACTTCGTATTGACCTTTGGACCAAGGATATGATGGTGGATGAAATGGCTGATTTCTTTTATCAAAATTTAATGGGCATGAGCGATGCCTATTTAAGAGCCACGCAAGATGAAACCTTAGCAAACGAATTTAAAGAATTCGCTAAAACTTTTTATACCAAATTTAGAGCCAGTCAACTTTCAGAAAATAATAAATAAACGAAAATAAATTCACGAATAGAAAATCAACTAAACTAACAATACTAAATCAATAATATTATGTCTTTAGAAAACGATGTGATGTCTTTAATGAAAGACGCCATGAAAAACAAAGATGAAGCTTTGTTAAGAGGGTTAAGAGCCATTAAAGCAGAAATTATAAAAGCAAAAACAGAACCTGGTGCTGGTGGGGCTATTGCTGCAGAAACAGAATTAAAATTATTACAGAAATTAGTAAAGCAGCGCAGGGATTCTTTAGCCATATTTGAACAACAAAATAGACCAGACTTAGCAACAAAGGAATCTGAAGAAATTGCTGTGATAGAAAAGTTTTTACCTGCACAAATGAGTGAAGAAGATGTGAAAGCTGCTGTGCAAGCCATTATTACGCAAGTGGGTGCAGCTGGTCCAGGGGACTTAGGTAAGGTAATGGGCATGGCTACTAAACAATTAGCAGGTCAAGCAGATGGTAAAGTTATTTCTGCTATTGCCAAAACTTTATTAAGCGCCTAATGCTATGTGGCTAGATATACTTACGGGAACTATTTTAATTATTGCCCTTTTACAAGGCTATAGAAATGGGTTTATTAAAGCAATCATTTCTTTTTTTTCATTAATGATTGGATTAATTCTAGCTTTTCAATTTGCAGGATGGGTGGCTAATTTATTAAAAGAACATACCAAGATTGCTTCTCACTGGTTACCCTTCATTTCATTTCTAGTTATTTTAATTTTAGTATTAATTATATTAAAATTTATTTCTGGAATGTTGCAACAAACTGCCGAATGGTTATTATTAGGCTGGTTGAATAAATTATTAGGAATTATTTTATATGGCTTTATTTATTTTACAATGCTTAGTGCTGTTGTCTATTTTTTACAAGTATTAGGGGTGATACAAGTTGTTGAGATGAAAGACACTTACACTTATACTTATCTTCAAAAATGGTGGCCTTATTGTATGGAAAAAGCAGCCATATGGATTCCATCGATTAAAAGCAGTTTTGCCACTTTTTCTAACCCCTTTAAATAAGGGTCAAAATTCAAACAATTCATTGATTTTGAATAAGTTAATTAATTGTTATTAATCTAATAATAACAAAATAAGCGAAGCCCTAAGATTCACCTTTTTTAAAACGAATTAACTATCTTTAGCCCATTAGCAAAAACTATGGAATACGAGATTATAAAAGACGGAAACTTTGAATACCTAGAAGTAGGTGAAGGGGAAACCTTAATGCTTTGTCATGGTCTTTTTGGTGCCCTAAGTAACTTTACCGACTTAATTGAAAAATTTAGATATACCCATAAAGTGGTAGTGCCTATTCTGCCTTTATTTGATTTAGATATTTTACATACCACAGTATCGGGTTTAGAAAAACATGTTGCCGCCTTTATTGAATATAAAAATTATTCCAATATTCATTTATTGGGTAATTCTTTAGGAGGTCACGTTGCCTTGGTATATATTTTAAAGCATCCTGAAAGAGTGAAATCACTTATTTTAACAGGCAGTAGTGGTTTGTTTGAAAATGCAATGGGCGATAGTTATCCTAGAAGAGGCGATTACGAATATATCAAAAACAAAACTGCTCAAACTTTTTATGATCCTGCCGTTGCCACTCCAGCTTTAGTGGATGAAGTTTTTGAGATCACCAAAAATAGACTTAAAGTCATTAAAATTCTTTCTTTAGCAAAAAGTGCCATTCGACATAATTTAGCAGAAAACTTGCATCAAATTCAGCAACCTACTTTATTAATTTGGGGTAAGAATGATATCGTCACGCCTCCTTTTGTGGCAGAAGAGTTTAAAAAATTAATTCCCAATAGCCAGTTAGATTTTATTGATAAATGTGGACATGCTCCCATGATGGAAGTACCTGCTGAGTTTAACATCATCTTAGAAAAATTTCTTGGTTCTTTACCTAAATAATACTCATCTTATGATTGCAAATGAAATGGCTGTAAAAGGTTTTCCCATGCTTCGATTGGAAGATACTGCCTCCTTTGTATTGCAATGTATGGAAGATTATGAAGTACAACATTTACCTCTTTTAAAAGACGAATATTTTATGGGCTTAGTGACTAAAGAATCGGTATTGGATATTGCCTTAGATCAAACCATGGCCAGCATTGCAGAAGGCTTGCCGCAAATTGGATTGAACGGTGCTGCGCATTTTACAAAAGCCTTAGAATTATTCTCTAAACATGAACTTTCATTACTGCCTGTTTTAAATGAGCAGCAAGAATGCTTGGGGGTAATTACACAGAAAATTTTGAATGAATATATAAATCGTTTCTTAGGCGCTGAACAAAATGGAGCCATTATGGTGCTTTCCATTTCTCCCTATCAATATTCTTTAGCAGAAATGAGCCGCTTGGTAGAAACCAATAATGCTCAAATTTTGCAACTAAATAGTTTTTTTGAGCCTGGAACGGGTGCCATGATAATTACCCTTAAAATTAATCAAGAAGAGGCTTCTGCCATTATATCTACTTTTGAACGCTATGATTATCAAGTGTTACATTATTTTGGAAAGTCACCACTACACAATGATATGGAAAGTCATTACCATCATTTAATGAATTATTTAGATGTGTAATAAAATAAAATATCTATTATTTTTTATTGCTTCTTTTTTATTTTTTTCAAACCTAGTTTCGGCTCAAATAAAAATTACCTCCATACAAATAGAGGGTAATAAAAAAACCAAACCTTATATTATTTTAAGAGAATTGACTTATCACCAGGGGGATATTATATCAAAAGATTCTCTAGCCATTTTAGATACTATCTCTCAACAACAATTATACAATACTTCCTTATTTGAACAAGTAGCTGTGCATTCAGAAGCTATTGATAGCAATCAAGTGGTCATCAAAATTAATGTGAGTGAAAGATGGTATCTATTCCCCACTCCTTATTTCAAATGGGTAGATCGAAATTTTAGCCAATGGTGGAATGATCAAAATAGAAGATTAGACAGAGTCAATTACGGATTCAATCTAAGACAAGCCAATGTTTCGGGGAATAACGATAAGCTAACCGCTGCTTTTATTACTGGCTATACACAACAGTCTATATTTAGATATCAAATACCCTTTATTGATAAAAAACTACGTTATGGTTTAGCCTTGGGTTGGCAAAATTTCACACAAAAGGAAATAAATATTGATACCAAATTAGACAAGCAAGTTTTTTATAAAACGAACAATATTATACAAGAAGGCTATCGTGCCAATGTAAGTATATTTTACCGTCCTAATTTATATGATAGACATAGTTTTCAAATAGGTATTGGTAAAAACGAGATTAGTGATTCAGCACTTCTTTACCAAGCTAATTTCTTGCCCAGTCATCAAAAAATATTTTCTTATGTAGATGCCTCTTTATCATTTTCCCGTTTTCATTTTGACTATAATGCTTATCCTACCAAGGGCCAGTCTACCGATTTCATTTTCTATCAACGCTTTTCAAAAAATAGTAATTTAAGTTCTATCCAACTTAAAAAAATGTGGGCGCACCCTTTTTCAAAATCGAATTTTGTTTTTTTGGAATCTAATACATTGGTTAAATTTTTATCCAATCAAAACTATACCGATAATAAAGTATTAGGCTATGGTAATTTGCAAATGAATGGATTAGAATATTATGTAGTAGATGGAAATGCAGCGAGTATTTTGAAAGCCTCTTTTCAACATACATTAGGAACAGTGCTTATTAAAAATTTATTACCGATGAAGAGGTTTCCTTTTATAAAATATCAATTTTGGTTCAAGGCCTTTACTCATCTTGGCTATGTCTACAGTGAAAGACCTGTTAATAATAGTCGCCTTGCCAACACGCTCATAAGAACGGCGGGGGTAGGCTTGGACATTATTAGTATTTATGATTTTGTTTTAAAAATTGATTACAGCTTGAATCAGCTTGGCGACAAAGGGTTATATTTGCATACGGGTATAAATTTTTAAATTTTTTTGATGAAAGTAGCCATATATAGCAGAGGGGTTGATATCGACCAACAACAATCATTGCAAGCATTACTTCTGGCCTTAAATAAGCATGCTATTACGATATATGTCTATGCCGAATTACTACAAAAATTTAATTTACAGGCCGGCGCTGGTAAAGAACCCCTCATTGCATTTAATTCTTTTTCTGCCATACATGATAGTATTGATTGTTTAATAAGTTTAGGTGGCGATGGCACTGTTTTAGATGCAGTCACTATTGTAGGCGATAGTCAAATTCCCATTTTAGGAATTAATTATGGTAGGCTTGGTTTTTTAGCCACTATTTCAAAAGACGAATTGAGTTTAATGGTAGATGCTTTAATCAATCGAACTTATGTAATTGAAAAAAGAACTTTATTGCATTTAGATGCCGACCCTATTATATTTGGAACAGCCCCTTATGCTTTAAATGAATTTGCCATTCACAAAAGAGATACCTCTCCCATGATTAAAATTCATACTTATTTAAATGGTGAATTTTTAAATTCTTATTGGGCAGACGGATTAATTGTTTCTACCCCAACAGGTTCTACAGGCTACAATATGAGTTGTAATGGACCTATTTTATTTCCTGATTCTGCAAGCTTTGTCATAACACCCGTAGCTCCCCATAATTTAAATGTACGCTCTATTGTGGTGCCAGATAGTTCGGTGATATCTTTTGAAATTGAAGGCAGAACAGAAGAATTAATTTGTGCCTTAGATGCTAGAAAAGAGATTGTACCTAAAAATATTCAGTTGGCCGTTAAAAAAGAATCGTTCTCTGTTAATTTCATAAGACTCAATGAAAACAGCTATTTGACTACCTTACGAACAAAGCTCACATGGGGCTTGGATAAAAGAAATTAGCCCATGCGCAAGCAATTCATTTATTTATTTTTTCTTTTATTTATTACTGTAAGGCTACATGCACAACATTTACAATTAATAGAAAATAAAGGCGAATTTGGTGCATTTGTAGGTCAAGCTTCTTACAATGGAGACTTGGCACCGAACTTACAATTTCTAACTTTAAATTTTGGAGGGTTTTATAAAAAACAATTGAATGATTATGTAGGCATCAGATTGAATTATGAAATAGTTCCTTTAGAAGCCTTTGATTCGAAGACTTCTAGTACCTTGAATGCCTATGTAAATGAAAGAAGATTATATTTTAAAACTACCTATCAAGATATAAGCTTGATGACAGAGCTCTATTTTTTAAAATTTATTAATGGTAATAAAAATTATCGTTTCAGTCCTTATTTAGGTTTTGGTATAGGTTACTTATCTCCATTAAAAGATACTAGTAATTATCCGACTGCAGGTCAATCAACTATAGCAGCTCCAAGTTTAGGCTTATCAATTGGTACTCGAACATTGGCCCCCAATGTCATCACGCTTCCAATTAATTTGGGTTTCAAATATAATTTTTTAGGCTCCTTTAATTTTTTTGGAGAATTTACTTATCGTTTCACCAATTCGGATTTAGTGGATCATTTTGGAGACAACAATATTTATAAACCAGGCCTTATAGCTTACCAGGCAAGTACTTCAGGAAGAGATCAATTCTTTTCTGCTAAATTGGGTTTATCCTATAATTTATTAAGAATCTATGGTCCGGATCCTAAGCCTAAAGCCAAAAGAGATAATCTATTTTCAAAACAGAGTAAATCAAATAATAAAGGGCCTAAAAATTCTTTATTTGGCTTCTTTAAACGCAAATAACCTAGTTATTTTCATAATTTTAAACCATGGAAAACCTAGATCTAAGCAAGCTGCCTAAACATATAGCCATTATTATGGATGGTAATGGCAGATGGGCACAAGAACAAGGCCAGGACCGCTTGTTTGGGCATTATCAGGGTGTAATAAGCGTTAGAAAAGTGGTTGAAGCCGCTACTGAAATAGGTATTCAATACCTAACCCTCTATGCTTTTAGTACGGAGAACTGGGAAAGACCAGAAGAAGAAGTCACCGGCCTGATGACCTTATTTGTAGATACCATTGCCAAAGAAGTACCCGATTTGCATAAAAATAATATCAAGCTTCGTTTTATTGGCAATTTATCTTTACTACCTCCTCATGCAAGAGAAGCCTTGGATAATGCCACTGCTCAAACAGCTAAAAATACAGGGCTAACCCTTATTGTGGCTTTAAGTTATAGCAGCAGATGGGAGCTTGTGGAAGCTGCTAAAAAAATGGCCACTAAAGTGAAACAAGGCAGCCTTGATTTGGATCAAATTACAGAAACGAATTTCTCTGAATACCTCACCACCATTGATTTTCCTGATCCGGAACTAATGATACGTACTAGTGGTGAATTTCGTATTAGTAATTTTTTATTGTATCAATTGGCCTATGCCGAATTATACTTCACAGAGACCAGATGGCCCGATTTTAGGAAGGACGATTTAATAAAAGCCATCCTAGATTTCCAATCTAGAGAACGCAGATTTGGTAAAACTAGTAGTCAAATAAGTACGAATAGTGAAAAAAAATAATATGTTTATTTTCACTTTTAACAAAGACTTTGAATTTTTACGAGTAATTTGCGACACTTTTAAAATCATAAATGTTTAGCCCCTTAGCAGATGCGTAAATTTCTTCCCTTTTTAATAGGTTCACTATCAGTACTTTTATTGAATTCGACTTCTTATGCTCAGGATACACCTGTTAAAGATTCCGTGACTCAGATTAATGTAAAACTGGTCAATATTTTTACCCAAAAAACACCCTCTAAATACAAGATTCGTAATATAAAAGTGGTAGGTAATGAAAACTTTGATGAAAATTTATTGCTTTCACTTTCTACTTTAAATATAGGCGATGAAGTAGCCATTCCAGGAGGAGACAATTTTGCGAAGTCTATTCGCAAGTTGATGGATCAAAATTATTTTAGCGATGTAAGTATTTATTTAACCGACTTAGTAGGCAAAGAAATTGATGTAGAAATTAATGTGACAGAGCGTCCTCGTCTTTCAAAGTTTATTTTTATTGGCGTGAAGAAATCGGATATCGATGAATTGTCTGGTAAAACAGGGTTAACGCCTAATAGAGTGGTAACCGATAATATGAAAATTACAGCCATTGAAGGCATTAAAAAATATTATGCTGAAAAAGGGTTTCAGGATATTAAAGTAACTATTAAAGAACGCAAAGACGCCGCTAGAAAAAACAATTTATTATTAGATTTTGTGGTAGACAAAGGTCCTAAAGTAAGAATTAATAATATTAACTTTGGAGGTAATTTAATTGAAGAAACAAAGCTTAAAAAAAGCTTGAAAGAAGTGCATGAAAAATCGAGACTTACTTTATTTCCTATCAATGATAAATCAGTCATTGTTAAAACTACTCCTTATTCATTTGAACAGTATATGTCGGAGAAAGGCTTTTTAACTTTTACCAAAACTAGAAAAATATTAAATTCTTACGCAAGGTTTTCCCTTTCTTCTTCTAAGTTTAATATTAAGAAATACGAAGAAAGTAAAGACAACTTATTAAATTATTACAACTCATTAGGATTTAGAGATGCGGTGATTGAAAAAGATACAGTTTACCACAATGCAGGAGGTAATTTGAATATTGATTTACAAATGAAAGAAGGGCGTAAATATTATTTTGGTAATATTAATTGGAGAGGTAATACCAAGTATACCGACTCTATTTTATCGGTTATTTTAAATATTAAGAAAGGAGAAATTTATAATAGAGAAATCTTATTTAATAAATTAGGTAAAACACCTACGGCTGAAGGCGGTGATGTAAGTACCCTCTACCAAGACGATGGTTATTTATTCTTTAGAGTAGACCCAGTAGAAACAGCTGTATACAACGATACCATTGATTTTGAAATTCGAATTGTAGAGGGTCCTCAAGCCACTATTAAAACTATTCGTATAGCGGGTAATGAAAAAACAAAAGACTTCGTTATTCGTCGTGAAATTAGAACGCTACCAGGCGATAAGTTTAGCCGTACTTTATTAATTCGTTCTCAACGTGAAATTGCGCAGTTAAACTTTTTCGATCAAGAGAAAATAAAAATTGATCCTATCCCGAATCCTGAAGATGGTACCGTGGATATTAATTATGGTGTAGAAGAAAAATCGAGCGATCAATTAGAGTTAAGTGCTGGTTGGGGGGGCTATATTGGATTGACTGGAACTTTAGGGGTGACCTTTAATAATTTTAGCTCTAAGAACTTATTTAAAAGAGCTGCATGGGATCCTCTTCCAATGGGAGATGGACAAAAGCTAAGTGTAAGAGTTCAAAGTAATGGTAAAGCTTTTAGGTCTACTAATTTATCATTCACAGAACCTTGGTTCGGTGGTATTAAAAGAAATACACTTACTGTAAGTGTGTACAATACTAAATACGGACAAACTTATAATTTACTCACCGGTGCCTATGACCCCAATGCCGCCGATGCAAGGTATATTTCTACCACCGGTGCGACTGTTTCTTTTGGTAGACAATTATCATGGCCTGATGATTATTTTTCTTTGAACATGGGATTAAACTATACTAGATATACTTTGAAAGATTATGCTATTGATCCTTATAATCTTCCGAATTTTAATAATGGTGTTGTAAACAATATCAACTTTAGAATTGCTCTTCAAAGAACATCAGTGGATCAGCCTTTGTTTCCAAGAACGGGGTCTACCTTTTTATTAAGTGGACAATTAACGCCACCTTATTCTTTAATTACACCTAATGTAAATAGTATAGCGAATCCCTTCGAATTATTAGAATACCATAAATGGAGATTAAACGGGGAATGGTTTATACCACTTGGTAAACCTGCAGGCGCAGACCACAACAAACAATTTGTTTTAAAGTTTGCGGCTAAATATGGTTTCTTGGGTGCGTATAATAGCGACTTAACGGTTTCTCCTTTTGAGCGTTTCCAATTAGGAGATGCCGGTTTAAGTAATCAGTTTGCATTACTAGGCTATGATATCATTGCACAAAGAGGCTATCCAGTGTATGAGAGTTCTAATCCCAAAATAAACCCTGACCAACAAACTTCTAGACAACACTTTACCATCTTCAATAAATATGCAGTGGAAGTTCGTTATCCTTTAAGTTTAGCGGCAAGTAGTACTATTTATGCTCTAGGATTTTTTGAAGCGGCCAATGGATGGTATAGCATGAAAGAATATAATCCATTTAATTTAAGACGTTCAGTAGGTATTGGAATGCGCTTCTATTTACCTATGTTTGGCCTATTAGGATTTGATTATGGAATTGGTATTGATAGAATTAATGGGACTAATGCTTTAAAAGATGCAGGAAGGTTTACCTTTATGCTTGGGTTTGAGCCAGAATAAAATAGTTATCGTAATTTTCATTTCATAAATAATTGAACATGCAATTTAGAAAACAGTTTTTGATCCTTTTTATAGGACTTGCCACTTTTTTTACAAGTCAGGCACAAACAAAATATGCGGTTATTAATACCAAGTATATTTTAGATAAGATTCCAGAATATAAGGAAGCCGATAAGAAATTGAAAGTATTAGGTGATCAATGGCAAAAAGAAATTGATGATAAGCAAATGGCCTTGGATAAAATGTATAAAAACTATGAGGCTGAGCAATTTATGCTGTCTGAAGACCTAAGAAAAAAGAGAGAAGATGAACTTTTTATAAAAGAAAAAGAATTGAGAGATTTGCAAAAAAAGCGTTTTGGCTACGAGGGGGATTTATTTAAAGAAAGACAAAAATTAGTGAAGCCCATTCAGGATAAGGTATACAATGCAGTCCAAAAAATGGCTGCTGCCCGCGCTTATGACTTCATTTTGGATAAAAGTGAAGGAATTACCATTATATTTGCAGACCCAAAACTTGACAAAAGCGACGACGTTTTAAAAGAATTGGGCATTAGTAATTAGACATAAATAATAAAAAAAGATCAAAAAATAAAACAATATCTTATGAAAAAAGGTTTATTAGTAGCTGTCATCTTATTTATCGCAGCTTCATTTACAACAAGTGCAACTGCACAAAAAATTGGTTACTTCGACGACCAAAGCGTAATTGCTTTATTCCCAGGTATCCAAGAAAAATTAGATACTGTGCTTAAGTCCTATGCACAAGATACTTTACAAGAAGAATATAACTACACTTTAAAAGACTATCAAATTAAGGATAGTATTTTTAGAAGAGATTCTGCTGAATTGTCTAAAAAAGCAAAAGCTTTTGAAATGGCTACGACCGATTTGAATAAATTAAAATATAAGTTAATCAACTGGCAACAATACCAACAAAGTATGATGCAACAAAAAGAGGAAGCTCTTTTATTGCCTTACAGACAAAAAGTTGCTGCTGCTTTAAGCGAAGTAGTTGCAGAAAATAAATATACATTGGTATTAAAGGCAGATGCCTTATCTCCTTATGCTCAACCTTCTATTGCAGACAATTTAACCATTCGTGTGGCAATCAAGTTGAAATTGAACTTACCTAAGGATGTAGAAGAAGCCTTCAAAGCGGCTACAGGCGGTGCTACTAAAGTAGCTGCTCCTGCAAAAAAAGGATAATTCTTTTTTAAAATATTTTTGGATAGAACCTCGTTGTTATGCAACGAGGTTCTTAGTTTTACAAAACAATCTTTACAATAGCGTATTTAATAAATAAATTTTATGTCAGCACCCATTGGTGTATTTGATAGTGGTTATGGTGGACTCACCATTTTAAAGGAATTGAAAAAACAATTGCCGCAGTACGATTATATTTATTTAGGAGATAATGCGCGGGCACCTTATGGTACTAGGTCTTTTGACACGGTGTATCAATATACTTTAGAAGCAGTGAACTGGTTTTTTAATCAAGGATGTTCTTTGGTTATTATTGCTTGCAATACAGCCTCTGCTAAAGCACTTCGTAATATTCAACAATTAGACTTACCCCATCTAGGTCCCAGCAAAAGAGTCTTAGGTGTGATTCGTCCTACCACAGAAGTACTAGGGAATTTTTCTACAAACCATCAGATTGGCATTATGGGTACCTTGGGTACTGTGCAAAGTGATAGTTATCCTATTGAGTTAGCTAAATTTTTTCCTACACTTCAAGTATTCCAGCAAGCCTGTCCAATGTGGGTGCCCTTAATTGAAAATGGGGAGTTCGATAAACCTGGGGCAGACTATTTTGTGCAGCAGTACTTAAATGCGCTTTTTAGCCAATCTGAGGGTATCGATGCTATTTTACTAGCCTGTACACATTATCCGCTATTGGAGTCTAAAATAAAGTCTTTCTTGCCTTCTGGGGTTCGTTTGGTGACGCAAGGAGATATTGTGGCAAAAAGTCTTGCAAAATACCTTGAAAATCACCCTGAATTAGCCCAAAAATGCAGTCAGAATGCGCATCTAAGCTTTTATACCACCGATAATGCCAGCAGCTTTGAAAAACAGGGCAGCTTATTTTTTGGCCAAAAAATTGAGGCAAAACATACAGATTTAGCTTAAGAAATGAAAAAATACCCTATTTTTGCCGTCCTTTCACAGGTAGTGGTATGGTGACTGCTATTGAAGTGGAAACAATTTTAAGAAACTAAGCAAGTAAAAGACATCAAATGAAACGTACATTTCAACCACATAAACGTCGTCGTAAATCTGTTCATGGTTTTCGTAAGCGTATGGAATCTGCTAATGGTCGTAAAGTATTAGCAAGCCGTAGAAAGAAAGGACGCAAAAAACTAACTGTATCTAGCGAGAAAGGATTAAAAAAGGATTAAACTAAATAAGAAAGGATTAAAGTAAAATTTAAACTTGGAGTATCCCTTTTTAGCTATTACAAATAAATTCAATAATTTTAAGGTCCTTCCCGTTATTCGGGAAGGACTTTTTTTATCACTTTAATTTCGCTTCATTGGCTAAGGTTTTTACATATCAGAAAACAGATAAATTAAAAAGTAGAAAACAAACACAACATTTATTTTCTACCGGCCAGGCAATTAATGTATTCCCTATTAGACTTATTTACACCATTGAACCTATTGTTAGCACCATCGTTAATGCAACGAGTAGTCGTTTATTACAAGCAGGGGTGGGGGCGCCTAGCAGAACATTTAGAAAAGCAGTGCAACGTAATAGAGTTAAAAGATTATTAAGAGAAGCTTACCGTTTAGAAAAACCTAATTTCTTAAGTCAGATTAAGATTGACAATAAACGGGTTAATTTATTTTTCTTGTACACTGATGCGCTTGTACTTACACAAATTGAAATTCAAGGGAAACTAAAAGAGGCGCTTTCGATATTAGTAACAAAATTGAATAAAGCTTAATTAGTAATTTTTAATAAATACGCGGTAAAAATTTATTTAGAAAAATTAAGTTAAATAAGAATATAAAAATTAAATTATTAAAGCAGATACATTGCCTACGCTTAAAAAAATAATTGCCTTTCCTTTTATAGTATTGATACGGTTTTATCAATACGTAATTTCTCCATGGATGGGGGCTAGCAAATGTAGGTTCACGCCTTCCTGTTCTCATTATGCGAGTGAAGCCATTCAAAAATATGGTCCTATTAAAGGCATTTATTTAGCAGCCAAAAGAGTAAGTCAATGCAGACCAGGTGGGGGTCAAGGGTATGATCCTGTTCCTTAGTTAGTTAAGTCTTAGAACAAAAAAACCTGCAGTTTTTAAGTGCAGGTTTTTTGTATAAAATTATTTCGAGTATAAAGGCGTATACTATTATTTTGCAGCGGCAAAACGATCGGCAATCACTGACCAATTTACTACATTCCAAAAAGCTGCTAAATAATCGGCTCTTCTATTTTGATATTTTAAATAATAAGCATGTTCCCAAACATCGGCACCTACAATAGGATGGCCTTTTACTTCAGCTACATCCATTAAAGGATTGTCTTGATTAGGGGTTGAGCTAACTTCTAATTTTCCGTCTTTTACAATTAACCAAGCCCAGCCACTTCCAAAACGAGTCATACCCGCTGCAGCAAATTTTTCTTTGAAGGCATCAAAGCTTCCAAAAGCAGCGTTGATAGCATCGGCTAATTCACCTGTGGGTGCCCCACCTGCATTGGGCGCTAAGCTTGCCCAAAAGAAACTGTGGTTCCAATGTCCACCACCATTATTTCTAACAGCGGGGCTAATAGTACCAGCTACTTTTACTAATTCTTCTATAGTTTTTCCTTCGTTCGGTGAACCAGCAACGGCCTTGTTTAAATTATCTACATAGGCTTGATGATGCTTGCCATGATGTATTTGCATGGTCAAAGTATCAAAATGGGGTTCTAAGGCTTCGTGTGCATAAGGTAATGCAGGTAGTGTAAATGACATATTTTTTATTTATTGTGTTTGTAAATGAAGTTCAAAATTACAATGCTTTGCGCTGATTTAAGCTACTTGCGGCTTTTTTTTCCTTAATTAGATAAGAATTAGCGCTAAATAAATATCTATTTCTCGTCTCACTCTACGCATGCTCGAAAGCTCGTCTCGAAATAATATTTATATAGCGCTGTATAATTAGTCCAAATTTCTATTGAGAAGCTAAATAGTTGAACCGCAACAGGATTTATTATATCAACTAGCATCAGCGAAGTAAATAAATAGTTTCCGTAGTAATCCGTTTGTAGGATTACGGAGGAAAGCTATTTTTTACGAAGCGCTAGATAGCAAAATATAAATCGTTTAGCAGATGAGAAACAGGTATTTATTATTGTAAGTATAGGAACTTATTAGGAAGTACTATAGCAGAATCGAGTTTACTATCGTTTGGCTTTAAAGAAAGCTTGCATGAGCGAGGCGCAATCATTTTCTAGGATGCCGCCAATAATTGTCGTAGAAGGATGAAAAGGATTTTTTTCTGTGACCCTGCGGTAACTATTTTTTTCATCATAGGCGCCAAATACAATATGGCCAATCTTATTCCAATACAAAGCACCCGCACACATTAAACAGGGTTCTAGTGTAACATAAAGGGTAGCTTCGGTTAAATACTTTTCTTGTAAATTTTCACAGGCACTGGTAATGGCTAAAATTTCGGCGTGAGCGGTTACATCTTTTAATAATTGCACTTGGTTATAAGCCTTCGCAATTATTTTACCATGCATAACTATCACAGCACCCACTGGTACTTCATCAACGTCAAAGGCCCTCTGTGCTTGCACGAGGGCCTGACGCATAAAATCTTCATGTATAGCTTGCACTATTTGAATTATAACTTTTGAATACGAATATTCCTATAGCTTACTTTATTTCCATGATCTTGTAAAGCAATATGTCCAGAGAATATTTTTGCAAAGTCGGGTGATTCACCTTTAGAAAACTTAGATCTTCTAATAAGTTCTTTCCAGCCATCATCTCCAACATGCGTGCTTACCATACTCACGTCATTTAAAATAAGGTCTAATTTATCATCCTTAAAAATAATATCTACTTTATTCCACTGGTCGTATGGTTTTACCACACCTTCTTTACCTACGATCAAATCATATAAATTACCTGCTCTATGGCTAATAATTTTTCCATCTGGATGGCCATCGTTGTCTAAGACTTGCATCTCCGGTCCTGTATGCCATGTTTCTTTATATTTTGTAGGATCGTCTTGTACAAAAAAGATAATACCACTGTTACCATCTTTTGAAATTTTCCATTCTAATTGTAAATGAAAATTCTTGAAACCTTCATTGGTTACAATATCACCACCATATTTTCCTGCCGCCTTCGCTGCTGGATCAAAAACAATCATACCCTCTTCTACTTTCCAAGCTTCGCCTGCTGTGGTTTTACCAAAACTATGCCAGCCATTCATTGTTTTTCCGTCAAATAAAGAAATCCATTGTTGTGCATTGGTTTGAGCAGCAACAAAGCTTATTAAAAAAGCAAGCAATAATTTTTTCATGCGAATTGTTTAGTAGTATATAATATTAGAATTGGTTATCGTATAATTTGAATTATCAAATTCAATTGATACTTTATTAAAGAATTTTACTTCTTCCTAACATTTTAATTCTTTAATAGCAAGATATATTTAATCATTTGTTCTACATCTTCCTGCTTCAATTGTGGATGCGGTGTCATTGGAATAGGACCCCAATTACCACTACCGCCTTTAATAACCCTAGCAGCTAACATTTTAACATTCTGGTCAGTGTTCTCATATTTAGCTGCTACATCTTTATAAGCAGGCCCAATATTTTTTTCGCTTACTTTATGACAAGTTAAACAATCGCTTCCTGCCACTAAAGCCAAACCTTTTTGATAATCTGGATTATCAGACAATGCGTTGCCGCTTGTCGCTGCTACTGCTGTTGTGCCTGCTGATTCTTTGCCAGCCTCTGTTGATCCACCACCACATGCTATTACAATAACAGCAGTTGATAAAATAAATAAAACCTTCTTCATATTGTTTCGTTTTTTTAAATGTTTAAATACCTAAAATTTTCTTATTGAATGATTCATCTGAACCGGTACTTGCAAAATCGTCAAATGCTTTCTCGGTTACTTTAATAATATTTTTTTGAATAAAGAGGGCACCTTCAGCAGCACCCACTTCAGGATGTTTAATAGCACATTCCCATTCCATTACTGCCCAACCTTTAAAATTATAAGCAGCTAGTTTGCTAAAAATACTTTTAAAATCTACTTGTCCATCACCAAGTGATCTAAACCTTCCTGCGCGGTCCACCCAGTTTTGGTAGCCACCATAAACACCTTGTTTAGCAGTTGGATTAAATTCTGCATCCTTTACATGGAACATTTTAATACGTTCATGAAAAGCATCGATATAGCCAAGGTAGTCCATGCATTGTAAAACAAAGTGAGAGGGGTCGTATAATAAACAAGCACGTTTATGGCCCTTTACTTTATCTAAAAACATTTCATAAGTAACACCATCATGTAAATCTTCACCCGGATGAATTTCATAACAAAGATCGACGCCTACTTTATCAAATTCATTTAAAATAGGCATCCATCTTTTAGCAAGTTCAGTGAAACCTGTTTCTACTAATCCTGCAGGGCGTTGTGGCCAAGGGTATACCGTATGCCATAATAATGAACCACTGAAAGTAGCATGCGCATTCAACCCTAAGTTTTGTGAAGCCTTCGCTGCATAGATTAATTGTTGCACTGCCCAGTCTGTTCTTGCTTTAGAATTGCCATGTACTTCTTTGGGAGCGAATCCATCAAACTGTGCATCATAAGCAGGATGCACCGCTACTAGTTGTCCTTGCAAGTGTGAAGATAATTCTGTAATCTCCATACCGGCTTTTGCAACAATGCCTTTTATTTCATCTGCATATGTTTTACTTTCTGCAGCTTTTTTTAAATCAATGCATCTTGAATCCCAGCTAGGAATTTGCACTCCTTTGAAACCTAGGCCAGCCGCCCATTTACAAATACTCTCTAAAGTATTGAAGGGCGCTTCGTCGCCCATAAATTGAGCTAAAAAAATGGCGGGTCCTTTAATTGTTGTCATAATACTATTTTAAATAAAATTTTAAATAACATAAGGCGTCCACTTTTGATCGGACTGTGAAGAAGCCACCACATTATCAATAAAGGCCATACCTCTTAATCCATCTTCAATACCAGGGAAGTCTAAGATTTCTGCAGTAGGGGTTGTGCCATCTATTTTGCATCCAAGTGTTAAAGCAAAATTGCGATAAATATTGGCGAATGCTTCCAAATAGCCTTCAGGATGTCCTCCTGGAGTACGACAACTTTGTATAGCAGTAGAAGATAAATGGGCACCGTAGTTGCCACCTGCTCTTAATACTTGTGCAGGTTGATCCAACCACTTTACATGTAAAGTATTGGGTTCATGTTGCATCCATTCTATGCCACCTTTCTCTCCGTAAATTCTAATTTTTAAATTGTTCTCTTCGCCCGCTGCTACTTGTGAAGCCATTAAAACACCTTTGGCGCCGTTATCAAATTTTAGCATCACCGACCCATCATCATCCAACATTCTTCCTTCTACCATGGTGTTTAATTCAGCACAAACATCTGTAATTTTTGCACCTGTAATATATTCTGCTAAATGTGCAGCATGGGTTCCAATATCTCCCATCACAGAACTTTTCCCAGATTTTTTGGGGTCGGTTCTCCAAGCTGCTTGTGCATTACCTTCTCTTTCAGATAATTTACTTAACCATCCTTGTGCATATTCTACCCATACCTTTCTAATCTTTCCCAGCTTTCCTTCTTTCACCATGGCTTTTGCATGTTTTACCATGGGATAGCCAGAATAAGTATGTGTTAAACAAAGTGTCAATCCTGTCTCGTCTAATTTTTGTTTTAATTGCTTGGCTTCATCCATTGAAAAAGTAATTGGCTTTTCAATCACCACATGAAACCCATAGTCCAAGGCCATCATAGCAGGTGCAAAGTGAGCAAAGTTGGGTGTTACGATGGTTACAAAATCGATGCGCTGGTCTGCAGGTAGGGCAGCTTCTTTTTTGATCATCTCATCAAAGGTCAAATAAGTTCTTTCTTTAGGAAGAAATAAAGCTTCTCCTGAGGCAATAGCTATTTCAGGGTTAATACTTAGGGCACCGCAACTTACTTCAATAAGTCCATCCATATTGGCAGCTAATCTGTGGATGGCTCCTATGAAGGCATCTTTACCTCCACCTACCATGCCCATACGTAATTTTCTATTCATTATTGATTATTTTTAAGCTAAGAAAATCGTTTAATTCTGTCAATGCAAAACTTGCACAGTATTATAGTAGCAATTTCCTTATTATTTTGCAAATAACCCCCTTTTTTAACTAAAAACTTTCCAAAAAATAGGAAATAAAAATTATATTTATCGAACCAATTAACATTTACTTCTCATGTCAACCAATGTCAACAGACGTAAGCTTATCAAACAAGTTTTAACAGGGTCTGCAGCAATTGCTTCAGCTGCTGTGCTACCTTCTACTATTTTAGCCGCAGTGAAAAATCAAGCAGCATCAGAAGCACTTAAAGGAAACATTCAACATTCTGCCTGCAGGTGGTGCTATCAGAGCATTCCCACAGCCACACTAGCAAAGAATTTTAAGCAACTAGGTATGGTAGGTATGGACCTAGTAGGACCTTCTGAATGGAAAATTTTAAAAGAAAACAATTTAATTTCTACCATGTGTAATGGTGCGGAAATTAGTTTAACAGAAGGTTTTAATACTTTACAATACCACGATAAATTAGTAAAAAATTATATAGAACATATTAATTATGTAGCAGATGCAGGCTATACCAACTTAATTTGTTTTTCTGGAAGTAGAAGAGGCATGGATGATGAAACAGGCTTGAATAATTCTGTTACAGGCTTGAAAAAAATTATGGCAGTGGCAGAAAAAAGAGGTGTCATAATTCAAATGGAATTATTAAACTCAAGAGTAGACCACAAAGATTACATGTGTGATCGTTCTTCTTGGGGCGTTGAGTTATGTAAGCGTTTAGGTTCTCCTAATTTTAAATTATTATTTGATATTTATCATATGCAAATTGACGAAGGAGATATTATTCATTCTATTCAAACTAATCATCAATATTATGGTCACTATCATACAGGTGGTGTGCCCGGCAGAAATGAAATTGATGAAAGACAAGAATTATATTATCCTGCTATTATGCGCGCCATTTTAAAAACAGGGTACAAGGGTTATGTAGCACAAGAATTTATTCCTGCTGACAAAGACCCCATGGCTTCTTTAGCAGCCGCTATTAAAATTTGCGATGTTTAATTAAGAAAAATAATTTAAAAAAATAGTGAGTAGCGTTTATTAAAAAAGCATAAAACATTTAAGAATTATAAAATTGAAAAAAATAAAATAAGATTCAAAAATAATTTATAAAAAATAAAATATAAAATATGGCAGGGCAACAGTACGATGCAATTGTAGTAGGGTCGGGCATTAGCGGCGGATGGGCAGCGAAAGAACTTACACAAAAAGGTTTAAAAGTTTTAATGTTAGAGCGTGGAAGAAATATCGAACACATTAAAGATTATGTAAACGCAAACAAAGAGTCTTGGGATTTTCCGCATCGCGGCACACGCACCCAGGAAATGATCAAAGACTATCCAGTTTTAAAAAGAGACTATCCATTAAACGAAACCAATTTAGATTATTGGTGTTCAGATAAAGAAAGTCCTTATGTTGAAACAAAGCGCTTCGATTGGTTCAGAGGATACCATGTGGGCGGACGTTCATTAATGTGGGGTCGTCAATCTTATCGTTGGTCCGATTTAGATTTTGAAGCCAATGCAAGAGATGGTCATGGTGTTGACTGGCCTGTGCGTTATAAAGAAATTGAGCCTTGGTATGATTATGTAGAAAAATTTGCAGGCATTAGTGGTAACCGCGATGGTTTAGCCGTTTTACCTGATGGACAATTTTTACCTGCTATGGATTTAACCTGCGTAGAGAAAGATGTGGCTGCCAGATTAAAAGAAGTATATAAAGGATCTCGTCATTTAATTATTGGTCGTACTGCTAATATTACGGTGCCCCATGAAGGCCGCCCTGGTTGCCAGTTTAGAAATAAATGTTGGTTGGGTTGTCCCTTCGGTGGTTACTTTAGTACACAGTCTTCTACCTTACCAGCTGCGATGGCCACAGGTAATTTAACTTTAAGACCTTGGAGTATTGTGACTGAAATTAAATACGATAAAGATAAAAAACGCGCAACAGGTGTTACAGTACTAGATGCAGAAACCAATAAAACCATTGAGTACAGTGCAAAAATTATTTTTGTTAACGCTTCTACTTTAAATAGTACTTGGTTATTAATGAATTCTGCTACCAATGTTTGGGAAGGTGGCTTAGGCAGTAGCAGTGATGCATTGGGTAAAAACTTAATGGATCACCATTTAGGTGTAGGTGCAGGAGGCGTTGTGGAAGGATACGAAGACAAATACACATTTGGTCGTCGTGCCAATGGCTTTTATATTCCTCGTTTTAGAAATGTAGGTGATGATAAACGCGATTATGTGCGTGGCTTTGGGTATCAAGGAAGTGGTACGCGTGAAAACTGGAGAAGAGATGTTGCAGAATTCTCTATTGGTGGCAATTATAAAGACGCCTTAACGGAGCCAGGAAGCTGGACCATTGGTATGGGGGGCTTTGGCGAGATGTTACCAGATCCAACCAATAAAGTAACACTTGACAAAACAGTGAAAGATAAGTGGGGATTGAATGTATTGAATATCGATTGCGAATTAAAAGAGAATGAGAAAAAAATGCGCAAAGATATTTTTGCAGACGCCCAAGAAATGTTAGAAAAAGCAGGTGTTAAAAATGTAAGTTCTCATAACGGAGATGGAACTCCTGGAAGAGGTATTCATGAAATGGGTACAGCACGTATGGGTAGAGATCCAAAGACATCGGTTTTAAATGGTAATAACCAAGTATGGGATGCGCCGAATGTATTTGTAACAGATGGGGCTTTTATGGCAAGTTCTTCTTGCGTGAACCCCTCTTTAACTTATATGGCATTTACAGCACGTGCAGCTGAATTTGCAGTGAATGAATTGAAAAAAGGAAACTTATAATTTATAATATTTTAAATACTATTTTATGATGAATAGAAGAGAAGCCTTATCAAGAGTAGCCCTAATCATGGGAGGAACCGTTTTAGGCGCGGAAGCTTTTTTATCGGGTTGTACAACTGGCACAACTGGACTTAAGTTTACAAAAGACGATATTTCATTTTTAAATGAAATTGCGGAAACTATTTTACCTGCTACGGGTACACCTGGTGCCAAAGAAGCAAAAGTGGGTGAGTTTATGACAGTGATTGTAAATGATTGTTATGAAGCCAAAGACCAAACTGCTTTTATGGCCGGCATGAAAAAATTAAATGAAGCTTCTAATAAAGCCAGTGGAAAAACTTTTATGCAAGCCACTGCAGAACAGCGTCACAGCTTATTAGTAGATTTAGATAAAGAAGCATCAGCCTTCCAAAAAACAAAAAAGCCAGACGAGACCAAGCATTATTTTACCATGTTAAAAGAATTAACCCTTTGGGGATTCTTTAGCTCTGAAGTAGGCGCTACTAAGGCTTTACGCTATATCGCCGTGCCTGGTAAATATGAAGGAACGGTGCCTTATAAGAAAGGAGATAAGGCTTGGGCTACTTAGTAAGCTATAGAAGGTTCTTCATTATATAGAACTTTCAAATGGGAACTAAAAAGGTGCAGTAGAAAAATTGCATTCGTAGTATTATTAATAACTGAACTCACTATTGAACTTTTAAAATTATATCATGAACAATTCAAGAAGAAACTTCCTGCGTCAAACGGCATTAGTAGGTGCAGCATTAAGCATGCCATTTGGTAAGGAATTAATGGCAATGACAGGAAAGTCAAATCCATTTGGTATTCAATTGTGGACTGTAAAACAAGCTTTATATAAAGACACTTTGGGTGTTTTAACACATTTATCTAAATCTGGTTTCAAACAAATCGAAGGTTTCGAAGGAGATAAGGGTATTTTTTGGGGAATGAAAAATACAGAGTTGAAAAAAGTATTAGATGATTTGGGAATGAAAATGGTTTCTTCACACTGTAACAATACCCAAGACTTTGAACGTAAAGCAGCACAAGCAGCGGAGATTGGTATGAAGTATTTAATATGTCCATATAAAGGCGCTCAAAAATCAATTGATAATTTCAAGCAATTCTCTGATGAATTTAATGCTTGCGGAGAAATTACGAAGAAAAATGGCATCCGTTTTGCTTATCATAATCACGATTATTCTTTTGTACCAATGGATGGTATTGTCCCTCAGGATTTAATGATGAAATCTACCAATCCAGATACTGTTGATTTTGAAATGGATATGTATTGGACAGTAGCTGCAGGCGTTGACCCTATTGCTTACATGAAAAAATTCCCTAATCGTTTTAAATTAGTACATATAAAAGATTTAGCTAAAACAGCTACTGGTATTGAGTCTTGCATTATAGGTAAAGGCAGTATCGATTATAAATCTTTATTACCTCAAGCCACAGCCCAGGGTGTTAAATATTTTATAGTTGAACAAGAAGCCTATACTGGAACCACCGAATTAGATTGTGCTAAAGATGATGCTGCTTACCTGAAGAGCTTAGTATGGTAGAAATTGACTAGAAGCAATTTAAAAGTATATAAAGTATACATTTACAAATAGACATTGATTAAGAAGCCTTACTATTATTGTATAAGTAGGGCTTCTTTTTTTATAGCATCTAGTGCTTGGTATAATTTATCTAAATCGGCCACCGTATTAAATGCATTAATAGAATAACGCATATACACGTCATTTTCTTGACGCATAATAGGAATTTCAATTTTATAGTCGGTATATAATTTTCTTTGTAATTGTTCTGGCTCGCTTGTATTTATGGGAATACTAATCATTTGACCAATCCATTCGCTGTTTAATGGGCTAATGGGTTTTGTACCCAGTAAATTATAAAAACGTTCGGCATTGGCAATTACAATATCATGACATTTTTTAGAAACAGCCCTCCAATTATTTTTTTCCATAAATTCAATGCTCGCTTCCACCGTTAAGAAGGCAGAAAAATCGCGTGTGCCAATCATTTGATGGTAGTCTAAGAATTTAGAAGCAGAAGGCTTGAAAGCCTTATAACCCCAACTAACAATAAGTGGGTCACATAAAGGTTGAACCGATTTATGCGCATATAAAAAACTACAACCCTTGGCGGCCATCATCCATTTATGACAGGCGCCTGTATAAAAATCGGCTTGAATTTCAGTTAAGTTAAAAGGAATATGTGCAGGTACATGGGCTCCATCAACAATGGTAATGAGTCCTTTTGATTTTGCTATTGCGCAAATTTCTTTCACTGGAAAAATTAATCCAGTAGCGCTAGTAATATGACTTATAAAAATGGCCTTGGTGCTCGGTCTTAGGCCTTCAAAAAAATCTTCAATAAATTTTTCTTTCGATGTAATGGGTAAATTTATTTTTTGCCTTCTATAGGTAGCTTTATTTTTTTTGCAATAAAAATCCCAGGTACGGTCGCAGGCACCGTATTCAATATCGGTAGCTAAAATTTCATCTCCTTCGTTTAAAGGGAAATTTTTAGCAATTAAATTGATGGCAAAAGAAGGGTTGGTGACAAATACTAAATCATCTTTATCGGGGCATCCAATAAACTTAGCCAGTGCAGCTCTTGAATCTGCTAAATAATGTACACCATCAAATGCAATAAATTGAACAGGTTCTGCTTCTAATACTCTTTGCCATTTTTGATACGCGTCAAAAATAGGTTTGGGTGTGGCTCCAAAGGACCCAAAGTTTAAAAAAGTAATATCGGGGTTTAATAAAAACTGTTCACGTAAATTTTCCATGATTTATATTTTGCTTTCTAAAGGTAGCATAAAAAAAACTCGGCTACCAAGGGCAGCCGAGTTATATATTGAGTAAAGTAAATCAATACTATACACCCAAACTCCAACCATCGCGATAGGTTCTTTTAACATATTGATTCGCTTCGTCGAAATTGGTGATCTTCATATTTGGACCATCCCACAACAATTGAATGTTTCTACCTGGATAAGTAGTGCCGCCTTTTTTATCAGTGTTTTTGATATCATAACTTCTAATGGCTAAATTACCCATTAATACAGACTCTGTTAAAGGGCCTGCAATATCAAAATGAGAACTTAAAGCCTTCGCTTCTTTACTTCCAGGACCAGCGATACAAGCTTCTACCCATGCAGAATAGTGTCCGGCTTCTCCGCCTTTTACTCTATCTATAGTTTTTGGAACTGAAGTAGTTTTAGTTAAGTTGGTTGGAAGTAATTGAGGGTTGACACCATAAGTGCCAGCCATCATTTTACCTTTTGATCCTTCAAAAATAACACCATTACCACCGTCACCCATTATTTCATTAGGGCCTAATTCAGCTGGACGCTCTGGTTGAATACCGCCATCCATCCAATGTAATTTTACATTCGGCTTTCCGTTTTGTCCTTGGAAAGTTAATATAATATGAGAACCCATTGGACCAGAATCTGGTGCATATAATTTTTGCCAAGGTGCAGTATAACGAGTGGCAACACTACACTCTGCAGCAATAGGATAACCTAAACCACAGACTGCAAAGGCTGGTGCCATAATATGACAAGCCATATCACCCAAAGCGCCGGTTCCGTAATCCCACCATCCTCTCCAGTTAAATGGAAGTAAACCGTCGAAATAATCTTTTTGAGGAGCCGTACCTAACCATAAGTTAAAATCTAATTCAGCAGGTATAGCAGTTGGTGTTGTAATCACAGGACGGTTCACGCCTTGAGGCCAAACCGGTCTATCGGTATAACAATAAATAGTATGAACATCACCAATTAATCCAGCAGTATGCCAGTCTTGTAATATGCGCACGCCATCTCCTGAAGAACCTTGGTTACCCATCTGCGTAACTACATTATAATCGTGCGCTGCCTTGGTCATAATACGCGCTTCATAAATATCATGTGCCATTGGCTTTTGAACGTAAACATGCTTGCCTAATTGCATAGCGGCCATCGCTTGCACACCGTGCATATGATCGGGTGTAGAAACAGAACAAGCATCGAAATGCATATGTTCTTTATCTAACATTTCTCTATAGTCTTTATAGTATTTTGCTTTTGGATATCTTTCACGACTTTTTACAGCTTGTCTATCATCGACATCACATAAAAAAGCAATATCTGCTTTGCCGCTACTATAGAAAGCAAATAAATCACTTTCTCCTTTTCCGCCGGCACCGATACCAGCTACTTGTAATTTATCACTTGGTGCGATAAATCCTTTTCCACCTAACACGTGTCTAGGTAAAATGTAAAAGCCTCCTAATGCAAGCGCAGAATTTTTAATAAAATCCCTTCTTGTGTTGTCTGATTTTCTCTTGGACATAGCAAATCGTTATTTGGTTTATAATCTTTGTTAATTGACTTGTTAAATTAAGTACGTTAAATTATTAAAAATTTCGGAATTTTCATAATTATTTTGATAAGCGAATAAATGAGGCTTCGCATATCAAAATAAGGCTTAAATTGCTTAAGATTTGTATTATTTTACCCAATACTATTAATACTTACTACTAATATTTACCACTATTATTTATGTCTACTACTATTCATAACCTACGTTCGTATTTTGCATCGGGCGCTACCCAGTCTTACGCCTTCAGAATACAACAACTTGAACGCTTAAAAAAAGCCGTATTAGAGGCTGAAAAACAATTATACCAAGCACTTTATGCGGATTTGAAAAAAACCGACGAAGATGCTTGGGCTACCGAGGTAGGCTTTTTCTTAAGTGAATTAAACTACACCATTAAGCATTTAAAGGGCTGGATGGAACCTAATTCGGTTTCCACCAATTTGGTCAATATGCCTTCTTCTAGCTATACCATTCAAGAACCCTTGGGCGTGGTTTGTATTATTGCTCCTTGGAACTATCCTTTTCAATTATTATTCACTCCACTCATAGGCGCTATAGCTGGAGGAAATTGTGCGGTCTTAAAACCATCAGAGTTTGCCCCAGCTACGGCAGCGGTGATGCAAAAAATAATTCATTCTTTATTTCCTGAAAATTATATGATGTATTTAGAAGGGGATGGTGCTTCGGTACTTCCACCACTACTTACTGAAAATAGATTCGACCTAATTTTTTATACGGGCAGCACCATGGTGGGAAAAATAATTTACAAATTAGCAGCCGAGCAATTAGTACCGGTGACTTTAGAATTAGGTGGGAAGAGCCCTGCAGTGATTTGTTCAGATGCCAATATAAGAGTAGCTGCGCGCCGTTTAGCGAATCCAAAATTTTCTAATTGCGGTCAAATGTGTATTGCCCCTGACTATATTTTAGTACCTAGTCATTTAAAAGACGAACTCATTAAAGAATTAATTATTGCGCTTCAAGCATTTTATGGTGCAGATGCAGAAAATTCAGAACATTATGGAAAAATTATTAATGATAAACAATGGTTGCGTCTTACTTCTTATTTATCAGATGGTGAAATTGTATATGGAGGAAAGTCAAATAGAGAAAAATTATTTATAGAACCCACCATTATGGTAGGGGTGCATCCAGATGCAAAAATTATGCAGGACGAAATTTTTGGCCCCATCCTTCCCGTGCTTACTTATGAAAATAGAGAAGAAGCCTTAGCCATTATCCAAAAAAATCCAAATCCATTGGCATTCTATGTTTTCACTGAAAATAAAAATGATGAAGAATATTGGTTAACCAATGTGCCTTCTGGGGGTGCTTGTGTAAACAATGCCACTATGCATATTACCAATCATGAATTGCCCTTTGGTGGCAGGGGTTTCAGCGGAACAGGAGGCTATCATGGTAAATTAAGTTTTGATACATTTACCCATACGAAGTCGGTATTAAAAACACCTACCTGGATAGATCCTAGTTTTAAATACCCACCTTATAAAGGAAAGGCTTGGTTATTGAAAAGGTTGATTGGTTAGTTTAACGAGTTAGTTCATATTGAAATTAGGTCCATTCTTATATACTTAAGTAGTGATTAATTTACCAGTATATAATTTAAAATAGATTAGATTGAAAAATAAAAAAAATGTTATGATAAAAATTGCCATCGCTTTAGGTATTTTAGTTTCAGTCACACTACTGATGAAAAAACAAGGTATGTCTTATCGACAATCTATTTTAAAGACCATGTATCCAGCTATTATGTGGTCGAGCAAGGGGGCAGGAAAAAAACAAACACAGGTCAATACTGAAAATAAAACACCCATCGTTTCTTTTTATAGTTTAACCACAAAAGACATCAATGGAAAGGAATTTAATTTTGCTTCTTTGAAAGGAAAGAAAGTTTTAATTGTAAATACGGCTAGTGATTGCGGTTTTACTGGACAATACGAAGCCCTAGAAAAATTACAAGAAAAATATGTTGAAAGCCTTGTAGTGATTGGCTTTCCCGCCAATGACTTTAAAGAGCAAGAAACTAAGGATAATGAAAGTATTGCTGCTTTTTGTAAAAAGAATTATGGAGTCAGCTTTCCTTTAATGGCTAAATCTATTGTGGTAAAAAAGAATCAACAAAATGAAGTGTTTAAGTGGTTGTCGGATAAGTCCATTAATGGTTGGAATCTGCAAGAGCCAGCTTGGAATTTTTGCAAATATTTAGTGAATGAAGAAGGGACACTTATAAATTATTTCCCTATGACAGTGGATCCAATGGACGCTCTAGTATTAGAAGCCATTGAAAAAAAATAATGCTAGTTAACTAAATAGGACAGTGCTCGTGGTAGTTTTCTAAAACAATTTTACCCGATTCAATCATGGTATCTTTGTACTTTTCTTTGATCTCATCTAAAACTTCTTCAATCTCTTTTTGATTGTTAATGCGCACTAATTTATTTCTATACTCCTTAATATTAGGAAGGCCTCTTAAATAATTGGCATAATGTCTTCTCATTTCATTGATGCCTGCAATAGGACCTTTCCACTGCATGGATTTAATTAAATGTTGTCTTGCTACTTCTACACGCTCTTCAATAGTAGGGTCGGCTCTTCTTTCTCCAGTTTCTAGAAAATGTTTTATTTCTCTAAAAATCCAAGGATAACCAATGGCAGCGCGGCCAATCATAATACCATCTACGCCGTATCTATTTTTATATTCTAATGTTTTTTCGGGAGAATTGATATCGCCATTGCCAAAAATGGGAATATGAATACGTGGGTCATTTTTTATCTCTCCTATTAAGGTCCAATCGGCTTCGCCTTTATACATCTGCACTCTGGTACGTCCATGAATAGCCAGTGCTTTTACGCCTACGTCTTGTAATCTTAAGGCAGCTTCATGAATATTCTTAGAACTTTCATCCCAGCCTAATCTTGTTTTGACTGTAACAGGAAGGTTGGTACTTTTTACCACGGCCTCTGTTAATCTTACCATTAAATCTAAATCTTTTAAAACACCGGCGCCTGCACCCTTAGTCACTACTTTTTTTACAGGGCATCCAAAATTAATGTCAATTAAATCGGGGTTGACAGTATCTACTATTTTTGTACATAGGGCCATGGCTTCTTCGTCTCCTCCAAATATTTGAATGCCAACGGGGCGCTCATAATCAAAGATGTCCAATTTTTGCCTGCTCTTGATGGCATCACGAATTAATCCCTCACTACTTATGAATTCGGTATACATTAAGTCGGCCCCGTTTTCTTTACAGACGGCTCTAAATGGCGGGTCACTTACATCCTCCATAGGAGCAAGTAATAGAGGAAAATCGGGTAATTGTATAGGGCCTATAGAAACCATATGAATTCATTATCTTGCATCTAACTGATACGATTGCAAATGTACCAATTATTTGATATGAGACCTCCAATGAGAATGGCCCTTTTTTTAGGGTTAACAGGTATTGGCATGATACTAGGGGCACTTATTAGTTTTTCTTTAGTTGCTGCATTATTGCATATTCCGATTGCAGACATGCAAAAGGTTATTATGCAGCCTGAATATGCTTCCATGGCACAATTAGCCAATGCCCTGGCCTCCATTATTGCCTTTGGTTTGCCTAGCATTGCCTTAGCCATGATGGCAAAAGGAAATTGGTACACTCATTTAGGTTTTACAACTATTAAGTCCTATCAACAAATAGGAATTGTTATTTTATTAGCACTCACTGGTTTGATACTGAGTGGTGCATTAGGAAGTTTGACAGAAAAAATTCCTATACCCACCCATTTTAAAAATTGGGCAGAAAATTTAGAAGCCCAATATAAAAAAGCCATGTTGTCGATGACGCATATGAATTCATTCATGGATTTAGCCTATGCATTATTAGCAGTAGCTATCATACCTGCTATTATTGAAGAAGTTTATTTTAGAGGCACGCTTCAAAAAATAGTATTAGACCTAACGGGTAAACCCTACGCTGCTATTATTTTAACGGCCATTTTTTTTAGCGCTATCCATTTTTCTTTTTTTGGTTTTCTATCTAGAATGGCCTTGGGTATGGTACTTGGGTATATTTATCATTATTCAAAAAATATTTGGTTACCTATTTTGCTACATTTTTTAAATAATGGCATAGCCGTGGTAACTTTATACTTAATTAGAAATAATCCAGCTAAAGTAGATCAGATGATGGATGACAACCTACCTATTTATTGGGGACTGCTGGCCTTGGTAGGAGTTTATTATTTATTAAAAAAATTAAAAAACACTCATTCAAATGCAGGATTGGAAAAAAGTATTTAGCAGTAGTCAGTTGGCTGTATCTTCAATGGTGACGGGTATTTTAAACGAAAATGAGATACCCGCTAAGACACTCAATAAGCAGGACTCTTCCTATGTTTTTTTTGGAGAAATAGAGGTATATGTACCTATGGATATGTATGAAAAAGCGCAAGCACTTATTTCAACGATTCAAATTAATTCGGTTGAATCTTAAAGTATTCTTTACAAATTTATAATTCTTTTCTATGGCTTCTAACGCATCTATTTTAAAACAAAGATCCTTGTCTGCACTTGTATTTGTCATTATTATGCTAACAGGGTTGGTTTGGAATAACTGGTCTTTTTTTACTTTATTTTTAATCATACAATTAGGTTGTTTGTATGAATACCAAAAATTATTGGCACTTATTTATCCAAGCTATCAAAACATAAGCCCTGTGCACAAATGGGGCTTATTAATAGTGGGTTGTTTAATGATGATGACATTAGGCCCTGTTGATTTAACCATTAATGGGATGAGTATTAAATTTTTAGGCAGCAGAGCAATTGCTTTTGTTATTGCCTTTATAATTATTGTAGATATTTTTTCGAAAAAATTTAGTGTACAAAACCTTGCTATTTCTATTGCTGGTTTAGTGTATATCCCCATGTGTTTATCTTTATTTTTTCAATTAAAAAGTTTTATGACCAATACCTATTTTGGTAGTTGGACTTTTTCTATTCCCTTATTATTAATTGTTTCTATTTGGGTGAATGATACCATGGCTTATTTAGTGGGTTCTGTTATTGGCAAAACGCCTTTATCTCCCATCTCTCCTAATAAAACATGGGAGGGTACTATTGCAGGTATTATATTGTCTGTGTTAATTGTATCTAAACTAATGGCCATGGTGGTGCCTATTCAAGAGAAATATATATTTTACATTAGTTTAATAGCCTCTATTGCAGGTAATTTTGGAGATTTATTAGAAAGTAAATTAAAAAGGCTTGCAGGCGTGAAAGACAGTGGCAGCATGATGCCCGGTCATGGAGGCTTCTTAGACAGGTTTGACTCTATCTTATTTGCCACCCCATTTGTATGGCTAATTCTTCAGATTCTGTTTTAGATGTTTTACATTTGCCATTCAATTTACACAATGACTATACATAAAGAAGGAGCGGCTACAATTGCATTGATTGCTATATTCGTAGGCGTTTTGAATATTATTAATTTTTCTTATTTATTTCCGATCTCAGCAATGGGTGCCTGGTTCGTATTTATTATAACAGTTGCTTTTTTCTTGTTCATTGTATCTTTTTTTAGAATGCCTATTCGTCAACTCACTATTAGCGATGAAGCCATTGTTGCTCCTGCAGATGGTAAAGTAGTGGTCATTGAAGAAGTGCAGCCTGATGAATTTTATACTGAAAAAAGAATACAAATTAGCGTATTTATGAGCCCTGCTAATGTGCATGTAAATCGTTTACCCATTGCAGGTAATATAGTATACAATAAATACCATCCTGGTAAATTTTTAGTGGCTTGGCATCCAAAATCTTCTACCGATAATGAAAGATGGTCTGTGGTAGTAGAGAATAGTAAAGGAAGTATTTTATGTAAACAAATTGCAGGTGCCTTAGCGAGAAGAATATGTAACTATACAATAGTGGGGCAATCGTTCCAACAATGTGAAGAGTATGGCTTTATAAAATTTGGTAGTAGGGTGGATTTACTCTTACCAGTAGGTGCAAAAATTCATACTAAGATAGGCGATATGGTTAAAGGGGGTGTTACTGTTCTAGCTAGTTGGTAATACTGGAACTTCTTTTTATAAATAGTAGCTTTATTATTCTATGCCTTTAGAATATATTTTCCAATTCCTTTAAATGTGTAATGGTATGTGTGGCAGGTACCGTAGGTTGTATTTGTAAGTGGTTTACAAAAATAGAATCCATACCTGCATTAATGGCTCCTTGAATATCAGCATCCTCATTGTCTCCAATCATAATACTGTTTTCTAATTTTGCATTCGAAACTTTTAAAGCGTACTCAAAAATTTCTTTATTAGGTTTTAAGCTATTGCTAGCTTCTGAAGTAATTACTTGGGTAAAGTAGTCTGCTAAATTTGAGTTTTTAATTTTCTTAAATTGAACCGATTCAAACCCATTGGTAATTAAATGCATTGTATAGTCCTTATTTTTCAAGTACTCTAGAATTTCAATAGTGTAAGGAAATAAATTCTTTTTATTCGGAAGAATAGTTAAGTAGTCAAGGGAGATTTCTTTAGACAGGGCTTCGTCGGCAATTTTATAATCTAGTAAACTTAAGTATATACGCTTCCACCTTAATTCCTCTTGTTTGATAAAACCTTTGGAGTACCTGTCCCATAAACGGTGATTGTGCACACTGTATATATTGTAAAATTCATCGAAATTGTTGATGCCCTTTGCTTCTAATGCATATTTAAGATATAAATCCCATAAGGTTTCTTTGGAATTTAATTCAAAGTCCCAAATGGTATGGTCGAGGTCAAAAAATAAGTCTTTATAGGGCATCAATTACTAATTGTATTGGGCGAATTTACAGTTTTGCTTCTTATCTTTATTCTTTATTTAGATTATCTATAAATTATTAATATGCAGGTGGTCATTACAGGTGCTTCACAAGGTATTGGATATGCAGTGGCAGAGGTTTTTGCAGCTGAAGGCCATACATTATGTATTGGTAGTAAAACTGCTTCTCGTTTAAAAGAGGCCACTGAAAATTTACAAAAAAAATATCCAGCGGCTACTATACATAGTAAACAAGCCGACTTATCGAAGCAAGCTGAATGTGAGGCCTTTGGAAATTGGTGTTTGAGTTTGGGGACACCTTCTATTTTAATTAATAATGCAGGTTTTTTCTTACCAGGTAATTTAATGGAGGAAGCGCAAGGCGTTTTAGAAACACAAATAGGGGCTAATTTATATTCGGCATATTATACTTCACGTGCCATTATTCCTGCAATGATAAAAGCAGGTAGGGGTCATATTTTTAATATTTGTTCAATCGCTTCTTTACATGCTTATCCGCAAGGAGGCTCTTATAGTATTAGTAAATTTGCTTTAGATGGTTTTTCCAAAAATTTAAGACTTGAATTAAAAGACAAAGGTATAAAAGTAACAGGGGTTTACCCGGGCGCTACCTTTACCAATAGCTGGGCGGGCAGCGGTGTGGAGCCTAGTCGTATTATGGAAGCCCAGGATATTGCAAAGATGATTTTGGCAGCTGCCCATTTAAGTCCTCAAGCAGTGGTAGAAGATATTGTAATGCGTCCGCTGTTAGGAGATGTTTAATTAAAGTCGTTCTTCGTCGTCTTCAATAATAGGTGGTTTGGTTGAAAAACTTTCTCTTGCTTTTTTAGTAGCGGATAATCTTTCTATCACTACTTGCGCAATTAATTTTCCTGCATTTTCATTCGGGTTGGCTTGTAAAATATTTTTCAGCTTTGCTTCTGAAACATCAATTCGGTAAAGCATTTGTACTAGTTTAGAAAAATCCTCTTTAATCAAATCGTTAATTATGGTTTCTAAATCGGAGCTAGTTAATTTTTCTAGTGTTAATAAATTCAACTCCATGCGCTTTAATTAAATTTTTCTATAACACCTAGGCTAAATAAAGCAAAATCATATTTAACAGGGTCCTTAGGGTCTAAAGTTCGACAATAATTAGTTAATTCAATAGCAGTTTGCCAATCTGTTTGGGTTCTTATTAAAATTCCTAAACCTCTTGAAACCCTTGCCACATGCACATCAATGGGCATAATGAGCGCTGCTGGGCTTACGCTTTTCCATAAACCAAAATCGACCCCTTGATTATCCTTTCTAACCATCCAGCGTAAAAACATGTTCAGCCTTTTGCAAGTGGAGCCCGATAATGGACTAGCAATATGCTTTTTAGTTCTTGTAGGCGCTTCTTCTAAAGAGAAAAAATAATTTTGAAAATGAATAAGGGCCTGTTCTATTATATTTTGTCTGTCTATATTTTTCTTATTCAAAGTGGCATTGTTAAAAAATGCATTTTCTAAACTTTCATTTTTGCTATAATGCTGTTTAAAAAATTCAATACAATACAGCAAGTCGGTATCGTTGAATGTTCGGTGGGCAAATCCCAATAATTTTTTTAAATCTTTATCTTGATGTCCAATACAAAAATCATAGGGTGCATTGTCCATTCTTTGAAGTAACTCATTAGATTTATTAATAATGGTGGTTCTATTGCCCCAGGCAAAAATGGCTGCAAAAAAACCGGCAATTTCAATGTCTTGCTGCTTTGTAAATAAATGGGGAATACAAATTGGGTCCTTCCCAATAAATTCAATATGGTTGTACTGCTTTACTTTTTGGTCTAATAGTTTATGAATCTCATCCTTCATTACCCAATAGCTTGTGCTAAATCTGCTATTAAGTCGTCTGCATCTTCAATGCCCACACTTAAGCGAATAAGTCCGTCAGATAAACCATTGGCAATTCTTTGTTCACGCGGTATAGAGGCATGTGTCATACTTGCTGGATGATTGATCAGTGACTCCACCCCACCCAAGCTCTCCGCTAAAGAAAACACCTTGGTACTAGAGAGTACTTTAGTAGCCGCTTCAATAGTATCGGTTTTTAAAGTAAAGCTCATCATACCGCCAAAACCACGCATCTGTTTTTTAGCTATGGCATGATTCGGATGGTCCTCGAATCCACACCAGTATACCTTTCCTACTTTAGGATGTTGTCTTAAATAAGCAGCTACTTGAATACCATTTTCACAATGCCTTTGCATACGTACATGTAAAGTTTTAATGCCTCTTAGTACTAAAAAGCAATCTTGTGGACCTGGTACGGCGCCTGTACTTTTTTGAATAAAATATAATTGATCTCTTAAGGCTTGATCGTTCATGACTAAACAACCTTGAATGACATCGCTATGCCCCCCTAAATATTTAGTGGCAGAATGCATTACAATAGTGGCACCAAAGTCTAATGGGTTTTGTAAATAGGGAGAGGCAAAAGTATTGTCTACACAAACCATGCAATTATGTTTTTTACCAATAATAGAGATTGCTTCAATATCACTAATATTCATTAAGGGATTAGTAGGTGTTTCTAACCAAATTAATTTAGTGGCAGGGCTCATGGCCTTTTCTACATTGGTGGCATCGGAGGTATCGACATAAATAAATTTGATACCCATTTTCTCATGCACTTTGGAGAATAATCTGAAACTACCTCCATACATATCGTGTGCAGCCACTACTTCATCGCCTGGCACTAATAAACGCATCACGGCATCGGTAGCAGCGACTCCGCTAGCAAAGGCCAATCCAAATTTTCCATTTTCAATCACTGCAAAGGCTTCTTCTAATGCAAACCTTGTAGGATTTTGACTTCTAGCATATTCATAACCTTGATGCACGCCTGGTGCGGATTGTACATAAGTAGAGGTTTGATAAATAGGTGTCATAATAGCACCGGTACTTGGATCGGGATGCGCGCCTGCGTGAATATATTTGGTAGCTAGTTTCATCTGTAAATTTTAAGAAGTTTTGTAAAAATTATTATTATTATTATTATTATTATTATTATTTTAATTCATTAGTATTATTTATTAGGCAACCTTATTTCCATTTTTAAACATTCTGTAAGAATAAATTGTGGGTATGAGTACCATCACAATCATATCTATAAAAAAAATAACAAAAGAAGTGATTGAACTAAAGGCCATACCTGCAAAAAACTGAATTATACCACCGTATAACCATACTTTACCTGCTATCTTATGCGTAGCATTCCAATTATCTACATTGTCTAATGTCCAAGGCAGTTTAAATCCTGCAAAATAGTTCTGTTTAATTTTGGGCATATATAATCCCATTGCTGCAAAAGCTAAACCCATTATGGGGAATAATAATTTTTCAATAGGAATACCTTGGTGCGTGGTAGCGTATAAAATGACTATGCATAATGCACTTAAAAATAGGACGGTGAAAAATCCAAATTTTTGAAATAAACCATCGTCTATTTGCTGGGTTCTTTTAGGGTCGAAATTTTTAATATTAGCCAGTAAAAAATAAGTAAATAAACTAGCTACCCCCATGATGATGGGCCCTAAATAAATACTGTCCTTACCGCCAAAGCTATCCGCTTCCCCCTTGATATTAAAGTGGGTAGGTATCATTGCTGGTAAATTAGGGTAGAGGTAGGCTGCATAGATAAATGGAATCCCAATTAATACAAGTACATACAAGTGCACCATTTTTTTATTATTCATAAGCCGGCATTAGAGCTTAAAGTTACTATTATTTCGGTTTTAATCAATAACACGCTATATCCATAAAAAAATTTACTTTTGCTTCAAATCGAAAAAAATGAGCAAAGGTCCAATTTCAAAGTTTGTAGAGCATCATTATAGACATTTTAATGCTGCTGCCTTGGTAGACGCTGCAAAAGGTTATGAAACCCACCTTTTAGAAGGGGGTAAAATGCTGGTAAGTTTAGCAGGCGCTATGAGTACCGCTGAATTAGGTATTAGCTTGGCTGAAATGATACGTCAAGATAAAATTGCTATTATAAGCTGTACGGGTGCAAACCTTGAAGAAGATGTAATGAACCTAGTGGCACATAGTCATTATAAGCGCGTGCCTAATTACCGTGACTTAACACCTCAAGACGAGTGGGATTTACTAGAGAACCATTATAACCGAGTTACTGATACTTGTATTCCAGAAGAGGAAGCCTTTAGAAGATTGCAAAAACATATTGTGAAGTATTGGAAGCAAGCAGAAGAAAAAGGGGAGCGTTATTTTCCACATGAATTTTTATACCAAGTGGTATTGAGTGGAGAGTTAGAACAATATTATGAGATTGATCCAAAAGACAGTTGGATTGTAGCTGCGGCTAAAAAGAATATTCCTATTGTCGTGCCAGGTTGGGAGGATAGCACCACTGGAAATATATTTGCTAGCTATGTTATTAAAAAAGAATTAAAAGCAAGTACGGTTAAAAATGGTATTGAATACATGGTGGAGCTAACTGAGTGGTACCGTGCCAATAGTGGTGGGAAAGGTGTTGGGTTTTTCCAAGTGGGTGGCGGTATTGCCGGTGATTTCCCCATTTGCGTAGTGCCCATGATGTACCAAGACTTAGAATGGCATGATGTTCCTTTCTGGAGTTATTTCTGTCAAGTAAGTGATAGTACAACTTCTTATGGTTCTTATTCAGGCGCCGTGCCCAATGAAAAAATTACCTGGGGTAAGTTAGATATTCATACCCCTAAGTTTATTGTAGAAAGCGATGCTACCATTGTAGTGCCGTTGATATTTGCCTATATACTTGGTCAATAATTAAAATGGGTCTAAAGAAAATTTAAGACCCATTTTAATTTTTCTCTAATGATTTTCTCAGCGCCCCCCATAAACGAGGGCGCTGATTTTATTCCAATATCAAAATGATTTTTCCAATAAAAAGCCCATCCGGAATCTTAGGGGCTTTTTTATTTTTTCTGATATAAGTATAGATTAAATAGAAATGAGAAAATATAATTTTAAGCGAACTTTGAGCAACGCGATAGAGAGCGAAAAATTATATTTTAAATGAATATTTAATTACCTCCCGGGCATATTCAAAGGAATATCTCTTTTCAACATATCTTCTCTTTGTGCAATCTCACAAGCAGTATGAAAAACCATGGACACTCTTTTTTGCATCAAATCAAAATTAATTTTTTCGATGGTATCTGTTGGCTGGTGATAATCGGCTAATAACATGCCATCATAGAAGAATAAAACCGGCACACCTTTTTTAGCAAAATTATAATGGTCGCTACGGTAGTAAATTTGATTTTTGTCGTTAGGGTCGTCGTACTTATAATCTAAGGTAATATTACTTGAAGCCTTATTAGCTGCTTCGTTAATACCTACTAATTCAGAACTTAACTTATCGTGACCAATTACATATACATAACTAAGTGTATCTCCTAATTGACGCTCTGTATCTACACGACCCACCATGTCTGTATTCAAGTCGGCAGTGGTTTTATCTAAAGGAAAAATAGGGTGTTCTGAATAATATGCTGAACCCCATAAGCCTTTCTCCTCGCCACTTACAGTCATAAATACAATGGTTCTTCGAGGCTTAAAACCTTTTTTGGCTGCTGCAGCAAAAGCTTCAGCCATTTGCATTACAGCTACTGTACCTGAACCATCATCATCCGCACCATACCAAATGACATCGCCTCTTTTACCTAAATGATCGTAGTGACCCGTTAACATTACATATTCTTCTTTTTTATCAGTACCTGGAAGCATTGCAATAACATTACTACTTTCTACATTCTCTGTTGTCTTTGTGGCCACCATCGAGGCGTTGGTTGTATAGATTCCCTTTTTTAATTCTTTCAAACTAGTTAAAGAAGAAACAGTACCGCCTAGCAAAGCAGCAGCTACTTCCATAGAAATATTAGCCATTATAAAACCTGCACTTGCATTTGCATTTGATTTCATGTAGACATTGCTTTTTGTAAGGGAGGGTGTTTTACTAGGAAAATCGGCAGATATAATGAATAAACCAGCTGCCCCTTTGCTGCTTGCTTGACGCAATTTAGCCATTGGAGATGCAGGGTTAGCGTAATAAGCACGATTACCTCCAGCTCCCATTTTTACTGGTCCTTCGCTATTTCCTTCTATGATAACAACTAATTTTCCTTTTACCTCTAAATTTTCATAATCATTGATTGACTTGCTGGCATCTACAATACCGTAGCCTGCAAAAACAACTTCTTTAATATCCAAGTTTGTATTAGCAATGCCTTGTAAATTAAAGTTGAAATCCTTGTCCCATACAAATGATTTTCCTTGCACTATTAATTTCTTTTCAGTAAGTGCGTCTTGGTAAACAGGATATACTTGTTGGTAGCTATTCCCATTTCCAGGCAATAATCCCATTCTTTTAAACTCAGATTCAATATAAGCCGCAGCTCTTTTTTGACCTGGGCTTCCTGTTTCACGGCCTTCCATTTCAGCACTTGCGACAATAGAAAGTTTTTCTTTCATTGCTTTAGCAGTAATGACATTGGCGAATTTGGTGAGGTCCTTTGTTGTTTGTGCAAAAGACATAGTGCTTATCAAAAGCAAAGAAATCCATACTAGTTTTTTCATTTGACTTATTTAATTTTTAGGCGAAAGTAATTTTGTTAACTCTATTTTGATGTCTACCTCCTTCAAAAGCAGTATTCATAAATTTTTCTATCATTTCTTTAGTAAGCTCCATGCTTACATAACGAGCAGGAATACAAATTATATTGGCGTTATTGTGTAAGCGCGTTAGTTCTGCAATATCGGTTTGCCAACAAAGGCCAGCTCTAATACCTGCATGCTTATTGGCTGTCATGGCTACACCGTTGGCGCTACCGCAAAATAAAATACCAAAAGCAGCTTCTCCAGTTTCAACACTAGTAGCGGTGGGATGTGCGAAGTCGGGGTAGTCTACCGAATCGGCATTATAGGTGCCAAAGTCCTTGGTGGTATATCCTTTTTCTTGTAACCAAGCGTTAATGGTATTTTTAAAATCAACACCTGCATGGTCGGCGCCTAAGGCAATGGGTTTGGTAGCATCAAAAACGTAATTCATATTTTAATTTTACTGATAAAAATTTATTACAAATATTTTATTCTTGTCTATTTTTTAAATAGCGTTCTTCTTAATCCCACTGCTCGTCCTCCGACTTTTTAACAGACTTATGTGCCCATCTTGAAACAAAAATACTAAACTCAAATAAAGTATATAAAGGAATAAATACAATGGTTTGACTATACCAGTCTGGACTTGGTGTAATAAAGGCAGCTACAAATAAAATAATGACCACTGCATATTTACGCGTAGTAGTTAAAAACTTAGGCGTAATTAAACCAATTTTAGTTAACAGAAAAACAATGACAGGTAGTTCAAATGCAATACCACAGCCTAAAATTAAATTGGTTAAATTGTCTAGGTAATCGGCAAATGTAGGAATAGTAGTGATGGCTCCTTTAGAGCCTAATTGAAAGCCAGCCAAGAAATTAAAGGTAAAGGGGCCTAATACAAAAAAACCGAAGGCGGAACCCATGAAGAAAAAGAAGGATACCCAAAAAATCATGAACCTTGTATTCTTAACTTCTTTTTCTTTTAACGCGGGTTTTACAAAAGCCCATATTTGATAAAATATAAAAGGGAAGGCTATAATTAAACCCCCCACAAAGGCCATACTAATACTACTTAAAAACTGACCTCCAAAAGTGGTGCTTTGTAAGGATACCTTCACAGGCGGCATGCAAAGTGAATCTCCTAAATGTAACCAATGACTTAAATTACAAAATGCTTTATAGGTAATAAAATCTGAATTCAATGGACCTGTAATAACATTGTCCATGACCCAATCACGATAAATGAATATGATAAGCGAAGTGATTAATACGGCGCTTAATGAACGAACAATCGTGCCCCTTAATACTTCCAAATGATCGATGAAAGACATCTCTGATTCATCACTTTTTTTAAATCGGTCAAATAGTGCCATAGTACATTTTCAATGAGGGCTAAAGTTAAGGTTTCTAGGGGAAAAAGGGGGTCCAAAAATCAAAAAAAGGACTAGCGGATTTTGATTTTTGCCTTTTCAATTCGGGTATCACTTACCGCCAATATTTCGGCGTCAAAATGAGGCAAATGGATAATAGTGCGCATTTTCGGAATGGACTCGTGATGGTGAATTAAATAGCCACTAAGGGTTTCTGAGCTGTCGGCTGAAAAATCTATACCATATTTTTCATATAAGTAGTCGAGCTCTAGGCGCCCACTAAATATAAACTCGGTATCTGAAAGCTTTTTTTCAATTAAGTCCTGCTCATCATATTCATCTTCAATTTCTCCAAAAATTTCTTCGAGTACATCTTCCATGGTGACTATACCGGCGGTGCCTCCAAATTCATCTACTACCCAGGCAATACTTTTTCTTTTTTTAGAGAATAAACTGATAAGGTCTGCTGCATTCATACTTTCAGTAACAAGAGGGATAGAATGTATTATGGAAGCTATATTAGTTGGCTTTTTAAATAAATCTAGTTGATGCACGTACCCTACAATGGCATCTAAGCTTTCTTCGTAAACAATGAGCTTACTTAATTTAGTTTCAATAAATATTTCGCTTAAGCTTTGTATAGAAGTAGTTAATTCAACACCTACAATTTCTGTACGAGGCACTAAGCACTCTCTAATTTTTATATCTGGTAAACTTAATGCGTTTTCAAATAAATCGGTATTTAAATCCTGTTGTTCTTTTGATTGTTTTGTTTGTTGTACAAAATGTGCTAGATCCACTTTAGTGAAACCCTCTTTTTTATGAATAATACGCATTTGAAATAAATATTTCAATACAAATTGCGCAAGGTTTACGAGTAAGATGGTAATGGGCCTAAATAATATATGAAAAAATTGTGCCAAAGGGGCGAAGAGCGTAATCATGGAAGCGGCTCTAGCTTTGAAGATGGCCTTGGGTACTAGCTCTCCAATAAGTAAAATGACGAGCGTAGATAAAATAGTGTTGCCTAGTAAAATGGAGTAGGGACCTAAGTTCCATCTTTCCCAAACGAATTTATCCAACAAGGCTTCGAATTGAATACCAAAAACTACTAAGGAAATATTTAAACCAATTAAACAAGTGCCAATAAATTGCGTAGGTGTTTCTAAAAACTTTGCTATTATTTTTGCCGCATTATTACCCTGCTTTTTTTTAAGCTCTAAGCTTAAACGATTGGCACTCACGAAGCCAATTTCATAGCCTGAAAAAAATCCAATTAAAATAAGTGAGGCTACTATAGCAAAAAGCATAAAATGTATTTATTCATTTTCAAATTTAGTCATTACCACTCAGGTAATTTTGGTTTTGTTTCAACAATACCTTCAATTTGCTCCATAATTTCAGCAGTCAATAAGGCGGCGGTATCAATAGCTGTTAAATTATCTAACAATTGTGCTTTATTCGTAGCACCTAAAATAGCAGTACTCACATTTGGGTTTTTAATACACCAAGCAATACTTAATGAAGCGGTGCTTACTTTTAATGCTTTGGCAAGGACCCCTAATTGCTGGACTTTTTTTATACTGTCTTGCATTAATAAGCGGTCCCTTAACCATTCAAAACCTTCTAAATGAAAACGAGATCCTTCTGGTATACCATCGTTATATTTTCCCGTTAAAAGGCCTGATGCTAAAGGACTCCAAATGGTAGTGCCCATACCTACATTTTTAAAAATTTCTAGGTATTCATTTTCCATTTTTGCACGCTCAAATAAATTGTACTGTGGTTGTTCAACCGATGGCCCTATTAAATGCTGTGCAGCCGCTACACGGTGGGCTTCCATAATTTCAACACCACTCCACTCGCTCGTACCCCAGTATAAAATTTTACCTTGTTGAATAAGCGTGTTCATGGTTTGCACCACTTCTTCAATTGGAGTCGTTTTATCGGGTCTATGACAATAGTAAAGGTCTAGATAATCGGTTTCTAATCTTTTTAAAGCTTCATGACAGGCTTCGGTCAAATGCTTTCTACTAAGTCCAGTTTGATTAGGTTTATTTGCTTTTCCTCTCCAACCAAAATAAGCTTTGGAAGAAAGTACAATAGAAGTTCTATCCCAGTTTTTTTTACTCAATACACGGCCCATCATTTTTTCACTCTCGCCTGCAGCATACACTTCGGCATTATCAAAAAAATTCACGCCTGCATCATAGGCAATACCCATTAGTTCATCGGCAATACTGTCGTTGATTTGTTTGTGAAAAGTGACCCAGCTTCCAAAACTAAGTGTACTTAATTGTAAGCCTGTCTTACCCATTTTTCTGTATTCCATAAAAATTATTTAGGTTGGCTGCCACTACTATCGGATAGTATGGCAAAACTATTTGATTGCGGTTTAAAAATATGTATATCTGTTAAGTTCTGATTGGCTTCAAAACCCTTACCATAAATTTTAGCAATGGGGTTATGTTGCTTTACAATCACCTCTTTATCGGTGGTGAACTTATTGGTTATTTGATCCCAGATCATTTCCTTACACCATAAAGTATCTCCTAAGACATTATATACAATTACATTATCTTTTAAAAATACTTTATTTTCTGCCTCTTTATAATTGGCATAGTCGGCGCTAAGTTTACTTTCAATATGCAAACTGTCTTTATAAAAATCTACTTTAATAGTACTAGGAAATTCTACCATTTTGCCACTATCCACTAAGTATTTTCTCATCAAAGGGGCCATTAATTTGGCTGTCATCTTTCCGTCGGTACTCATAAAAATAGATACCTCTTTTCCTACATCAATGCCTCCAATGCGTGCACTTAAGGCCTGTACTTCATTCACGTTATTTTCACAGGCCAGCATAAAAAAGCAGCTACTTATTAAAGCAACTGCTAGTTTAGTTTTTTTATGTAAAAAAGTATTAATCATATTTGCGTTTATTAAACCAAACATCGCTTAAGCTATAGCCTACAGTAAATTGTACAAAATTTTCTTTGTAATCATTTACCCCGGAACCTCTTTGGCCAGCTTGCAATGCTAAATTTAGTAAAGTAAATTGGTAATCATATGAACGATATTTTCTAATAGGTAGTCCCATTCCTAAAGTCATGGCAGCAATTTTCAAGCCCTTATTGTCTATGTTGATATAGTCTTTACCCGTATAAAAACCAGCTCTGTAAGTGACAGTAGACCAATAACTTTGATAGTTAAAAGGATTAGGACAGAACTGTGCACCAACACGAAACATCCAAGAATTAGACAGCACATCTTTTTGTCCGTAGAAACTATACTTGTCCTGCCAAGCAGCGCTATTGTATTCAATGCCCAATACCCATTGGTCATAATTTCCTCTTGTATCATATTCTTTTTTATGCAAGGCTATACCTAAAGTATACTTAGCAGGTATAGTAACATTGCCCTTCATATTTCGAACAGAGATAGCGGTATCTAATGGAGTAGAAGTAGTAGCTGTAAAACTTCCTGTGGAGCGTACTATATCTTGTTTCCCTTTCATAGTTTGGTCCATAGTAGCAGTAGCGCCATAACTTAAAGAGTATTCTGTTTTTTGAACACCCTTTCCTTTTTGTATTTTATAGATAGGGAATTCTCCTAATAAACCCCCTTGAAAAAAGATACCACTAAAAACGGTACTGGTATTGGAAGTGGATTGGAAAAAATAGTTGGAGTCGGTACTATTTTGAAATGATTTTATATTATCAATTTTTCGACGTCCAAAATTATAGCCTGTATTCACTCCCAAACTTAAATACTTCCAAGATTTACCAAAACCTAAAAACACTTGGTTTAATCCACCTTGTCCAACATAATTATTGAAAATGGTATCACCAGAAGAAATTCTTTTTGTTTCGGTTACAGCATAATTTATTTGTGAAATAGGTCTTAGGCCAAAAGCCATTCCTATTTTTTTATTTTTATCTACAGGCACGCCCACTGCTATATAATTGGGGCTTAAGTAAGTTGATTGTTCTCTGCCAGTAGGTGCAGATAATTTCTTTAAAGTATTATTATTAAAGTTCATGCCTAAATCAAAAGTGGTCATATAAATAGAACCATAAGATGCAGGGTTATTGAAATTAATACTTTGCCCAAAGCTACCATTCATGGAAGAGGTATAAGCAGCAGAAAAACCACCCAAAGCCTGACTGGTTGCATTTTGACTATTCACTATTTCAGAACCTAATCCATACCTAGAAAAAGGGGAATTGATTTGAGCCTTAGTTGGGGTGATAAAACAAACTAAACCTAGAAAGGGGGTTAACCTAATTATTTTTTTCGCAAATAGCATACAGTCCTTTATATATTAAATTTTGATCGGCAAATATCCTCTTTTTTAAATGAGGTACAAAATAAGAAATGTCTCCACCGGTTAATAGCACGTTAAAGTTGCCATATTTCTGCTCATATGCTGTAATAATGCCATCTATTTCGGCTGCCATACCCAAAATAACACCACTTAGAATATTGGTTTTAGTGTCATAACCCACTAGTGGAAAATCGTTGGAGGGGCTAATAAGGGGTAAAAGGGCCGTTTGCTCATGCATTGCCTTAAAGCGCATTTGCATGCCTGGGGATATGCTTCCACCTAAAAAAGCATGGGTATTATTGATAAAATTATAGGTAATACAAGTACCTAAAGAAATAACTAAATTATGTTTATTAGGATACATATCTACTGCTGCAGCTATTAAGGCTAAACGGTCCGCGCCAATGGTTTCAGGCTTGCCCACCGGGGTGGTAAAGTTAATTTGGGTGCTGGGTCCCAATAAATGAAATTTTGTATTTTTTGCAAGTAGTGTTTCTATGGCTTTCTCGTGATGTATAACGGAAGACAAAATGGTTTTTGTTGGAGTAAATTCAGCCAATAATTTTTCAATTTCTTGAATAGAGCCAGTTGCTAAAACACGCAGTTCTACCAAGGAGGCATTGGTAAAAATGGCTGCTTTTAATCGTGTGTTGCCAAAATCAAAACAGATGGTGGTAGACATAAACTTGTTTATGGTTCAAAAATAATCTCTTTGCCCCAAAGTTTATATAAAACAATAGGCAAGTTGCAAAAGTTTTCGGTTATTTGAAGTACAAATTAAGCGGGCATGAAAATAGCGGGGTTTACGATCATAAAAAATGCGGTTACCAATGACTTCCCCATTGTGGAAGCTATTGGTTCCATACTACCCGTGGTGGATGAAATGATTGTTTTAATGGGAGATTCTAGCGATGAAACCACTGCGCTTATTGAAGCCATTGGAGATCCTAAAATTAAAATTCATCACTCTGTTTGGAATAAAAATTTAAGAAAAGGGGGCGCTGTTTTAGCAGACGAAACCGATAAAGCCTTTGCTTTGGTGGGTGACGAATATACTTGGGCATTTTATATTCAAGGCGATGAAGTAGTGCATGAAAAGTATCATGCGACGATAAGAACAGCTTGTGAAAAGTATGCTTCTGATACAGAAGTGCAAGGGCTTTTATTTAAATATAAACATTTTTATGGTACTTATGATTATGTAGGAGATAGTAGAAAATGGTATGCAAATGAAATTAGAATTATTAGAAATAATAAAGCTATTTCCGCCTATCGAGATGCGCAAGGTTTCAGAATAGGTAGAACGAAGTTGCCGGTGGCATGTGTTGACGCAAGTATTTATCATTATGGCTGGGTAAAGAGTCCTGCACAAATGAGAAAAAAATTAAAAGAGAGTAGCGTTTATTGGAACGATGATACAGCAATGGAAAAAATAAAATTAAGCCCCGAAGATTATGATTTTACTGGTTTTGATTCTTTAGAAAAATTCACAGGCACGCATCCTAGGGTCATGGTTGATAGAATACAAAAAAAGAACTGGGTCATTGATGTAGACCTTTCTCAAAAAAAGTTCTCCTTTAAAAATAAATGCTTGTATTATTTTGAAAAATTTACAGGTATTCGACCTTTTGATTTTAAAAATTATAAAATTATTAGAAAATAAATATGCATTCAATTTCCGATATTAAACTAGCAGTGACTAAAGGAGACTTTCTTTTATTAGCAAAAGCTATATCCTTTATTGAAAACAATGCAGCAGGCGCCAATGCTTTTTTAGCAGCATTAGTACCTGAAACTGTTCCTATCATGGGCATAACAGGTCCTCCAGGTGCAGGAAAGAGTACTTTAATTAATGCCATTATTTCAACATGGGTGAATGAAAATAAAAAAGTAGCTGTTTTATCCGTGGATCCTTCTTCGCCTTTTCATCAAGGTGCTTTTTTAGGAGATCGTATTCGCATGAAAGATTGGTACCTGCATCCTCAAGTGTATATTAGGTCGCTAGCTGCAAGAGGACATTTGGGTGGATTGAATAGTGCCATGCTATCCTTGACTACTTTAATGCAGTCTGCAGGCTTTGATTATATAGTAGTAGAAACAGTAGGGGTAGGGCAGTCGGAAGTAGAGATAGCCTCCTTAGCAGATACTACCGTGGTAGTCTTAGTGCCAGAAGCGGGGGATGAAGTGCAAATGATGAAATCGGGGCTAATGGAAATTGCCAATATTTTTGTAGTAAATAAAAGTGACCGACCCAATGCACAAATATTTACGAATCATTTAAAACAAATGATTATAGAAAACACATCCAATCAATTGGCGCCAGCGGTAGTTACTACCATTGCTACAGAAAGAGAAGGCATTGCGGAATTACTAAAAGCGGTGGATGCGCACCAATTATCCATTCATGATGGTTTGCAACAAAAAGAAATGCTTTTTAATAAAGTGGTTCAATTGATTATAGCAAGTAAAATGAATGGGGTAGATATAGAAAAAATTAAATTGAATTTAGCTTTGGAATCTGCTAAACCCAATTTTAATATTTTTAAATTCGCGCAAAGTTTTTATTAAGATTTATCCTGCTTCCACCATTTGAAGGCGATATAGCCTGCAATAGCAAAAGGCATAGCTGCCAAATATAATATACCCGCATTAAAACCCTTGCCAGCTTCTTGACCAATTTGACCGGCGGTCTTGGTACAGATAGCGCACTGTGCCATTGCACTTACTACCAATAATTGTGATAGTATTAAAAACGAGATACGTTTCATAAATACTTTAATGTTAAATATAAAAACCCCGTTAGGGGGTTTTATTACAAAGTGTTAAGCTTTCGCTTTAGTTGCTTTTTCAGTTTTTACAGCAGCAGCCTTTGGGGCAGTTGCTTTTTCAGCAGTCGCTTTTGGTGCAGTTGTTTTGGCAGTAGCCGCTTTAACACCTTTACTAGCCACTTTATGTGGTCTGCTTACGCCAAAAGAACCTTTAAATCTTTTTCCTTTAGCTGTTTTTTTATCTCCTCTTCCCATATTCTTATTTTTTGTTAATTGTTGATTGGACAGCAAAAATAAAAAAACCCTCGCACATACGAGGGTTTTTTTTCAAAATCTTGTAATTAAGCGATTTTAGTCACTAAAACTATAATTTACCGCTCAATTCTTTACCTGCTTTGAATTTTGCAACTTTCTTAGCTTTGATCTTGATAGCAGCTCCAGTTTGTGGATTACGGCCCATACGAGCAGCACGCTTAGAAACTGAGAATGTACCAAATCCTACTAAAGTTACTTTATCTCCTTTTTTCAAGGCTTTTGTAACTGCTTCGATAAATGCGTCTAAAGCTGCGTTAGCTTGTGTTTTTGCGATCTCTGCATTGTCAGCAATGTGAGCGATCAATTCTGCTTTGTTCATAGATGTGTTTTTTATAAGGTTAAAACGATGTAACAAATTTATTGGCTTTTATCAATTGAAAAAATATTTTTTTTCAAAATGCATTTTTATTTTTCGCTTGAAACCCTTAAATAGCAAGGATTTCGTACAAAATCAGGGAATTCGTTAGTATAATGTATTCAATTAAAAACTTATGAAACCCTTGATGGCATTGAGTTTTATTGGTAATTGGCTGAAATATAGGCCTGCCTTGCGTTTCCGCCATTTAATCTATCCACATTCAATTCACAATTTGCATTTCGGTGCAAAAATAGTAACATTTTTCACCCCAAGCGAGCTGTACTTCTTTTAAATGGTCATTTGCCTGTAATTCTTGATAGGCCTGCCATAGCTCAATGTTGTCACAATAAAGTTGTAAGGTATAAGTAGGCGATTGGTCGGCATTTACCTTAATTTGATAAAATTTATTTTCTGTAAAACTTTGACTTGACATTAAGCTAGGAATAAAATTATTTTTCATCCATTCCAACCATTGCAATTCTAAACTGGGTTCAATCTGAAAACTAATATTATACACTTTCATGAAAATAATTTTATATTTTATTTTAATTCTAAAACAATGGGGCAGTGGTCGCTGTGTTTCACCATAGGTAGTATGGTGGCGGCTTTAATAGAGCTTGCTAGGGCATCGGTTGTGCATAAATAATCAATACGCCATCCTTTATTTTGAAGTCTCACACTGGGAAACCTTTGGGTCCACCAGGAATAACCACCGGTAGTGGTAGGATTTATTTTTCTATAACTATCTATCCATCCATTTGTTAAAAACTGAGTCATCCATTCTCTTTCTTCAGGTAAAAAACCAGAAGATTTTTTATTGCCTTTAGGATCATGAATATCTATTTCTTGGTGTGCAATATTATAGTCACCTGCAAGAATAATTTTGGGGCGTTTCTTAGCTAGCTTTTTTAAATAGGTTTCAAACTCTTTTAGCCATTGGTATTTATAGGTTTGTCTTTCATCGCCACTACTTCCAGAGGGGAAATAGGCATTTACAATGGTTAAATCACCTATATCTATTCTAATCACCCTACCCTCAAAATCGCTCATCTCATATCCACTTCCTGTTTGCACGAGGTTGGGTTTGATTTTACTAAAAATAGCTACTCCGCTATAACCTTTTTTTTGGGCCGAAAACCAGCAGACATGATAGCCAAGGGCTGTGAATAAAGAAAGGTCAATATCGTTCTCGGTAGCCTTGGTTTCTTGCACACAAAAAATATCTACCGGATATTCGCTTAACCACTCAATAAGCCCTTTTTTAATGGCGGCTCTAATTCCATTGACATTATAACTTACAATTCGCATGCAATAATTTGTTTATCCGGGTTGTTGAAATATTTCTGCATAAGCGATGAGTATTAATAAGGATTGCAAATTCGCAGGAAGATTTCCTTTTGCCACCATTTGAGTGGGTTTTTTATTACCACTAATGGCCATCACCATTATTTTATCAACCAGTATAGTGGTAATATTATTTTCATAATTCAATTGAATGGTAAACTCATGGTTGAATGCTTTGCCAGTAATAACTCTTGATTGAACAATAGGTTGTTTTGCAAAAAATGTACCTAAGGGAGCGCGACGGCTGGAATCGTATCCATTGTAAACAATGTCTGGGTAGTAAAATTTATTTTCTTCTTTGACAAAATCTTTTACTGTAAAATAACCCGTACTATCTTTCTCTTGGTAAATGCGATGCGTAGCTTCTGGTAAAAATTGAATGGCAAATTTAGGCGTATTATCATTGGTGGTAGGTTCGGTTGTAAACTCAATATAGGTATCTAATGTATAATCGATATTATTTTTAATATCACGAAGTGGCTGTATTACTTTATAATACTCGCTGTTGTTAAATAAAGACCTAGTCTTTCTTAAAGCAGTAATGATCTCTTTATAGGGATTAGTTTCAGATTTATCTTTTTGATTAATTCTTTTTAAAACAGCAGCAGGCACTCTTAAGGCATGCACACCTTCATGATCAGCAAAGGATATAAATTGCTTACTCGTGTCAAATATAGTTCTTGGCATATTGTGCACAAAGGGCATCCAATAATCATCGGTGGCATAAGTTGCTGGAACTTTAATGTCAAGAAAATCTATATTGTCTCCTTCTGCATCTAAATAATTCATTGATTTGGCAATAGCACTGAATACAAGATTGGGCATGCTAGCCGATGTTTTAATGGTATAGCCAATGCCCAATGTTCCAATAGGTGTAAGACCTAGCATTATTGTTTTTTGAAAAACGCGTTCTTGCTTTGAATTAAAAATAGAACAGGCAACAAACCAAACAGAATGAATGCTATCTCTTTTTTTACTTTGTGAAAGTTTAACTGAATCATTGTCTGCAATCAAATTATTCTGGAAAGCAAACTCTGGATCCATTTCATAAATTTCTAAATAAGTATGATAGGGAATATCTCTACTACCCCTCCAATCAATTTTTATTTTACCTGCTTGACTTGTTTTAGTAAGTGTTACATTAAGTGTATTGTAACTTTTCTCTCTTTGCATTTTTAAAGTAACAAAAAGACTAGTATCTAAGGCCTCTAAAATAGGGTTGATATTTTCTGGAATTTTCCAATAACTAGCCGTTGGGTTTAAATAGGAGTAGGCCTGTATTTGTTCCACTACCACTAAGGGTAAGGGCTTGCTTGTACTTTGTGCATTAACATGCATGCAGCATAGTAATGAAAAAAGTAAAAATTTAGTGGCTATCAAGGGCTTCATAACTCGAATAAAATGATAAGTCAAATTTAGCTTATTTAAAGTACTATACTTCAAATTTATACTAAGTTCAATAAGAAGATTTGTTAAAATCTTTCATTAGTCAATCACTGGCTGCAACCATCTTGTAATATATTCTATTGGCTTATCCTTTCTTTTGGTGTAATCTAAGACTTGGTCCTGATTAATTTTACCTAATCCGAAATATTGACTTTGTGGATTCGCAAAATACCAACCACAAACACTAGAAGCTGGATACATGGCTAAACTTTCTGTTAAACTAATGCCTGTATTTTTTTCTGCGTCTAATAAATTGAACAAGGTATATTTTTCGGTATGATCGGGACAAGCAGGATAACCCGGTGCAGGACGAATACCTACATATTGTTCACTAATTAAAGACTCATTATTTAAATTTTCATCTGCTGCATAGCCCCAATATTCTTTTCTAGTTTTAGCATGTAAATATTCTGCAAAGGCTTCTGCTAATCTATCGGCCAAGGCTTGCAATATAATTTTATTATAATCATCTAAGTTTTCTTCGAAGTTTTTGATATGTTTTTCAATACCATGAATAGTGACTGCAAAGGCGCCGATAAAATCTTTTTTATTTTCTGAGCTTGGGCAAATAAAATCAGCTAATGAATAATTAGGTTGGCCCACCGTTTTTTTAGCTTGCTGTCTTAAAAAATGCAAGGCTAGTTTTTCTTTACCATTTTCAACAACTACATCATCGTTATGGGAACTAGCTGGCCAAAAACCTATGGCCCCTTTGGCGGTTAGCCATTTTTCTTCAATAATTTGCTTTAATAATTTTTGTGCATCTTCGAATAATTTTGTAGCTACTTCTCCTACTACCGCATCTGTTAAAATAGCAGGGAAATTACCATGCAATTCCCAAGCAATGAAAAAGGGTTTCCAATCGATGTAGTCAACTAGCACCGACAAGTCGTTTATTTCAATGGCTTGATTACCTGTAAAACTAGGGGCTACTACTTTAAAATTTTCCCAATCAATGATGGCTTTGTTTTTTAAAGCATCTGCATAGCTAAGTGATTGCTTGGTTGTTTTTTTATTCTCAAAATCGGACTTCAGTCCTGCATAAGCTTTTTCTAATTCTAGTAAGAAGGGGGCTTTCTGGTCTTTGTTTAATAAAGAACCAGCCACCGTTACACTTCTGGAGGCGTCTAATACATGTATCACCCCATCTCCATATTCTGGTGCAATTTTTACGGCAGTATGCATACGAGAAGTAGTAGCACCTCCAATCATAAGTGGAATAGTCATTCCTCTACGTTTCATTTCTTTAGCGATATACACCATCTCGTCTAAGGAAGGCGTAATGAGTCCACTGAGCCCAATAATATCTACATCGTGTTTTTGTGCTTCTGTTAAAATTTTATTGGCAGCCACCATCACCCCTAAATCAATAATTTCATAACCATTACAACCGAGTACCACACCCACAATATTTTTTCCAATATCATGCACATCGCCTTTTACGGTGGCTAATAATATTTTAGCGGGCCCCTTGCTCGCACCATTGGGGTTTATAGAAGCTAATTTTTTTCTTTCTTTTTCGGCTTCAATAAACGGCGTTAAAACGGCCACACTTTTTTTCATCACCCTTGCACTTTTTACCACCTGCGGTAAAAACATTTTTCCTGCACCAAATAAATCACCCACTTGGTTCATGCCCGCCATCAGTGGCCCTTCAATGACTTCCAAGGGTTCGCTGTATTGTAATCTGGCTTCCTCAGTATCCGCGTCAATAAAATCGGTAATACCATTAATTAATGAATGGGCTAATCTTTCTTCTACACTGCCTTCTCTCCATGCGGCACTCTTCACTTCTACCTTGCCTTTTGCTTGTACAGTATCTGCATATTGTATTAAGGCTTCGGTGGCTTCGTTGTTGTCGTTATTTCTATTTAAAATAACATCTTCACATAAATTTCTTAAAGTGGGTTCAATTTCATCATAGACTTCTAATTGACCAGCATTTACAATACCCATGTCCATACCCGCTTTCACGGCGTGAAATAAGAATACTGCATGAATGGATTCGCGCACGGCATCATTACCTCTAAAAGAAAAAGATACATTCGAAACACCACCACTTACTTTGGCCAGTGGCATTCTTTCTTTGATAACACGCGTAGCTTCAATAAAATCTACTGCATAATTATTATGCTCTTCAATACCTGTGGCTACAGCAAAAATATTGGGATCAAAAATAATATCTTGAGGATCAAATCCTACTTGTTCTACTAAAATTTTATAAGCACGTGAACAAATTTCAATTTTACGGTCCTTGGTATCGGCTTGTCCTTTCTCATCAAAGGCCATCACTATTACGGCTGCTCCAAAGGCTTTACAAATATGCGCTTGTTCAATAAACTTAGCTTCTCCTTCTTTCATGGAAATAGAATTCACTATACATTTTCCTTGCACACATTTTAAACCCGCTTCAATAATTTCAAATTTAGAACTATCAATCATGATAGGTATCTTGGCAATATCTGGTTCGCTTTGTATTAAATTTAAAAAAGTAGTCATGGCAGGGACACCTTCTAGTAAGGCGTCATCCATATTGACATCAATAATTTGTGCACCACTTTCTACCTGACTTCTGGCCACCGATAAAGCCTCTTCGTATTTATTTTCTTTAATAAGTCTTGCAAATTTCTTAGAACCTGTTACATTGGTTCTTTCACCTACGTTTACAAAATTAGTTTCAGGACGAATAATTAAGGGTTCTAGTCCGGCTAATCTTAAATAAGGTTTAATATGTATTATTTCTTCACTCATAATTTAAATAGTTGGGTCTTGAATAGGTAGCACGCGGGGTGTGATATTTTTTACATTATCCGCTATATGTTTGATGTGATCGGGCGTGGTACCACAACAGCCTCCTACAATATTGACAAATTTATTTTTAGCCCAGTCCTCAATAAAATGAGCTGTTTCATGTGGCTGCTCATCGTATTCTCCCATGGCATTGGGCAGTCCTGCATTAGGATAGGCCGATGTATAACAAGTGGCTATTTGTGCAAGTTCTTCAATATGACTTCTCATTTCTTGCGCCCCTAAGGCACAGTTTAAACCTACACTTAAAGGTTTGGCATGTGCAATAGAGTTATAGAATGCGGATAAGGTTTGACCACTTAAGGTTCTACCCGATGCATCGGTGATGGTTCCACTTATCATCATAGGTAATTCAGGCTTGCCTTCTTTTCTAAAATATTCTTTCACTGCAAAAATGGCGGCCTTCGCATTTAAGGTATCAAAAATAGTTTCAATTAAAATAATATCTACGCCACCATCTACAAGCCCACGTATTTGTTCTGTATACGCTATCACTACTTCATCAAAACTGACGGCGCGAAAACCTGGATTATTTACATCCGGTGATAAACTTAAAGTTTTATTCAAAGGGCCAATAGCACCTGCTATATATTTTTCGCTAGCGTTAGGATGTTTTGATTTGTATTGTCGAACGGCTTCCTGGCCACATTTAACAGCCGCTACATTTAATTCATAAGCCAAGCTTTGCATATCATAATCGGCCATAGCAATAGAAGTACTACTGAAAGTATTGGTTTCAATAATATCAGCACCTGCTTCTAAATACTGCAAATGAATACCTGAAACAATGGAGGGCTGTGTAATACATAATAAGTCGTTATTGCCTTTAAGGTCTGAAGGCCAGTCGGCAAATCTTGTACCGCGGTAATCGGCTTCCGTTAATTTATGGCGCTGAATCATCGTACCCATGGCACCATCAATAACCAATATTCTTTTTTTGAGTGTCTCTTGAATTGACATAAATAAATTTTTATGCATGTATCCAAAAGAAAATAGAGCAACTAATAATACTATTGAAAAATGGGGGGTGTAAAATAGTATCGTTTATTAGTTCTTTTTTTTCCTTTCGGAAAGCAGGTTGAACAATAAACAAATCCGCCTGCAATGCGATGCAAAGTTAATACACTATTGCTTTGCAGCCAAATAAAGCCCTTTTTATGCTATAAAGCTTAGTTATGCTGAATTATGGGAAGGTGGCTTTAATATCGATATTGATTTTATCGGCTACCATTTTAATGAGAATGCCTCCAATTTTAAAGTCTTTTAAGGTGACAGTAAACTTTGCAGTGGCTATGGGTAGGCCGTTTTTAATTTCTATGAGACCACTGGTTTGCATGGCTTTATTGACGCCATGTACTTGCATCGTACCCGTTACCGTGATAGGATACTTGCCATCCTTGGCAAAATTAACAGTAGAAAAATTAGCAATTTTGCCATTAAAAAAGGCACGTGGGAATTGATCGCTTTCTAAATATTCTTCATTAAAATGTTTTTGCATGCCTTCCATTTCAAATGTAAAATCTTTGATAAGCATAATGAAACTCATATCACCATTGGATTGTAGACGACATACCGCATTTTTATTTACGGCATCTATATCATTATCGTCGACTGCAATAAAATGTACTTCTGCATTTTTTGTGCTGTAATTTTTTTGAGCCCAGCTAGGGCTGCTTACTAAAATGGCGAATAATAAAAGGAATATAGCTTTCATACTTAATGTTTAAACATCAAAATTATACAATTCGGTTGAATTTTCCTATTTGATGTATTGGTGGATGGGTTGACGGTTGGAGATGCTCTTGCCCAGGGTCATTTCATCGGCATATTCTAATTCGCCCCCAAAGGCAATACCTCTTGCAATGGTGGTAATCATACAAGTGCTGGGTCCTAGCTTTTTTTGAATGTAATAAATGGTGGTATCGCCTTGAATATTGGGGTTCAATGCAAAAACCAATTCAGTTACATTATCTTTTTTAACTCTTTCAATTAAGGGTTCAATGGTCAATTGCTCCGGGCCAATACCATCTAGGGGAGAAATAATTCCACCGAGTACATGATAAGTGCCATTGAATTGCTGTGTATTCTCAATGGCAATTACGTCTCTAATATTTTCCACTACGCAAATAGTATTTTTTTGTCTACCTGAATTAGCACAAATAGAACAAATAGTACCATCGCTGATGTTGTAACATTTTTGACAGAATTGAATTTCCTTGCGCATTTTTTTTAAGACCTCACTAAAATTATTAGTGACGTCCTGTTCTTGTTTTAATAAATGCAATACCAATCGTAGTGCCGTTTTTTTACCAATACCTGGTAGCTTGGCAAATTCGGCCACTGCGTTTTCTAATAAAGTAGAAGGTAATTGCATATTGTTATACTGGCTGTAAAATTACTTATTTAAAATTAAATTTATTTCATTCTCCCAATTGGCTCTTATATTTAATGGGGTAGGAAACCATTTCACTATTTCTGGCTGCCTCTTTTGCTTACCATAATAAGCACCTGTATCCCATTTGCCGTTATTATTGTTATCTATTAATAGTGTAAGGGCATATTCCCCCAGCGGTAGTCTGGCAATATTGATGAGGGCTGAATGAATAGGGTAACTAAATTTTACTTTTTCGTCCTGAGTTAATTGAAGTACTGGATTTTTTAAATTTTCAAAGCCTTTTAATCTTATTACAGCACTATTGTAAGCCTCTTCTTTTTTTGTAATAAAGGCGAGTGTATCTGTTTTTACTAGAATATTATTTAAAGAGTCTTTAATAGCCGCTTGCGGAATAATTAATCGATACTTGGTGCCAGGTTTCCAAGGATAAGAAACTATAATGGTTTCAGGATGTGCAGTATCAACGCTTATTGCAGCGGCTTCCAATTTTTTATTAAATGTATCACATAAAGCAATAGAGAAGCTATCGTTAAAATGTATGGGCGTTTCAAATGTTAAATGTAAAGGATGTAAAATATCTTGTTCGCTTCCGTCAAAATCTTTACTGTATTTTAAAGTAGCCCCTATTTTTTTAACCACTTTAAGCGTAGTGGTAGATTTTCTTTTTTCTGGCTTTTTAGCTCCTTGAAATGCATAGAGTTGAAGGGAGTCCTTAGTCGTTTCAATACTAATAGCGCTATCTAGAAAAGCAAAAAACTTAGTGCTATCGTCGTACTTTTTAGTGTAATCGTTAGGGAGTACAAAAATATTGTAGGTGCTTTTTGGTAAAAAATTGAAACCGAATTGTCCTTTGCCATTAAGCTTCGTGTAATAATTAGGACGCTCTTTAAAAAGAGCAGAATCTTTGCCTGCAGGGTGTAAGATGACCACAAAACTACTATCTACTTTTCCGCTTTCAGCAAGCATTACTTTACCATAAATTTTTCCGGTATCTAAACGAGTGCCGGTGCTAAAGACATAAGTAAAGTTTTTTAAGATATTCCCTTCGTTCACATCCTTGATAGCATTACCAAATTGTATGCTATAAGTGGTATTATTTAATAAAGTATCGGCAATTCTTATTCTAATACTATTTAAACGCGCATCAATGAGTGGAATATTTTTTAAAGTAGGAGAGATAATTAAATTTTCTTGAATAGAAGTAGTGGTAATATATTCGTTAAAGCCTACTAAAATTTCTTTAGGGAATACATTCAGCGCAGAATCAATGGGCCTAGCTGCTATTAAGTAGGGAGGCAAACTATCTCTGGGTCCGCCGCTAGGGGGTACAATATTGGCGCAGCCTTCTAATTGCATAATGCTTGAAAGCGCCCATCCAGCCAAGACTAATAATTTCAGTAATGAAAACTTCCTCATAGAATGCAAACTTAATTGATTTATTCTTCGTCTGATTCAGCGCTTGCTTTTATTTCATGCAGCGCCACCGCCAATTCGTTTGTTTTTACAAAATTACACCAATGGCAATCTTCCTTGCCACAGCCTGTGTAAAAATCCTTGGCTTGAATTTTGCCCCAAACCATTTGTACTTGTTGACTTACAGTGGTGATATCGGCATCTGTGATAGGCACTACAATTTTTTCAAATTCTTTTTTCTTATTGGGCTCTACGAAATCAAATTCAGCGGTAGTTACTTCCCAATTTTTTGGGTGATGGTTCAACAGAATTTTATAAAAAACGGCCTGTCTCCAATAATCACCCCCTATAGGATTTTTTTCGTTAGGCCCTTTTAATTTTTCTCTTGCGTTTTCAATATTGCCTGTTTTGTAATCTACCACTACTACTAGCTTTCCATTAAATTCAATTTTATCAATGGTGCCTTTTAAAGGAATTTCTTTTACCACTATATTATTGATACGAAATTCAGTAGATACTACTTTATTCCATTCGTTTATATACTTGTCATAATATTTAATAAGCACTGTTTCCCCTAATTCTGTTTTATCCTTAAACTCTTGTTGCGTAAAGGCTTCTCGATGCCTATTCATGTAGTAATTAAAATCTTGAATAAGGGTTTGTGTATCGGGAAAACTATTATTACCCGCTTCTTGCATTTTTTTAAATAACTTATTCAAAGCATCGTGGATGGCTGAACCAAAAGTAGTGGCCTCCGATTTTCCCGAGGGCACACGAATTAAACTATTATAGTAAAAATGTAAAGGACATTTTAAGTAATTATTCAAAGCCGTTACATTCATCGAAAACTTTTCTAGTTTAGGATTGATAAAATCATCTTCTAGTTGTTGAATTTCCGGCATGGGCGCTGTTTGCAAGCGAAGTAGCTTATAAGATGTTTTGATGTCCTGTGGTAATTCTATTTTCTGAATGCTCGCTTCTTTGCCTTCCAATACTTCAATAATAAACTGACTAGGTTCTGCTTCCTTGCCATCTGCTTTATACTGACTATATGAAATGGTTAAAAATTGTTTGGCCCTGGTGATGGCTACATAAAACAATCTTCTTAATTCTTCTTTATCATCTGCATGTTCTAAACTCCTTAAAACAGTATCGGGTAGGGTATAACCTGCGCTGGCTGTTCTTCTTTTCTTTTCCCAATACTGCGCATTAGTGCCTGCTAAAAATACATATTGAAATTCCAAACCCTTACTGCCGTGGGTGGTTAATAAATTTACGCCAGCATCAGAGCCCGTGGTAATAGGAAGGGGCAGCCGAATATCTTCTCTGCGCATGAGTTTTAGCATGTCTACCAAACTATTTAAATGTAGCGTAGGATGGCGATGCGTTTCTTCTTTGATAAAATCGAAAAAGGTACTTACTAAGTTTAACTCATGATTTTTATGACTGCCTGTGAGTACATTTTGTATAATGCCTGTTTTTTGTAAAACTTGTTCTACTAAATTCACTAAAGTCACATTGGCCACCTGACTCATTAGTTCCTCTAATACCTGCATGGCCTTGGCCACTTCACTCATGCCCCCTTCACTAAACAAAGCCGTTTGCACCTCCTTGGTTCTATCAATTAATACTTTTCTAAAAGTATTTTCTGGATGGCCATATTTTAATTGATTCGCTTCTACGGTTAATGTCGCAATAGTAATGGGTGATATTTTCCACCAAGAGAAATGCAAAATTTCAAATAGTAAATTAGCACCTTCATTGGGCTGATCCCATTCGCAGGCGAGATAGTCTAAGATTCTAATAATTTGTTGAATTAAGACTTGATCAAATAAATTAGCCGTCCTTTTACTAAATAAAGGAATATTTTTTTGTTGTAAAAAATGTGCAATCTCTTCTCCGTATTTATTTTCTTTATACAATACCGCAATCTCTTTTGGAGCCGTGCCTGCTTGTATAAGTTGATTAATTTTTTCTGCAATGCCTATCATTTCTTCTTGAGGATCGTTGTAAGCATAAATAGAAGGAGCAATTTCAATATTTTTATTTTCTGGTAAGTCAGCAATTAAATTTTTAGATAGGCCCTCCATTTTATTAATAAGCCTTTCTTGATTATTATTAATTAATAGAGTAGAAGCATTTAAAATAGGTTGAGTGGACCTATAATTGTTTTCAAGTACAATGGTAGTGATGGATTCATGGTATTGATTTTTATAATGCAACATATTCTCTACATTGGCACCTTGGAACCTGAATATACTTTGATCGTCATCGCCCACTACAAATAAATTAGGTTGGTCCCAATAGTTCACTAATAATTGTACCAGTTCATTTTGCGTTCCACTGGTATCTTGGTATTCATCTACTAATATGTATAAATATTTTTCTTGGTACTGCGCCAGTAAGTTTTTATTTTCTTTAAAAACAGTTATCACCCAGTTAATCATATCATCAAAATCATACCTACTATGCGATTTCATCAGTGATTGGTAAGCATCAAAAGCAATTACGGCTGCTTTTAATTTTTCCATTTTTTCAACTGCTGCCTCTACTAATCCTTGTTTTAAAGCGCCCGCTTCAAACTGTTTGTATTTTTTCTTGTATACAAATTCATCTCTTGTAGGAATTTCAGAAATATAAAGGTCAATTTGTTCCACTAAATAGGTGCTGGTCCAACCTTCTTTTTTCATGGTACTAAATAACCTGCTCAGATTATTCATTTCATAGTATACATCGCCTCTGTATCTTTTTAAAGGATTGTTTTTATCAAATTGGTCGATGAGTTTTTTTAAGAGCTCAATTTTTTCCAATTCAGAAATAGGATCTAGGCTGGGCTTTTCAAATAAGTATAAATTATCTTGAATGATATCGTTACAAAAAGAATGGAAAGTAGCAATATTCACTTTATAAGCGCTCGCTCCAATAAAACCGACTAATCTTTTGCGCATGGCAATAGCACCGGCATCAGTATAGGTTAAACATAATATGTTTTCAGCAGCGGTATCGGTTTCTAAAAGTATTTTACCAATACGGGCGCCCAGTATTTGGGTCTTGCCTGTGCCAGGTCCTGCAATGACCATCACGGGACCATCAATGGTATCCACGGCCAGTTTTTGTTGGGCATTCAAGTTCTCGTAAATGGTTTCAAATGCCTTTAATTGGGCGGCCTTAGTTATCATAGGATAAAATTAATGGCTTTAGGGTGAATTATTACAACAAAAACAAGACTTAGTTGTTGTTTTGTTATGTCAAAAGTATATAGCCTCCATACCGAGCAGTTTATTCCCATTAGCCTTCAAGAAGCCTGGAATTTTTTTAGCAGTCCAGCCAACCTTGCTAAGATTACCCCTGAAAAAATGGGCTTTAACATTATTAGTAAGTACCATGGTGCTAAAATGTACCCTGGCCAAATTATAGAATATACGGTCAAGCCCCTCTTGGGTATACCACTTTATTGGATGACAGAAATTACCCATGTAAAGGAAGGTGCCTATTTTGTAGACGAACAGCGCTTTGGTCCTTATACGATGTGGCACCATCAGCACCATTTTACTGAGATAAAAGGGGGAGTAAAAATGGAAGACATTGTGCATTATAAAATTCCTTTGGGATTTTTAGGGGATATTGCCCAGGTAATTTTGGTTAAAAGGCAGTTAGAAGGAATTTTTGATTTTCGCTTCAAAGCGGTGGAAGCAAAATGGGGAACTTACAAGCCTTAGTAAAATACTTAGGGATATTTGTAAAATACTTTGCCCAATAAGCTGTTTCTAATTATTATTTTATAAACTTTGTTCTCAATTTACTTTAATCCATGGGACAAACAGCTGGCGCCAATCATGCACACAAACTTTCGGTAGCAGGTTTAATTGTAACGCTCGGCATTATTTATGGCGATATTGGTACCTCACCTTTATATGTATTTGGAGCCATCATCCATCATAAAGTAATTACTGAGCAACTTGTATATGGTGCTATCTCCTGTGTTTTTTGGACCCTTACTTTACAAACTACTTTTAAATATGTTTTTTTAACGCTGCGTGCAGATAACCGAGGTGAAGGTGGAATATTTTCTTTATTTGCATTAGTGCGTCGTTATGTAAAATGGATATATGTGCCTGCTATCATTGGCGCGGCCATGTTACTTGCAGATGGAATGATAACACCTCCGATATCGGTATCTTCCGCCATTGAAGGTTTGGCAGGAGTGGATGGATTGAAAGAAGTTTTTGTACCTGGTAATAATTTAACAGTTGGAATTGTACTTGCTATTATCTCTTTACTTTTTTTCTTTCAGCGTTTTGGTACCAAAATTATAGGTTTTGCTTTTGGTCCCATTATGCTCATTTGGTTTTCCATGATTTTAATTTTGGGTCTTTCACAAGTACTGCATCATGTGGGTATTTTAAAAGCATTGAACCCTTATTATGCTTATGATTTACTAGTGCATTATCCCAATGGTTTCTGGCTTTTGGGTGCAGTTTTTCTTTGTACCACGGGGGCCGAGGCTTTATATAGCGATTTAGGTCATTGCGGCCGTCAAAATATTCAAGTGAGTTGGATGTTTGTAAAAGTAGCATTGGTCATGAGTTATATGGGTCAAGGAGCTTACTTGTTAGACTTTATTGGTCAAAGTGACAACGGTATGAACCCTTTCTTTAATATAATGCCACATTGGTTCTTGATTGTGGGTATTGGTATTGCCACCATGGCAACCATTATTGCCAGCCAGGCTTTAATAAGTGGTTCCTTTACTTTAATTTCTGAAGCCATTAGTTTGAATTTCTGGCCAAGGGTAACCATTAAATTTCCCACCGACCAAAAAGGGCAAATTTATATCCCTAGTTTGAATTTTATTTTATGGGTAGGTTGTGTGACTATGCTTTTATACTTTAAGAAAAGTGAAAGTATGCAAGGAGCATATGGATTTTCTATTATTATTTGTATGATGATGACCACCATGCTCATGAATTTCTATATGCTAAATGTAAAAAGATGGAGTCAGGCTATTGTAGCGCTAATCATCTTAATTTTTACTATAGTGGAGATAGCTTTCTTTGTAGCCAATTTTGTAAAAATTAAAGAGGCTGCCATTACTTTTGTTTTTTCTTTAAGTATGATTTTTGTAATGATGATTTGGCATCGTGCTAGAAAAATTGCCAATCGTTATTTAGATTTTGTAAAGTTGAAAGATTATTTAGAACCCCTTGCTGAACTAAGTGTTGATAAGGACATGCCTAAATATGCAACCCACCTAGTGTATTTGACCAAGGCCAATAATCATAGAGAAATTGAGCACCGTATTATTGACTCTATTTTGAATAAAAAACCCAAACGTGCCGATATTTATTGGTTCTTACATATTGACAGAACCGATTCTCCTTATGGGATGGAATACACCATTAAAGAGTTAGTGGATGATAAAGTAATGCGTGTCGATTTTAAATTAGGATTCAGAATTCAACCTCGTGTGAATGTTTGCTTCAAAAAAGTGATGCAAGAATTGAACCAGTCTCAAGAATTGGGAATTTATAGCAAGTATGAATCTTTAAAAAGTAAGGACTTCCATACCGATATCACTTATGTCATTATAGAAAGCTTTTTCTCTATTGAAAATGAATTGTCTATTAGAGAGGACTTTATTATGGATGTATACTTTAATATCAAGCAATTTGCACAGAGCGATCAAAAAGCCTTTGGACTTGATAATGATATGACCATTATAGAGCATGTGCCATTAATTATTAAGGCCAATGAAAATATTCCTTTAAAAAGGTCTTTTGAATAATATATATTGAATAATATAGGTAGGGCTTTTGATTATTTAAGGCAGCGCCACCAAACTACTTAATTGATTTTGTTTCCCAATAGCGACTAGCCAGTACTGTGTATTGGATTTTTTCTGAATGCCTAAACTGTTTAGATTAATTATTTTAGTATCGGGCATTAGAATAGCAGCTACTGAAAATTGGTTATTCGTGCTTTCTAATATTGCATACTGCTTTATACTGCTTATCAATTTCACTTGAATTTGATAGCTATTAGCGCTTTGCTTATTTACCATGGGCGCTTCTACTTTATATTGGACTAGCCAAGGCATAGAAGGTAGAAGAGCGGGCTTTTGATAGTATTTTTCTTGCAAACTATCATTCCAATTATTAATATTATTATTAAAACTGCTACTACTAAAATAGGCACTACCATTAGTATTTTTTAAAGCGCGTACTCTTTTTATTTGATAAGGCAGTTCATTTTTATCTTTCCAAGCAGTATTGGTCCCTGCTTTATAGATACCATGACCAATGTATAAATTTTTTCCATAACTATTTTGGTTCCACCATTCAATAATGGTATCGTAATTGGCAAGCGGATGTCCGTGCTCCCAATAAATTTGAGGCGCTATATAATCTACCCAACCTTTTTCTAACCATAATAATATATCGGCATATAAATCGTCGTAGTTGGTTTGACCCGCCTTGGTGTCACTGCCTCTTGCATCTTTTGATTTATTGCGCCAAATACCAAAGGGGCTAATGCCAAATTGAACACCAGGTTTTATTTGGTGAATGCTAGCGTATAATTGTTTGACAATGGTATCGCAGTTACTTCTTCTCCAATCTTCTTTAGACAAGCCTCTTTTATTTTGCTGATAAGTTTTTTCGTCAGGGAATTCTTTACCTGCAATTCGGTAAGGATAAAAATAATCGTCCATATGAATGGCGTCAATATCATACCTACTTACTAAGTCTCTTACAATTCGGTTAGTGTGTTGCCATACTTTTGGAAGGCCTGGGTTAAAATATTTTTTATCTCCATAGGTTAAAAACCATTCCGGATGTATTTTAGAAATATGACTTGGCGCTACACTTGATTTTTTTACATTGAATACGGCTCGGTAAGGATTAATCCAGGCATGAAATTCCATGCCTCTTTTATGCGTTTCATTAATCATAAATTCTAAAGGATCATAAAAAGGGCTAGGGGGCAAGCCCTGCGTACCCATTAAGTATTCGCTCCAAGGCTCTAAGGTGGAAGGGTAGATAGCATCGCCAGAAGGGCGCACTTGCATAATAATAGCGTTCATGCCATTTTTTTGATGCCTATCTAGTAGTGTAATAAATTCTTCTTTCTGTATTTGATTGGATAAGCCCCTTTTACTTGGCCAGTCTATGTTTTCAACAGTGGCTACCCATACGCCTCTAAATTCAAAAACATTTTTATCGTTTAATGTGGGTTGTGCTTTTGTAAAAATAAAAAATCCTATAAATAGGATACTCAATGTAAAACGCATGTTTGCTTATTTAATTTATATAGTATTGCTATGTTCTCTAAGTTTATCTAAAATCTGATTCATAGTAGCTGCCTCTTTTTCATTCACGCCTTTTAAAATAGAATCAATATGTTCATTTAAAGCATCTAATTTTTCTAATAATTGCAGTCCCTTTTTGGTAACAGTAATATCTACCAGTCTTTTATCTTTTACACAGGCCGTTTTTTCTACGAGGCCCTTTACAATTAAGCGGTCTACAATTCTACTGGTATCGCTCATCTTATCTAACATACGCTCTCTAATTTTTAAAGTACTCAATGGACATTCGCTACCACGCAAAATTCTTAAAATATTAAACTGTTGTTGGGTAATATCTTCTGTAGACAGAATTTGGCCCATCTTCTCATTTAACCAATTAGCAGTATAAATGATATTGATACCCATTTTTTGAAATTCATTTCTGAAATTCGTTTGTTGTATATCTTTTTCAATACCCATTTATATTAATTTCGCTTTTGGTTGTATAAAATGCTTCACCATATTAAAAAAAGGCAGTGCTAGTAAGGCTCCGATGGCATCTGCTAACATATCTACTACATCAAAGCTCCTTGAAGGAACAAAATACTTTTGATAAAATTCCATACCTATTCCATATAAAATACAAAGAATTAAACTAAGTGCCTTTGTTCTTGTTGACCTAAAAGAAATATTCGAATACTGTTCAAAATAAAAAAATAGTGAAAGTGCCAAGCTTCCGAATAATCCTACATGAATTACTTTATCTGCATAAGGCAAATGCAATATAAATGATATCCAACTTTTGCCTTGAATATCACTTCCAGGCATACTTAACAAAATAAATATGAGCACAAATTCAAAAATGACCCAAACTAAAGTTTTAAATGAATTTGTCATAATGGATTAATGAACCAACTGACTATAAGCTTCACTTGTTAATAAAGCTTCTACATCAGCAGTATTCACCACAGTTACTTTCACCATCCATCCCGCGCCGTAAGGATCGGTATTCACTAATTCTGGTTGTGCAGTTAATGCTGGGTTTATTTCTAAGATAGTACCCGAGACTGGTAAAAATAAATCACTTACTGTTTTTACAGCTTCTACTGTTCCGAATACGGCTTCAGCGGAAAGCATTTTTCCTACTGTATTAATATCAATGTATACAATATCGCCAAGCTCGCCTTGTGCGAAATCGGTAATACCGATAGTGGCAGTATTGCCTTCTAATTTAATCCATTCGTGGTCCTTTGTGTAACGTAAGTCGGCTGGGAATTGCATAGTTTATTTTTTATTGATGCAAAGATTCATAAAAAACACTAAAAAAACAATGAGCTAGAAGCTATTGTTTTCAAAATAGAGTAATATATGGTCTTTTAAAAATCCTTCCTGTTCTATTAAGTCCATGGTAGGCAGGCCCTTTAATTGCTTAAAATGAGGCCAGCCTTCTTCGTCAAGGCCTTCTAATATATAATAACCACTGCTAGAAAGGATCTTACAAATAGCCACATGCATGAGGTCCTGCTTCTGTTCCTTGCTTATTTTTTCTATTAAAAAGCCCGTTTCTTGAAGCCCAATGAGAAATAATATAGATTCGGTGTCGGGCTTTTTGCCGAAGCGGTCCATCAGTCTTTTCTCTAAATCCCACCACCTGGTCTGAAAGTCGTCATTTATGGAAGCCATATCTCATTTTCAATTTAGGAGGCAAAGGTAGGGGATATCTAGGCGTAGTACAATGCTTTGATTATCTTTGCTAAAATTTGACCCAATGTTACAAGTGAGTTTTTTACGCCAAAACAAAGAAATAGCTAAGCAGAAATTGGCTATTAAGCATTTTGCTAATTTGGATTTGGTAGATACCGTGATTGCTATGGATGATGAAAGAAAGCAATTACAAGCCTCTTTTGATGAAATGCAGGCCAAGGTAAATGCGGCTTCCAAAGAAATTGGGGGCTTAATGGCCAAGGGTGAAAAAGAGCAGGCAGAAAACTTGAAAAACGAAGTAACAAGCTTAAAAACACAATTAGATCCCCTTAAAATAAAGATGGCCGAGGTAGAATTGCAATTACAAAACACCATTGTACAATTTCCTAACCTGCCACATGATTTAGTGCCCAAAGGAAAAACACCTGAAGAGAATAAAATGGTGAAGCAAGCGGGGGAAACACCCAAATTACATGCAGGCGCTCAAGCACATTGGGATTTAATTAGCAAATACAATTTAGTTGATTTTGAAACCGGTTCTAAAATTACCGGTAGCGGTTTTCCTTTATATATTGGCAAGGGTGCAAAATTTCAAAGAGCCTTGGTACAATATTTTTTAGATTTTAATATAGCAGCGGGCTATACAGAATATTTACCTCCTTTTATGGTGAATGAAGCTTCTGCTTTTGCCACTGGACAACTACCTGATAAAGAAGGACAGATGTATCATGCCACTGCAGATAATTTTTATTTAATTCCTACAGCGGAAGTACCTGTGACCAATATTTATAGAGATGTGGTTTTGAAAGAAGCAGAGTTGCCATTACAAATGACCGCTTATTCTCCTTGTTTTAGAAGAGAGGCAGGTAGTTTTGGAAAAGACGTGCGTGGATTAAATAGAGTGCATCAATTTGAGAAAGTAGAAATTATACAAATTGTGCATCCCGATAAAAGTGATGAAGTATTAAATGAAATGGTAGCCCACGTTGAAAAATTATTAGTAAGCCTAGGTTTGCAATATCGTATTTTAAGATTATGTGGAGGAGATATGGGATTTGCTTCTGCCATTACTTATGATTTTGAAGTGTATAGTGCCGCGCAGCAGAGATGGTTAGAAGTAAGTAGTGTTTCTAATTTCCAATCTTATCAAACCTATAGAATGAAATGCCGTTTCAAGGATGCAGCTGGTAAAATACAGTTTGCACATTCCTTAAATGGTAGTTCATTGGCACTTCCAAGAATTTTTGCAGCCATTGTAGAAAACTACCAAACCGAAGCGGGTATTGCCCTTCCGAAGGTGTTGCAGCCTTATTTTGGTGCTGAAAATTTAGTTTAGAAATTACTAAATCTTAGACCAATGGCATAAGGGAATAGTGTTAAGTTACTTTTGTTTTTATCAAATAAATTAATAGAACCATAAGAGCCGTATAATCTAATACCTCCTATGCCTAATTCACCAATAGTGGCAAATCGTAAATTATTTAATTCAAAATTGCCATCATATTTTTGCTTGCCTCTTTCTGCACTCTTTTGTTTGTTTCTAGCATCTACTAAATAACCCGCACTTAAACCTATACTTGCATAAAAACCTTTACGGTTGTAGGGGTTGGGTTGAAAATTTAATTGTACAGGTACTGTTAAGTATTTAGTGAATAATTTATTTTTTGTAAAATTTACATCGTCCATAAATACCGTTTTGCCCGGCTCGTTTCTAAAACTTACGGGTTGTTCAAATCTAAAATTGAACATTTCAAAACCTACTCCGTATTTTAAATTTATTTTATGTTGGTACAAATTCACTTTTTGCTGTACAATCCAAATATTAAAATTGCTTGACTTAGGATTATCTAATTTTAAATTACTTGAATTCACCCAATACTTATTATAAGGCAGGCCAGGATAAGTGGAAGGGAAACCCATTAAATAAACCATTTGATCTGACTCGTCTCTAAAATTAGCATAACCTAAATCAAAAGAGAACCAATTGGTGGTTATATCTTTTAATTTTTTAGGTGCACGCTCAATGCTAATGCGGGTATTATCAAAATCGCCATGCTCTATCATTGATTCCCAGTCTTTCTTATTGTTACTGTCTTGTGATTTAATAATATTTAATCTACCTAGTCTTACAGTGTCATCATTTACAGACAAAAAAGTATCTTTTTTGATTCTACCATTGGTAATATTTAAACTGGTACCATAAAGCCTATTTCTTTTTCTATTATAATAACTATTATTATTACTGCTATTATTTCGATCTCCTTGCTTTTTTATAATAAGCATATCGCCAATTCTAATAGTATCATTTGCATTAAAGCTACTATCAGCCAATAATTTAATACTAGAGTTGGTTCTTGAACTATCGTTTTGTGCAAAACTTTGAAGGCTTAATAACATTAATAAACTTAATATTAGAGGGGCAATTATTTTTTTCATATTTATTTTTCTTTTTCTATTTTATTTCTTTTAAGTAAGGCCGAAAATCTTCTAGTAATACCTCTGAAAGCAGAGCCATCAATTTCTAGCATACCAATATTAATGGTTCTGTCATCTTTTTCTGTATCAATTTCTTTATAAGTTGAGGGGATTACAAGAACTGCTTTCTCTTCTTCATTAGGCATTGTTTCCATCAAGCTTAATCTTATCTGGCTCTCATTTTTTTGGCTCTCATTTTCCCTACTATCTTGGTTAAGACCCTCAGTTGTAGCAACAATACTTGTACTCGTATTATTAGATGCTATGGTTTGATCTTCAAAAACAGCTTGCTTACCGGTAGCTGATTTACCTAAATTATTATTAGTATTATTTAATTTTTTATTCAATGGCATCTGACTTACTAGAGCCGAACTATTATTAATTTTATTTACAGATACATCCAGCTCATTGCTACGTAATATTACATTCTCAGTCTGTTTTGGATTAGTAGAAGAATTATTGGTAATAGCTAATGCTGTTTTATCTTTTATTACTGTATTCGTTTTAAATAGTTGAATTCCAATAAATAAAATTAGTAAAGCCGCAATAGCTAAGGAAGCCCTCAGTATATTAGGTGTAAATACTATTTTACGAATAGGGGCTTCTTTTCTATACAATGATTTTTTAAAATCGGTATCTAGGCTGGCCTGCATTTCTGGGAAGCGGTATAAAAATATTTTATCCTCCATCTCCATGTATTCATTGGTGGATGCATGCAGTTTTGTTTTTTCAAATACAGCTAATGCGGCTGCATATTTTGAATCGGTTAAGACAAAAGCTTCTACGGCCGCTCTTTCGGCAGCATTTAATTCATTGTCAATGTAGGACATGAAATAAGTTTCGTAGTTATTTTCGTTAATCATCATTAGGCACTCATTTTTTCAAGATGAGTTAATTTATTTTTTAAAATTAATCGGGCCCGATGCAAATACACTTTTACCTGCGATTCGGATAATTGCATAATCTCACCAATTTCTTGGTAAGAATAACCTTCGTAATCTTTTAAAAGAATTAAAGACTTCTGCGTAGGATTTAAATTATTAATGGCTTGTAATAATAATTGCTTTAATTCAGAACTGCCCTGCGAAACTGTTTGAGTATTTTCATCAAAGCTATCTGTCATTACTATCTTATTCTCTTTTCTAAGCTGGTCGATCATTAAATGATAAGCCACTGTAAATAAATAGGACTTGGCTTTCAGGGTTTCTACCTTTTCTCTATTCACCCATAATTTTTCGAAAGCAGTTTGTACAATATCTCTGGAGTCCTCTTTATTTTTACTAATTTTTAGTATAAAGCGGTAAACCCCGTCGGAGTAATCATCAACACAATTATTAAAGTCTAAGTCGGTCATGCTAAGTTGGTCATGTATAAAAGAAGTTTCTATTAGCATTAAACGAGCCCCTGACCTAAATGTTACAGCCAATGGTTCATTAAACTTATTTAAAATAAGATATTTTCTGCTAAAGGCCTTTAAGCGCTTACATACTAGTAATCTATGACTTGCTCTTGAATAGCAGTAGGCAAGGTTCTCCAGTCATATTGCTGGTCCCTTAACTGAGGCTCAAAACCTGCTTCTTTAATAGCTTCCTGTATAGTCTTATAGGTAAAACGGTGTGGGGCACCTGCGGCGCTCACTACATTTTCTTCTAGCATAATGCTTCCAAAATCATTGGCACCTGCTTCCAAACAAACCTGTGCAGTGGCTTTTCCTACAGTTAACCAACTTGCTTGAATATTTTTAATATTAGGAAGCATAATTCTACTAATGGCAATCATTCTTATATATTCTTCTGTAGTGGTTAAATTATGTACCCCTCTGATTTTAGTAAGTAAGGTGTCTACATCTTGGAAGGTCCAAGGAATGAAGGCTAAAAATCCTTTAGCGTCTTTTGGTTTTCTATCTTGTACTTCACGAATACGCACCAAGTGAATAAATCTTTCTTCTAAGGTTTCCACATGACCAAACATCATGGTCGCACTGGTGGTAATATTTAACTGATGAGCTGCAGCCATGACATCTAACCATTCGTCCGCACCACATTTTCCATTAGACACTAATTTTCTGACACGGTCTACCAAAATTTCTGCACCCGCGCCAGGCAGTGAATTCATACCAGCAGCCACCAAGGCTTTCAATACATCGGTATGACTCATTTTCTCCAGCTTTGCAATATGTGCAATTTCTGGGGGCCCTAGTGTATGTAATTTAATGGTCGGAAATTCATTTTTTATTTGACTAAAAATATCGGTGTAAAAAGCCAAACCTAGTTCAGGATGATGGCCTCCTTGTAATAATAATTGATCTCCTCCCCACTCAATAGTTTCCTTAATTTTTTGGCGGTAGGTATCCATATCCGTAATATAAGATTCAGGATGACCAGGCACTCTGTAAAAATTACAAAACTTACAATTCGCAATACAAACATTGGTGGTGTTTACATTTCTATCTATCTGCCAGGTTACTTTACCATGGGGCACTTGTTTTTTTCTCAACTCATTAGCAATATGACTTAACTCGGTAAGAGGGGCGTTTTCAAATAAAAACATCCCTTCTTCCTTGCTCAAGTGTTCGAAATTCAAGGCGCGTTGATATAAGGTTTCCAGCTGCATAGCTCAGGTATTTAATGGGTCACAAAGTTAATCGAATTTATCGGGTTTCGAAAGGGTTAAAAACAAGGTTTTTGCAATAGAAAAGGAACTGTTGTAGTTATTAAGTATTTTTACTGTCTGATATGATACAATTTGAAAAATTTCAACTAGACAATGGCCTTAAAGTATTGGTGCACCAAGATACCAGTACCCCTATGGCCGTAGTAAATGTTTTATACAATGTGGGGGCGAAGGATGAAGACCCTAACAAAACAGGATTTGCACATTTGTTTGAACACTTGATGTTTGGAGGCAGTGTGAATATACCTGTATACGATGAACCACTGCAAAGAGCAGGGGGAGAAAATAATGCATACACTACCAATGACCTAACGAATTATTATTGTCAAATACCTGCAGAAAATATTGAAACTGCTTTTTGGTTAGAGAGTGATAGAATGTTATCCTTAGCTTTTAGTAAAAAAAGTTTAGAAGTGCAACGCAAAGTAGTTTGTGAAGAGTTTAAGGAACACTATATCAATAAACCTTACGGAGATGTTTGGCATAAAATGCGCAGCCTTGCTTATACGCAACATCCTTATCGTTGGATGACCATTGGTGCCTCACTTGCGCATGTGGAAGAGGCTACTATGGAAGATGTAAAAGATTTCTTCTTTCAATTCTATCGTCCCAACAATGCGATATTGGTAGTGACTGGTAATGTAGAAACAGAACAAGTAAAACAATTAGCCCAAAAATGGTTTGGTCCTATTGAAGCTGGTAAAGCTTATGTACGCAATTTACCCAAGGAACCTGTACAAGAAAAAAGTAGAACTATGGATGTGCGCGCCGATGTGCCTTTAGATATGTTAATGATGACCTGGCATATGGGAGGCCGTTTTGACGAAGGCTATCATGCCACCGATTTAATTACAGAAGTTTTAGGAGGAGGTACTTCTGCAAGATTATATGAGCAACTTATAAAAGTGAAACAAATTTTTTCATCCATTGATTGTTATCATTTTGGAACCGTAGATCCCGGACTGCTTGTCATAGAAGGAAAATTAGTAAAAGGTATTAGCATGACGGTGGCAGAGAAAGCAGTGTTAGAAGAAATAGAAAAAATAAAAAATGAAATACTAGATGCCAAAGAACTGCAAAAAGTAATTAATAAAACAGAAAGTGTGATTTGTTTTGAGGATATGAGTATTATGAATAGAGCCCATAGCCTGGCTTATTATGAATTACTAGGAGACGCCGATTTAATGAACAAAGAATTATCCTTGTATCAAAGAGTAACGCCTATCATGATTCAACAAACAGCACAAGAAATTTTCCAAGAAAACAATCGCAACACATTATATTATTATAGTAAATCCTAAATCATGGCCCTAGACAGAATTGTAGCACCTGTTATTAAAGACGCTATTGATTTTAATATTCAATTGAAACCTTATCAAAAGTTTAGCTTAGATAATGGGGTAGAAGTGTATGCCTATGAAGGCGGGTCACAGGAAGTATTGCTCGTGGATATAGTATTTTATGCAGGTAATAGTTTTGAGCAAAAAAACTGGGTAGCCGCTGCCACTAATTTTTTATTAAAAAATGGAACTAAGTGCAAAACTTCTTTTGAGATTACCGATGCCTTTGAATTTTACGGCGCCCATTTAAATAGAACTTGCACCAATGAAACGGCCACGGTGACTTTACATGGTTTATCAAAACATTTTCAGGAAGTCATTCCTATTATGGGAGAGATTATTTCAGAAGCTAGTTTTCCTGAAAAAGAAATTGCTATTTTAAAACAAAATCAAATTCAAAGGTTGTTATTAAATTTGAAAAAAGGCGATTTTATTGCTAATAGATTAATTGATGAATACTTATTTGGATTCGACCATCCTTATGGAAAATACTCAGTAGAAAAAGATTATACAGCTATTAATAGAGAAGACTTAGTGGCCTTTTACGAACAGTATTATTTGAATGGAAAATGTGTCATTTTTATTGCAGGTAAATTTCCTTCTACCATGGAATCCTTTCTCAATAAGCATATTGGACAGCTTCCTTTAAATAAAAAAGATATTAAGGAGCAGGCGCATCCTATTATATCTGCCACAGAAAAAAAATATAGTATTGTAAATGATGCAGCTTCTGTGCAAGGTTCTATTCGTTTAGCCAGACATTTTCCGAATAGACATCATCCCGATTTTCCTGCCGCTCAAGTGCTGAATAATATTTTTGGCGGATTTTTTGGATCCAGACTAATGAGTAATATTAGAGAAGACAAAGGCTATACTTATGGTATACATAGTTATTTACAAAACTATAAACATGCAGGTGCCTGGATGGTAAGTACCGATGCAGGTAAGGATGTTTGTAAAGCCACTATGGAAGAAGTGTATAAGGAAATGAAAAAATTAAGAGAAGAGCCTGTGGGAGAAGAAGAATTAAAATTGGTTAAAAATTATATGTTGGGTGCCTTATTAGGTGATTTAGATGGCCCTTTTCAAATTATAAGCCGTTGGAAAACCTATTTATTAAATGATTTAACGGAAGACTATTTTTATAATACAATTAAAGTGGTGCGTTCTGTTCGACCCGAGGAATTACAAGCCCTTGCTCAAACCTATTTAAAAGAGGAAGACTTCTACGAATTAGTGGTCTATTAGTAGTTTATTAGTATTCTTTAATATTCAATTAGTGGTCTATTAACCTACCATTTATCCTTTCCTGTCTTCGTTCATAAAAATATTATGTATATAATATATTGTAAATCAATGTATTGTATTTTTTATGATTAAAATTATAGTACTATGCCATACATAGTACTATAAAAATCCCTAGTTTTGTGTTTCAAATTAATTCTTATGGATATTCAAAACACACAAAGTCAGATGCGCAAGGGCGTACTCGAGTTTTGCATATTGTCCATCATTCAACAAGGGGAGGTTTATCCAAGTGATATTGTTGAGAAAATGAAGCTGGCCAATTTACATATACTAGAAGGAACCTTGTATCCTTTGTTAACGCGTTTAAAAAATGCAGGTCTTTTAAATTATCGTTGGGTAGAAAGTATTAGTGGTCCACCAAGAAAATATTTTGTAATGACTGAAGAAGGCAAAGCAGCCTTTGAAGTTTTATTACAAACCTGGAAAGAAATGGCCACGGCAGTGGATCAAATTACAGTACAAAAAACAAATAGTACAGCCTCTTCAACAGAAGCAGCTTCTTAAAAATAAATTATAAAAAATATTTTATGAATAAAGTAATCAATATCAATTTTCAAGGTCGCATTCTTCCTATTGAAGAACAAGCGTATGAAATGTTGAAACAATATATAGAGTCGCTTCGTGTTTATTTCGCGAACGAAGAAGGACGCGATGAAATTATTAATGACATTGAATGTCGTATTGCTGAATTATGTGAAGAACGTTTGAAAAAAGGAACGGTATGTATTGCAGTGAGCGATATCGATTTAATTATTACTAGTATTGGTCGTCCTGCCGATTTTGAAGCCCAGGATGGATTTGAAGCGAGTACAAACCAGACGCAGCAGAATACAAATCAAAATAATTATCAGAATAATTATAATAATACGAGTGGCAGTAATTACTCAAATTTTAATTCGTCAAGCAATAGACCTAAAAGATTATACCGCGATGAAAAAAACAAAGTTTTAGGTGGTGTATGTAGTGGTATTGCCAACTACTTTGGGGTTGAGCCATTACTTGTTAGAATTCTTTGGTTCTTTTTAATAGGTATCAATATACTGGGCTATTTAATTTTATGGATTGCAGTACCCAGTACTTCAATAAAAGAAGTAGGCGGTGTGCGTAAAAGATTATTTAGAGATATAGATAATAAAATTATTGGTGGGGTAGCATCAGGTTTGTCCAAATATTTTGGTATTCAAGTATGGATAGTGAGAATTTTATTCTTAATCCCATTCTTACGCTTTGTAGTGAATTTTAGACATATGCATTTATTCCAATTTTGGGATGCACCCGATTTCCCTAATTTATTCGATATCACTTTTAGCCCAGGGGCTGTTTTTGTATATATTGTTTTGTGGTTGGTACTACCAGAAGCTAAAACCAGTGCGGATAAATTAGAAATGGTGGGAGAAAAAGTAGATTTAAATAGTATTAAAAACACTATTCAAAATGATATGGAAGGCTTTAGTAAAAGAGCCCAATCTTGGGGCAGCGATTTATACAATAGAAATAAATCTGCGAATAATTCGAATGAAGCAAATAAATCTAACAATGAGTGGACAGGATCAACCCATAATGAAGACCCTAATAAATCTTCAGAAAATAATAGATCAACAGAAAAGAGAAAAGGATTTTTATATTATATAGGAAGAATTATAACATTATCTATTAAGGGCTTTGTTTATTTTATCTTAGCCATTGTAGGTATTTCTTTATTAGCTGCTTTGTTTGGAATAGGAGCAGCAGCTACTGCCTTACTACCTTTAAGAAAATTTTTACTTGAAGATGGGGCACAAACCTGGTCTGTTGTTGGAGCCCTTTTACTATTTATTTGGGTGCCCATTATTGGTATTGTAACGGCTGTTATTAGAAAAATTGCAGGGTTTAAAAAAGCAAATGTTTGGGTGAGATCAAGCTTTTGGGCCTTATGGATTCTGGGCTGGGTGACGCTATTTTATTTTGGAACTAGCTTAGGCAATAGTTTTTCAAGACATAATTTGCCTGCAGAGCAAAGCATTGCTTTGACAAATCCTACAATTGATTATGTAGAAATTACGGCAGCACCTAAAATGAAATATTATGAAAACCATTGGTTTCAAATTGATCCATTTCAAGGTTACTATGATGAAGACACAGTGTTCGTAAGAAATTTGCGCATTCGAATTGTACAGTCTTTAAACGATAGTTTTCAAGTAAAACTGGTGAAGCTTAGCAATGGTAAGACGGTTCAAAATGCCAACGAACTCGCAAATAAAATAAACTTTGAACTCACCCAAAATGACTCTATAGTTAATTTAGACAAGGGCATTGGTATTAATAAAATAGATAAATTCAGAAACCAGCATATTATTATGACCATTGCAGTGCCAATTGGTAAGCGTATTAAAATTACCAACAAAGGTTGGTCTCAAACCAATGTGAATATTAATGGAAGGGGTATGAGGATGGGAACGATTAACAATATTTCCTCTGATAACAATTGGTATGATGAATGGAATGAGCCTTGGGACAATGAATCTTACTCGTTTGAAAGAGGGGTTGAATATAAAATGACAAAAACGGGACTAGAAGAAATAAAAAGAGATAAAGATTTTAAAACGATGGAGGATAGTGATGGTGTAAAGGGGGACGACAAATACGATGGCATGTCAGAAAAAGAAATTCAATTGCAAAAATTGAAAGAAGAAAGAGAAGCCATCAAAAATGATATTAAAAAATTAAAAGAAGAAGAGCTTCGAAAAGAAAAAATAAAAGTGGTTAGAGTGAATGAGATTAATAAAGATAATATAGGTGGTTCTAATCTTGAAAAGATGAATAAGATTGGAAAGGCGGCCGGCAAATTATCTGACTTACAATGGGTACTAGACAGATTCACCCATTAGGGCTTCCTTCCAGTTTCTTTTTTGATTATATTTTTTGATTATATTTGAGAAAATTAAATCTAAATGAGCGAAGCTTTAAATACTCCCTTTTCCCATAAACATAATGCACTAGGCGCTAAAATGGCGCCTTTTGCTGGTTATAATATGCCCATTAGTTATACGGGTATTAACTTAGAACATGCTGCTGTGAGAAATAATGCAGGTGTTTTTGATGTAAGCCATATGGGTGAATTTATTCTTAGAGGCCCCAATGCCCTGGATTTAATTCAACGCGTTACCACCAATGACGCTTCAATTTTAGAAGACGGCAAGGCGCAGTATAGTTGCTTGCCCAATACAAGTGGTGGTATTGTAGATGATTTATTAGTGTACTGTGTAGAAAAGAATAAAATATATATGTTAGTAGTGAACGCTTCTAATATTGAAAAAGATTGGAATTGGATTAGTAGTTATAATACTAAGGGGGTAGAGATGCATAATATAAGTGCCAAGACCGCACTACTTGCTGTACAAGGTCCGAAGGCTGCTAAAATTATTCAAACCTTAACGAGTATGGATGTTTTAAATATGCCTTATTATAGTTTTGCAAAAGGAGAAATGTTAGGCATTGACAATGTGCTTATTAGTGCTACTGGTTATACAGGGGCAGGCGGTGTGGAAATTTATTTTGAAGACATTAATGACAATGCCAATAAAATTTGGGATGCAATATTTGAAGCAGGTGCTGCCGATGGTATTCAGCCTATTGGGTTAGGTGCAAGAGATACCCTTCGTTTAGAAATGGGTTTTTGTTTATACGGAAATGATATTGATGATACCACTAGTCCTATGGAAGCTGGTTTAGGATGGATTACAAAATTCACCAAAGATTTTACCAATAAAGAAAGCTTGCTTGCACAAAAAACAAACGGAGTGGCTAAAAAATTAGTGGGCTTTGAAATGATTGACCGTGGTATACCTAGACATTATTATGAAATTAAAGATGCCACTGGAAAACTTATTGGTTCGGTAACTTCAGGTACACAGGCCCCTAGTTTAGGCAAGGCCATTGGTATGGGCTATGTAGCCACTGAGTTTTCTAAAGCGGGCTCTGAAATTTATATTGATATTAGAAATACTTTAGTTAAAGCGCAGGTAGTTAAGTTTCCTTTTAAGTAAAGGTTGTTTTAGTTGCAGACTTTACTTACATATTTTAACTAATTAATTTTTATTAGTTAATAATTAGAATAGTTTTTCAATTACATAAGTTTCCCCTTTTTCTACTAGAATAATTAACTATTCTATAGTTTATAGATTTATTTATACCCTTTTTCAATGGGGTAAATACTTGTTTTTTGTTTTATTACTATTTGCAATTTTGTGTCTTAACAAAACAATTAGTATGAAAGCAATTAAAAACAAAGTGCAGTTGATTGGTCATTTAGGGGCCGATCCAGAATTTAAAATTTTAAAGGAAAGTCAATTGGCCAATATGCGTTTGGCAGTGAATGATCGCTATAAAAATGCGAAAGGGGAATGGGTGGATGAAACCCAGTGGTTTAGTTTAGTAGCCTGGTCAAAGCTGGCCATATTTGCTGAAAAATATTTACTCAAAGGCAGTGAAATAGCGGTAGAAGGTCGTCTGCTTACAAAGGCTTACACCGATAAAAATGCTATCAAAAGAGTAAGCACCGATATTGTTGTTTCAGATATTTTAATCTTGTCCAAAAAGGGCCCCCTTGAAAAAGAATTAGTCTAATAAAAAATGAAGGTTTTGTATATTTGTTCATTATGACAACTGCAGCAAAGACAAAACCTTCATTACATACCGTTCTAACCCCTCAGTTATTAGATTTATATAATTTAAAAGATAGTATCGTTGTTATCATCGATGTTTTTAGAGCTACTTCCACCATGGCTACTGCCTTATATAATGGGGCTAGTAAAATTATTCCTGTGGATACACCTGAGCTTTGTATTGAAGTAGGTAAACAAACAGGAGGAGTGACTGCTGGAGAAAGAGATGGAAAAATTATTCCAGGTTTATCTTATGGAAATTCTCCTTCAGAATATCCAAGAGATTTTATTGAAAATAAAATTTTAGTTATCACCACCACCAATGGTACTAAACTATTGCATCTTGCCTTGAAGCAAGGAGCCAAAGATATTATTACAGGATCCTTTCCCAACTTAACTAAGGTGGTAGAATATTTAAAAGAACAAAATACACCAGTGATACTTGGTTGTTCTGGCTGGAAGAACCGATTTAATATTGAAGATGTCTTATTTGCAGGGGCGGTCATAGAAGAAATTAAGGATTATTTTGACATTCATTGCGATAGTAGCTTTATGGCGAATCAGTTATACAATCAACAAAAAAATGATTTGCCCAATTATATCAAAACGGTGACGCATTGGCACCGACTAGCAGCCTATGGCCTAGAAGAGGACATGTTGTATTGTATTTCTAAGGATACAGCCCCTTCCTTGCCTATTTTTAAGGAGGGCGCATTAATTAATAGGGGCTAATCACAATATTTTCACATTCATTATAATAAGACTTCCATATTAGCTAGCAAAGCCTTACATTTGCAAATTGCCCTTTTTTAAGGGCTTTTTGTACCATTATGGCATTACCCTATTTAGTAAAACACATTTATAGCTACGGCACTGAAGAAGTGATTCGTAGAGGCAAGAAAATTTTTGCGCTCAAGAACATTGAATTAGCAAAATTTGATCCTTTAATAGGAAGTATACATTGTCGTGTAAAAGACGATGGCTATAGTACCTATTATAAAGTAACCATTGAAAATTTTAAGAGCGCGGCTACCTTATCCTTAAGATGTGGCTGTCCTTATAATTTATCAGAAGTATGCCGACATAAAGCAGCCGCCTTATTCTATATCCAAGACTTATTGGATAAGAATTTATTGGACTATAAACCTGCTTCTTATAAGACCACGCATACACAATTAAGAACAAAGACCTTAGATTTAAAAATGATTCGAATGCTTTGTTCCAAAGCCATATTCGAAAAGGCAGAACAAATATTAAAATCGGTCCGACCTCATATTATTGAAAGCGAAAATGAAAAAGTAGTTGCAGAAGTAGATGAAAAGGGGAAAACTTATCATGTTATTATTCAAAAAAATGAAGAACGTTTTTTTGATACCTCCTGCGATTGTTTGTCTGAAACTGAATATCCACTCTGCGTGCATAAGGCGATGTTATTGTTACAATTATTTTTACTAAAAGGGGCCGATTATTTTGAAACCATTCGTAACTGGGATAGAGAGAAAAATAAATTACTGGCTTTATACGGCTTTACTTTAGATGATTATATAGAAGATAAGTTTGAATTTATTTATCATGATGGTAAACCATTTTTGAAAGTATTAGACGAGAAAATTCAAAAAGTTAATGGCGCTAAATCCATTACTTTAAATAGGCCAAGATCCAACGACTGGGATATTGAGGAACAGGAACCCGCCTCTAATGAAGAGGTCGTTATTAAAGAGCGTTTTGGTATTGTCATGCAACACCAGCCTACTGTTTATCCTTATATATCCTTTAATGTAGTCAAAGGAGAAGTAAATGAAGAAGGCACGTCTTTTTTAGGCAAAGTAGAAAAAATAGACCTTGTCAAATTTATCACACCTAATTTAATTAAGGAAGAAGATAAAATTTTATTGCAGTTAGTAAAAAAATTACAACCAGCTGAATTATCTAAATTTTTGAATAAAAATTCTCCCTTTCAAGGCTTGTGGGATAATATTGTGCATACCGATGAAGAAAGTTTACCCGACGAGACAAAGGAATTGATGCAAGAATATTTGCATCCTAAAATTGAAAAAGTGTGGAGAGATTTATCGGAACATGCTTTTAGTTTTTATCTACCACACAATAAGCCTTTTACCACAGCCAATATGCAAAAGGCAGAACTGGTATTCAATCCCATTCAGCCTAGCTTTAGAGTAGAAAAAGAAGAAGACAGGTATATCGTATACGCAGAAGTGGTTTTGCCAGAAGGTAAAATTCCCTTAGAAGATAATCACGCGAAGTCTAATTTTATTTTTCAATACCATCATCAATTTTTTGTGTGGAAGCAAAGAGCCGATTTATTATGGGTAGAAAAATTTATGCCTACCGGTTTCCATGAAGTAAATTTAGATAAGTGGCCCAATTACTTGCAAAGTACTTTGCTTCCTTTATCTAAGCAGTATCAGGTTTCTTTAGACAATGTTTCACAACAGAAATTAAAAGGCGTAAAACCGCAGCTTCAAATTTTATTAAAAGAAAGCGGGGACTACTTATTCTTTGAACCCTTATTCGCTTACAAAGATATTATTGTGAATAAAGAAGATGGGCCTTCTGTGATTCAACAGGTAGGCGATAAAATTGTCATACTTGAAAGAGACCTTGCTGCAGAAAGACAATTAATAAATATTATTGAGCAATTACATTCTGGCTTTATTCGTCCGAATGAAGGCAATGTACTCGCCTTAAAAGGTGCTGAGGTATTAAAGAATAATTGGTTTTTCTTGTTTATAGACACCCTAAGAGAAAAACAAATTCCTTTATTTGGAACAGAATATTTAAAACAATTCAAGTTTAATACGGCAAAGCCTTCTACGCGTTTATATATAAGTAGCAATACTGATTGGTTTGATGCAAAAGTGGAAATTTCCTTCGGCGAACAAAAAGTATCTATACAAGATATTAAAACCATGTTGTCAAACAAACAACAATTTGTTCCACTGAAAGATGGTAGTTTAGGGGTGCTTCCAGAAAAATGGTTGAATAAATATTCTTTATTATTTAAAGTAGGAGAGGGGAAGGCAGACACCCTTAAATTAAGTAAGTATCACTTCTCTATTTTAGATGAACTTTATCAACAAAGAGACGAGGAAGAACTTATTTTCCAATTAGAGGGCAAGTATGAAAAAATTAGAGAACGCTATGCAATAGCAGATGTTACACCACCTGCGCATTTAATGCCTATCTTAAGGCCTTATCAAATTAGTGGTTTTCAGTGGTTGAATTATTTACACGATGTACAGTGGGGTGGGATCTTGGCCGATGATATGGGACTAGGGAAAACCATCCAAACCTTATCTTTCTTACAGCATTTAAAAGAAAAGAATGGCAAATTAGTAGCCTTGGTGGTTTGTCCCACTACGCTACTGTTTAACTGGCAGAATGAATTAAAAAAATTCACCCCTTCTTTAAATTATCATATACATCATGGAGGTACTAGAAAGAAAGCCTTATTTCATGACGACAAAACAGAAGTGGTCATTACTACTTATGGTACTTTGAGAAGTGATATTAAAATGTTTGTGGAAGTGAATTTTGATTATGTGATCTTAGATGAAAGCCAGGCTATTAAAAACCCGGCTAGTAAAGTAACCAAGGCTGCTTGTTTATTAAAAGCCGCCAATAAATTATGTTTGAGTGGTACGCCGCTTCAAAACAATACATTTGATATTTATGCACAGATGAATTTCTTAAACCCGGGTATGCTGGGTACAGTTGAATATTTCAAGCATAATTTTTCTATGCCAATTGATAAGTTTGATGAGCAAGAACAAAAAGAACATTTAAGAAAATTTGTATTCCCTTTTATATTGAGAAGAACCAAGGAACAAGTGGCCAAGGACTTGCCAGAAAAACAAGAAATGGTATTGTATTGTGAAATGGGCGATGCACAAAGGAAAATTTACGAGGCCTATAGAAACGACTACCGTGATAAACTCATTGGCATGGTGGAAGAAAAAGGGATTCAAAAGTCGCAACTTTCTATTTTACAAGGGCTGATGAAGCTTAGACAAATTTGTGATAGCCCTGCTATTTTAAAAGACGAAGCGTATCCAAATGAATCGGTAAAACTAGATGAGTTAACGCGTGAAATAGCTGAAAACATTAGTGGTCACAAGGCACTTGTGTTCTCACAATTTTTAGGCATGCTAGCTTTAATTAAAGAGCAGTTGAAAAAATTAGGTATTGACCACGAGTATTTTGATGGTAGCAGTACCATTCAAGAAAGAGCGCGCGCTATTGAGCGTTTCCAAAACGATGATAATTGCAGAGTGTTCTTAATTTCTTTAAAAGCGGGAGGGGTGGGTTTAAACTTAACGGCCGCCGATTATGTATATATAGTAGATCCTTGGTGGAACCCTGCGGTAGAGCAACAAGCCATTGATAGAACGCACCGTATTGGTCAAACCAAAAATATATTCGCGTATCGTATGATTTGTAACGATACGGTAGAAGATAAAATATTAAAATTACAAGATAGAAAAAGATCTTTGGCTAAAGAATTAATATCCGACGAAGTCGGCTTTGTAAAATCTTTAACCAAAGATGACATTGCATATTTATTCAGCTAGTAATTATAGAAAGAACTTATCTATTTCTTTAGCTACCTATTTTGTTAGTCAAAAATTATTTAAGTTCTGCTGCGGCTAAGTTCGCTTTTGGATTTTTTAAAAATTCATTCTTACATTCTGTAGAACAAAATCCTAGAACTAGTTTTTCATAATGAGCTGTATCACTAATTCCAGCAGTTACTGGCATGCCACAACTAGGATCTTTTTTATTATTCACTAAACTAACAGCATAAGTTTTTTCAGTAGTCGTATCCAAGGTAGATACTTGATGGGCAGCTGCACTACCTGCGTTGGCTTTCTCATTAGAAGTGCCGCATGAGAAAAGAACTAGAGATGCGAGAACTAGGCTACTGGTAATTTGTACTTTCATAATTTCTATTTTTATAAGATTTTATTTTACTTGTATTTCAAACAAAATTACGAATGAATCAGGCTATTAAAAAACTAACACTCATTCATTTTTAGAGCATTTTGAGCCCATCTAGGCCCATCTGGGCAAATTATAGGACTGGTCTGGGCATATTGTCTATATTATTATCTATTTTTACGTTCTCATTGCTGTACAAAAGGAAGCTTATAATGAAACAGGAACAAATACATATTTTATTGACGAGTGCTTATAATGCACCAGCTCCTGTATTGAATGGACCGAGTCCGCGACGTGGATTCTGATAGGACGAGCAATTGGCCCTTGCCCCTATCAGTGGAAAAACCCCAACAAAGAATTCAACCTCCGCCAGCATTGTACTTTATCTAAATTTTAAAGCTAATTGGAACAGAAAATAATAGTACGTGTTGCCCATAGTGGCGACGCTTCTTTTGCAAATGACATTACCGATGAAATGGAATCTTCCGCTAAAGCGCGTGGCACGGGTATTGCTAAACGTAGCCCAGCGTACCTGGCTAAAAAAATAAACGAAGGAAAATCGGTGATTGCCTATACCGAAGACGGAACTTGGGTTGGTTTTTGTTATATAGAAGCCTGGCAGCATGGACAGTTTGTTGCCAATAGTGGTTTAATTGTAGCGCCTGCTTTTCGTAAAACAGGAATTGCTAAAAAAATTAAGCAAACTATTTTTCAATTATCAAGAGAGAAATACCCAACGGCTAAAATATTTGGATTGACCACTGGTTTAGCGGTAATGAAAATTAATAGTGAATTAGGCTATGAGCCTGTAACCTATAGTGAACTTACCGATGATGAAGAATTTTGGGCTGGCTGTAAGAGCTGTGTGAATTATGATATATTAATGAGTAAGGATAGAAAGAATTGTATGTGTACGGCCATGTTATATGAACCAAAACCGGAAGAAGCTATTGAAGAATTGGCGGCGGATTTCACTAACAATTCAAAATTGTACGAACGCTTTATGAAAATTAAGCAAAGCAAATTACTAAACTGGTTTAGAAAATAATTAAGAAAATGGAAAAAGTAGTTTTAGGTTTTAGCGGCGGATTAGACACCACTTATTGTGTTAAATATTTAACCGAAGACAAGGGCTTAGAAGTGCATAGTGTAGTAGTGAACACAGGCGGCTTTTCTGATGAGGAATTAAAAAAAATAGAAGCCCATGCTTATGCCTTAGGGGTGAAATCGCATACATCTGTTGATGCTGTGAAAGGTTATTATGATAGCATTGTTAAATATTTAATTTATGGCAATGTTTTAAAAAATAATACCTATCCTTTAAGTGTAAGTGCAGAGCGTTTAAGTCAGGCATTACATATAGCAGCGCATGTAAAAAAATTAGGGGCTGATAAAGTGGCCCATGGAAGTACGGGCGCTGGCAATGATCAAGTGCGTTTTGATATGATTTTTCAAATCATGATTCCAGGTGTTGAAATTTTAACACCTATTCGTGATTTACAATTAAGTAGAGAAGCCGAAATTACCTATTTAAAACAGAAAGGAGTTGAAATGAATTTTGAAAAAGCGGCCTACTCCATTAATAAAGGTTTATGGGGAACTAGTGTAGGTGGCAAAGAAACTTTGCAGTCAAAGGGTATTTTACCTGAATCGGCATGGCCAACACCCATGACGAAAGAAGGGCAAGAAGAAGAGATGAGCATTGGTTTTGAAAAAGGAGAAATTATATCGGTTAATAATAAAATCTTTAAGCATCCTACTGAAGCTATTTATTATATACAATCTATTGCTGGCGATTATGGAATTGGAAGAGATATACATGTGGGCGATACTATTATTGGTATTAAAGGCCGTGTGGGTTTTGAAGCGGCAGGGCCCATGGTTATTTTAAAAGCACATCATGCTTTAGAAAAACATGTATTAACAAAATGGCAGTTGTCTTGGAAAGACCAATTAGCACAGTTTTATGGAAACTGGTTGCATGAGGGTCAAATACTAGACCCGGTAATGCGTGATATAGAAGCTTATTTGACGAGTGCCCAAGAACAAGTAACAGGTATAGTGTCTATTCAACTTTATCCTTATCGTTTTCAAATTATTGGTATTGAATCTGACAATGATTTAATGAGTGCGAAATTTGGAAAATATGGAGAAATGAATACAGCTTGGACGGGTAATGATGTAAGAGGATTTACCAAAATATTTGGTAATCAAGTAAGCATCTTTCATCAGATAAAAGAATCGAATAAAAAGTAAACAGTAATGCAAAAACTAAATATTGGTATAGTGGGTGGCGCTGGGTATACAGGAGGTGAATTGCTTCGTGTATTATTGCATCATGCTCATGTTGACATAAAATTTGTGCATAGCACTAGTAGTGCTGGTCAATTAGTAAGCACGGTACATACCGACTTAGTAGGTGATACCGACTTAGTATTTACCAACAGCCTTCAAGATACTATTGATGTTTTGTTTTTATGTGTAGGGCATGGAGAAGCGTTGAAATTTTTAGCATCGAATACGATTGTACCTAAAATAAAAATTATAGACTTATCACAAGACTTTAGATTAACCAATACTGCAAAACAAGGAGATAGAAATTTTATATATGGCTTACCGGAATTAAATAAAGCAGCTATTCAATCTGCTCAAAATATTGCCAACCCAGGTTGCTTTGCTAGCGCTATTCAATTAGGCTTATTACCCTTGGCGGCCAAAGGCTTATTAAAGGATGTATATACAACGGGCATCACTGGTTCCACAGGGGCGGGTCAAGGTTTATCTAATACAGGTCATTTTAGTTGGAGAGCTAATAATATTCAACCTTATAAAACTTTAGCGCATCAACACTTAGATGAAATAAAACAAAGCCTGCATCAATTGCAAGGCCATCTAAATGCATCGGTTCACTTTGTACCTTGGAGAGGCGATTTCACCAGAGGTATTTTTGTAAGTAGTACATTAGAAACTTTATTAGGCCTAGCGGAATTGAATAAATTATATACCGAATTTTACACGGGTCATCCATTTACGCATCTTTCCTTAAGCCCTATCGACTTAAAACAAGTAGTGAACACGAATAAATGTTTAATTTATATAGAACAAAAAGAAAATAAAATAGTAGTACATACAGCTATTGATAATTTATTAAAAGGAGCAGTAGGGCAGGCAGTACAAAATATGAATTTGATGATGGGCTTGGAAGAATCAGCAGGTATTCAATTAAAAGCAAGTAATTTTTAAAATAAATAAAATGTCTTTATTTCAAGTATATCCTTTACAACCTATTGCCATTACTAAGGCCTTAGGCTCTCATGTCTGGGACGATAAGGCTACCGAATATTTAGATATGTATGGAGGTCATGCGGTAATTAGCATTGGCCATACGCATCCTCATTGGGTAAAGCGTATTGAAGACCAGTTGCATAAAATGGCTTTTTATTCTAATTCAGTAATCATGCCCATTCAAGAAGAATTAGCGGCTGCCTTAAATAAAATAAGCGGCAAGCAGGACTACCAATTGTTTTTATGCAATAGTGGCGCAGAGGCGAATGAAAATGCTTTAAAATTAGCTTCCTTTCATACGGGCAGAAAAAAAATAATTTCCTTTTCAAAAGCATTTCATGGACGCACTTCCTTAGCATTAGCTGCCACTGATAATCCAAGTATTATAGCACCTGTGAATGAAACCAATAATATTATTTTCTTACCCTTTAATGATGAAGAAGCACTAACTGCCTGTTTTGTAAAACATAGTGCTGAAATTGCAGGCGTTATAATTGAAGGTATTCAAGGGGTTGCAGGTATTTATGAGGCCACCAATATTTTTTTGCAAACTATTCGTGCCCTATGTGATAAGCATGGTGCAGTATATATAGCCGATAGTGTGCAATGTGGTTATGGGCGTTCAGGTAAATTCTTTGCGCATGACTATGCAGGGGTGAACGCCGATATTTATTCAATGGCTAAAGGAATGGGCAATGGCTTTCCTATTGGAGGTATTTTAATTGCGCCCCATATTCAACCAAAGTTTGGATTATTAGGTACTACTTTTGGAGGCAACCCTTTGGCCTGTGCTGCTGCATTAGCCGTAATAGAAGTAATGGAAAAAGAAAATTTAATAGAAGCCGCTAACCCAAAAGGAAAATATTTAATAGAGGCCTTACAAAATACTAAAGGCGTGAAGGCAGTGAGAGGTAATGGCTTAATGATTGGATTTGAAATGGAAGCTGGACTAGAATCTATTCGTCAAGTATTATTGAATGATTTTAAAATTTTCACAGGGGAGGCAAAACCGAATATTGTAAGACTACTGCCTTCCTTAGCCATTTCAATGGAGGAGATTGATTTATTTTTAAATAATTTGAATGAAGCCGTTCAACAATTGAAACAAACCCTAGCTTAAATTTATGAAACAGTTTATTTCAGTTAAAGATGTTCCCCATATTAATACCTTGGTTAAACAAGCACTCGCCTATAAAGCATCCCCTTTTTTGGACAAAACATTGGGGGCCAATAAACGCATTGGTCTTTTATTTTTAAATCCAAGTTTAAGAACAAGATTAAGTACACAAGTAGCTGCACAAAATTTAGGTATGGAGCCTATTGTATATAACGTTGATAAAGAAGGCTGGTCTTTGGAATTTGCAGAAGGCGCTATCATGAATGGAACGACTGTTGAGCATATCAAAGATGCAGCACCCATTTTAGGTAATTATTTTGATATATTATGTATTCGTACTTTTCCTACTTTAGCAGATAGAGAAATAGATTATAGCGAAAAAATTATTCATCAATTTATTAAGTATGCAGGTATACCAGTGGTGAGTTTAGAATCCGCCACCTTGCATCCACTGCAATCCTTGACAGATATTATTACTATTCAAGAATCGATCGCCTCCAATTCATATTTTAAGAATAAAAAACCTAAAGTAGTTTTAACTTGGGCCCCACATATTAAACCTATACCACAATGTGTGGCCAATAGTTTTAGTGAATGGATGGGCGCTTGGGGAGAAGCTGAATTTGTGATAACACATCCTGAAGGCTATGCGCTTTCTTCGGAATTTACTAAAGGCGCTACTATTGATCATAACCAAGACCAAGCATTAAAAGAGGCCGATTTTGTGTATGTAAAAAATTGGAGTAGCTATGAACAATATGGGAAGGTAATAACTACAGATGTGAGTTGGATGATGACGAATAAAAAATTAGCAGTTACGAATAATGCAAAAATCATGCACTGCTTACCTGTAAGAAGAAATATAGAATTAAGCGATGAAATTTTAGATGGTCCCAATAGTTTGGTAACACAGGAAGCCTCCAATAGAGTTTGGGCTGCACAGGCCGTCTTAGCTGAAATTTTAAAAGCAACAAATATTTAAATTCAATTCAATAAAAAAGTTTGTTTAATAAGTTATGGAATCATTGTATGTAATTAAAATAGGAGGCAATATTGTTGACAATCCAACATTGTTAAATACTTGCTTGCAATCTTTTGCGAAAGTGAAAGGCCAAGCTATTTTAGTACATGGTGGTGGCAAAATGGCTACGAGTATAGCTAAATCAATGGGTGTTGAACAAACAATGATTGAAGGAAGAAGAATTACCGATGAAGATACTTTGAAAATTGTAACCATGGTATATGCTGGTTATATCAATAAAAATATAGTAGCCCAACTACAAGCATTAGGTATAAATGCCATGGGCTTATCGGGTGTAGATGGTAATTTAATTAAAGCGCATAAAAGAACGCATGATAGTATTGACTATGGTTTTGTGGGAGATATTGATGTAGTGAACACCGATTTTCTTTTACAATTACTATCAACAAATATTAAATTAGTAGTGTCACCCATTACCCATGATGGTAAGGGTCAAGTTTTGAATACCAATGCAGATACGATTGCGCAAAGTTTGGCTACTGCATTAGCTTCTAGCTATAATGTGCATATAATTTATGGTTTTGAAAACGAAGGCGTGCTAAAGGACATAAATGATCCTAGTTCTGTTATTGCGCATATTGATAGGCCTTTGTACGCCACACTTAAAAATCAAAAAATTATAAATGAGGGAATGATCCCTAAAATAGACAACGCATACGAGGCCCTTGATAATGGTGTGCAATCAGTTATTATTGGGAAGGCTGAAAAAATGAATGAATTAATGAATGGTACTTCAGGTACAATAATCACCAACTAATGTCACAAGAAAAGGATATACAAAATACAAATACTAGCGTCTTACAAAAAGAAGCCATTGATTTATTAAAAACATTAATCGCTATTCCTTCTTTTAGCAAAGAAGAGGATAAAACAGCCTTGGCCCTCACTGAATTTTTTGCAGATAGAAATATAAAAGTAAATACTATTAAAAATAATATTTGGGTAGCTAATTTATATTTTGATGCAACAAAACCTTCTATATTATTAAATTCTCATCACGATACAGTAAAGCCTAATAAAGGCTATACGAATGAGCCTTTTAGCCCTATTGAAAAGGAAGGGAAATTATATGGTTTAGGTGCTAATGATGCAGGCGGTTGTTTGGTAAGTTTAATAGCCTGCTTTTTACATTTTTATGCATTACCTAATTTAGGGTACAATATAATTTTTGTAGGATCTGCTGAAGAAGAAATTTCTGGGCATGATGGTATTGAATTAGTATTACCACAACTACCAAAAATTGAATTTGGCATTGTAGGAGAGCCTACTAAAATGGATATGGCTATTGCAGAAAGAGGCCTACTCGTTTTAGATGTAGTAGCTACTGGTAAAGCAGGTCATGCTGCAAGAGAAGAGGGGGAAAGTGCTTTGTATAAAATATTGCCAGACATTGAATGGTTTAAAAATTATCAGTTTGATAAAGTGTCTGATTTATTAGGCAGTGTAAAAATGAGCGTCACGGTTATCGAGACCGATAATAAACAACATAATGTAGTACCTTCTACTTGTAAAATGGTGGTAGATATGCGTGTGAATGAATTGTATAGTTTTGAAGAAGTATTAGCGACTATTCAAGAAAATGTGCATGCAGCAGTAAAGCCAAGAAGCTTAAGGCTGCGTTCAACTAGCATTGGACTAGACCATGTATTAATAAAAGCAGGCAAGGATTTAGGCAAAGGGTATTATGGGTCGGTGACTACATCAGATAAAGCCTTAATGCCTTTTCCTACCTTAAAAATGGGCCCTGGCGATTCAGCTAGATCTCATACAGCCGATGAATTTATTTATAGCAAAGAAATAGAGGAAGGTATTTTAACTTATATTCAATTACTTGAAAAAATAGTATAACCATGAGTAAGCTTTGGCAAAAAAATAATAAGGTATCTGAACTAGTGGAAAAATTCACCATTGGTAATGATCAGACCATGGATATGTATTTGGCTCCCTATGATGTACTAGGTTCCATTGCGCATACTACTATGCTAGCTGAGGTAGGCTTATTAACAAAGGAAGAGCAATTAGCTATTAAAAAAGCCTTGGTGGCCATTTATGAAAAAATACAAGCAGGCAGTTTTTCATTAGCCCCTGGCGTAGAAGATATACATTCTCAAGTAGAAATATTATTAACGGAGGCCTTGGGAGATGCAGGTAAGAAAATTCATAGTGCTAGAAGTAGAAATGATCAAGTGCTAGTGGATATTAAATTATTTTTACGCGCTGAGATAATAAGTTTAACGGAATCGGTTCTATCATTTTTTAAAGTACTACAAGCAAAAAGTGAGGCACATAAAAATGATTTATTACCTGGCTATACGCATTTGCAATTAGCCATGCCTTCTTCCTTTGGTCTATGGCTAGGGGCTTATGCTGAAAGTTTAGTAGACGATATTACAGTACTACAAGCGGCTTATAAAGTAGTGAATAAAAATCCATTGGGATCGGCTGCGGGTTATGGTTCTTCTTTTCCTATTAATAGAACGCGCACTTCGGAATTATTGGGTTTTGAATCTTTGAACTATAATGTAGTGTATGCACAAATGGGACGTGGTAAAGCGGAAAGAATAACGGCTATGGCCATGGCCAATATTGCAGATACTTTGTCTAAATTAAGTATGGACGCTTCTTTATTCATGAATCAAAATTTTGGGTTCATTCATTTTCCAGAAGAGTTGACAACAGGTTCAAGCATTATGCCGCATAAAAAAAATCCAGATGTATTTGAATTAATAAGAGCTTATTGTAATCGTATTAAAGCCTTGCCTAATGAAATAATGATGATGACCACCAATTTACCTTCAGGTTATCACCGTGATTTGCAATTATTAAAAGAGCATTTATTTCCCGCTTTCATGGAGCTCAAAAATTGCCTAGAAATGGCTGATTTGATGATCCAGAATATGGAAGTAAAGAAGGATATATTAGAAGACCCTAAATACCAATATTTATTTAGCGTAGAAGAAGTTAACAAATTGGTATTAATGGGCATGCCTTTTAGAGATGCCTATAAGCAAGTGGGTGCCTCTATTGAAGCAGGTAAATTCACTTATTCTACCGCTATAACCCATACACATGAAGGTAGTATAGGTAATTTAGGTACAGCTATTATTGGGGAGAAAATGAAAGCAGTACTGGCTGAAATGGGCTTTGAAAAAGTAGAGCAAAGAATTGCCGAATTATTAAATACATAGTGTATTTTTGCACCCGCATCTATCTTTTAAAAAATAGTATAACGAGTATTATGAAAAGACAAATTTTAGTATTAATAGCAGTTGCTACATTGCAATTAGCAGAAGCACAAACAAATACAAAGCCATCTCTTTCGGCGAAAACATTACCGGCTACTAAGTTTGTCGCAGCTTCTCCTGCCACCAACGCTGCAGTTAAACCACTGAAAGTAGGAAATGCGAAATTAGCAATGAGTGTTACACCTCCTTTAACTATTAAAAATGTTAAAGACAGTGCTTCTTATGCATTAGGATATAGAATTGCACAAAGCTTAAATGGCCAAGGCTTACAAAAAATAAATTTAGCCGTTTTCAATAAAGGATTATTGGCTGGCTTTGAAGGAAAATCTATCATCATCGATAGTATATTAGATAATTGTATTAAAACATACCAAGAAACAATGAGTGCAGAAAAATCAGCCGCTAACAAGTTAGCAGGACAAGAATTTTTAGCAAAGAATGCTAAAAAACCAGGTGTCGTTAGTTTACCTAACGGTATTCAGTATGAAATTTTAGTAGCCGGAAAGGAGACTACAAAGCCTACTATAAAAGACAAAGTAAAATGTCATTACCATGGCACTTTAATTGATGGAACTGTATTTGATAGTTCTGTACAAAGAGGAGAACCCATTACTTTCCCATTAAATGGCGTTATTAAAGGATGGCAAGAGTCTTTACCCTTAATGACTGTAGGAAGCAAGTGGAGATTATATATCCCTTCTGAATTAGCTTATGGTGATCGTCAAGCAGGTCCTATGATTGGACCAGGTTCTACTTTAATTTTTGAAGTAGAATTATTAGGTATAGAATAAGCTTTCAATAAGTTTTTAATAATAGGGACTTAATAGTAAATATGCTACTCATTAAGTCCCTATTTATAATTAAGATAAATATACATCCTATGAAAAAATATCTAGTGGCCTTCGTTTTCTCTGCTGTTTTGTTTGCTTGTACTCCAAACAATGTAACCATTGATTCCTCTATTGTAAAAATAATGGATAGCGCAGGGGTGGTGGGTAGCTTTGCTTTATTAGAAAACGGTTCGGGTAAATTTACCGTTGCTGGTTTATCTCATTATAAAGACAGTGCTTCTTCACCTTTGAGTAGTTTTTTCATGCTGCCTAGTTTAATCGCATTAGATAAAGGTATTATTAATCACAACCAAGCCTCTTGGGCGTCGATGGATTCTACAGCTTACTATCAAAATATTATTAATCAAATTGGTAGACAAACAATCATAAAAACTATTGATTCCATTCATTATGGCAAGGGTATAGTGAGTGCCAATATGGATGAATTTTGGAAGGACGGGTCACTTACAATTACTGCAGATGAACAATTAGGTTTAATTAAAAGAGCTTTTTTCAAGGAACTCCCTTTTCAAAAACGTTCTCAAGAAATTTTCAAAAAGATGATTTTGAAAGAAGATAATAGTAATTATAAATTATCTTATCTCACTGCCGCCAACTCCACTACCCATAATACTTGGGTGATAGGCTATGAAGAAGAAAATACACATATTTACTTCTTTGTTTTACACACGACTAGTAAAACAGCAGCTGCCACTAATAATTCGGTTACCCTTTTAAAGAAAATACTATTACAGCAGGGCTTCCTGCAAGGGCTTCGTTAAAGCTATACAGCTCAATCTATTAAAACTGACTGGTTTAGTGCTAATTTTAGGTATTACTTCAATTAAATAATTATCTTTACGGTAGTTAATTATGGAACAATATTGCAATTCTATTACGTCTTATAATCGTTTAATTACACGCGAAGTAAAAGTGGGTAATCTCATCATTGGAGGTGGTCATCCTATTAGGGTGCAAACCATGACGACTACCGATACCATGGCTACTGAAAAAACAGTGGAACAAGTTATTCGTTGTATTCAAGCAGGTGCTGAATTAGTGAGAATTACGGCCCCTAGTAAAACAGAAGCAGAAAATTTAGCGGCCATTAAAGCCTCGCTAAGAGCAAAAGGATATACAACACCTATTGTCGCCGATATTCATTTCACACCCAATGCTGCAGAAATTGCGGCTACTATTATTGAAAAAGTGAGGGTGAATCCGGGTAATTATGTAGACAAGAAAAAATTTGAACAAATTGAATATACGGATCAAGAATATGTGGAAGAAATTGAACGTATAAGAGAAAGATTTACCCCTCTAGTACTTATATGTAAAGAACATGGAACGGCTATGCGTATTGGAACCAATCATGGTTCATTAAGCGATCGTATTATGAGTAGATATGGTGACACCGCCATTGGTATGGTAGAAAGTGCGATGGAATTTTTGCGTATTGCAAGAAGCTTGGACTATCACCAAATTATTTTAAGTATGAAGTCAAGTAATCCTCAAGTGATGGTACAAGCTTATCGATTACTTATTCAACAAATGCAAAATGAATTCAATGAATGCTATCCTTTGCATTTAGGTGTGACGGAAGCAGGAGATGGAGAAGATGGTAGAATTAAAAGTGCGGTAGGTATTGGTAGTTTATTAGAAGATGGCATTGGAGATACCATTAGAGTTAGCTTAACTGAGGATCCAGAATTAGAAATTCCAGTTTGTAAAGACTTAGTAAAAAGATATCCAGCTAATAGAATGAAATGCGCTGATATGATTAGCCCTATTGCCAGCCTACCTTATAGCCCTTTCGAATATAAAAGAAGAGACACTATACAGGTAAGTACTATTGGAAGCAAATCGGTGCCCGTGGTAATAGCCGATTATAAAAATAAGACAGCGTTATTACCATCTGACTTAATTGCGATTGGATATATTTATGATGCAGCCACAGATAAATGGACAATTACTGATGCAGCTGCTGATTTTATTTATAGTCCTAATGAATTATTATCTTTTGATTTGCCTGGTACATTACGCGTAATAACAAGCCCAGCAGTTTGGGAGATGGCCGCAGATACAAATAAGTATTTGCCCTTATTTAATTTTAAAACTTATTTTCAGGCGACTAAAAAAAGCGATAACATTAATTTTGTAGAAGTTGATTGTTATGGAAGTAAAAATGGTATTAGAGATGAACAATTAATCTCTATAGCCAAGGATCCAACAGTGGTATTTTGTTTAAGTAGTACCCTTTCACATGCAATGCCTGCTGTAAGAAGAATGTTAATGCGCATGATGGAATTAAAAATTCAATCTCCTGTAATTTTAGTAACCGATAGTGCGTGGCAAAGCACAGACGAGCATTTGATTCATTTTGCAACCGAGACGGGAGCGCTTTTCTTAGATGGTTTTGGAGATGGCATTTGTATTGGCTTGCAGGGCAAGCAAGTAGAAGCGGCAGCTAGTGAAAATGAAGCTGGTAGCGAGCATGCACAAGTTTCTGGAAGAAATTATTATAGCAACGATTCGGTGGAGCAGTTTTTAAATTCAACCGCTTTTGGTATTTTACAAGCGACACGTACAAGAATTTCTAAAACAGAATATATATCTTGCCCAAGCTGTGGTAGAACCTTGTTTGAACTACAAGAAACCACTGCAAAAATTAGAGCAGTGACCAGTCATTTAAAAGGTTTAAAAATTGCTATCATGGGCTGCATTGTCAATGGACCTGGAGAAATGGCCGATGCCGATTTTGGTTATGTGGGAAGTGGAGTGGGTAAGATAACTTTATATAAAGGAAAAGAAGTGATGAAGCGTAATATAGATAGTGCAGTGGCGGTGGATGAGCTTATACTTCTTTTAAAAGAACATAATGCTTGGATAGACCTAGACTAATGTATTTACTTATTTATATTTTTGTTTATTTATTTTCTCTTTTACCATGGAGACTGCTTTATTTTATAAGTGATATCATTGCTTTATTATTACAACATGTTTTCAAATATAGAGTCGCTATTGTACAACAAAATTTAGCCATTGCCTTTCCTCAAAAATCGGCAAAAGAAAGACAAGCAATTGCCAATGAATTTTATCAGCAGTTCACCGATTCTTTTATTGAAACTTTTAAGCTTATTTCCATTTCTGATAAAAATTTTGACAAAAGGTTTACCTCTAATGTAGAAGTTTTAAATAAGCTGCATGCAACGGGCCAAGCGGTTCAAATAATGGCAGGGCATTTTTTTAATTGGGAATTTGCCAACTGGGGTGTGGGTAAATATAGCAATTACCCTTTCATTGCTGTGTATATGCCTTTGAGCAATCCTCATTTTAATAAAATAATTTTAAAATTAAGAATGCGTTTTGGTAGCATTATGATTCCGGCTACTAATTTTAAATCACAGTTTCATAAATATGCTACCCAGGGCAATTACGCCATGGCCCTAGCCGCAGATCAAAATCCAGGTAATCCTTTATCGGCTTATTGGGTACCTTTTTTTGGAAGACTAACGCCTTTTGTAAAAGGCCCTGAGAAGGGCGCTCTTTTAAATAATACCGCCCAGGTTTTTGTACATTTTTACCGTGTGAAAAGAGGTTATTATCATTCAGAATATGAAGTCATGACTACTTCGCCTAATTATTTCAAAGACGGGCAACTCACTGCTTTATTTGTAAAAATATTAGAAGAAAAAATTAAAGCAAAACCTGCTAATTATTTATGGAGTCATAGAAGATGGAGATACGAATATGATGCGAAGAAGCATGAAAAACTAGTAGTGCATTAGCTTACTATAATTACTATAATACGATCGGTGAGTTAACTTTAGGTAGCTTAGTAATAATATTAATTAAGTAAAATATCCTCATCACCACTAGGCTTTACTTTAGTGACTTCAAAACTAAATTTATCTTTCAAGCTTTGCACCGCCTCCCAACCACCTACGACCACTCTAATATTATGGATACCTTGTTTTTTTAAAAGACTTGCAGCAAGTGTGCTATTGTCTCCATTTTCAGTAAGAATATAAATATTAAAATGTTCGTCTAATTCAGCCATAGACCCTGGGTCTCCCATATCGGCTAAGGGTAGAGAGACCGAATTTTTTATATGACCTTTATCAAAATCGGCTTCTGTTCTACAATCTAATACCATTAAGTATTCATCAAATGGAATATCCATGGCCAGTTCATCTACTTCTACCTCAATAATTAAGTCGTATCTTTTATCGGCTGCCCAAGTGGCAAAGCCTCCATTTAAATAACCTTTAATACCTGTGAATTCGGCCTTCGTAAAATAAGCCAATGTTTCAGCAGCAATAGATTCTTCTAAAATAAAAACTAAGGGACTATCTTTTCTAATGATGTCCATGGCAATGGCATATTTCGCTGTTGTAGGTGTAATATGTATTGCATTAGGAATATAACCTTCCATTAATTGTGCAATAGGTCTTGCATCAATAATTAAGACCGATTCGTCTTCAATGATTTTAAGAAATTGGGCTAAGGATAAAGACATACTATCCGACAAGTTGTTCTACAAATTTATTGATTTGCTCTAAGCGGGTATAATCAACAGCATAATAAATAAATTTTCCTTCACGAATAGTGGTAACAATACTAGCTCTTCTAAGAATAGCTAAATGCTGTGAAGCCACAGATTGTTCTAATCTTAACTTTACATAAATTTCTGTTACAGTTACTTTTTTATGTTCGTCAATTAATTTTACAATTTGTTGACGAAGCTTATGATTTAAAGCACGCAAAATCATAGCGGCTTTTTTGCTGTGTAATAAATCTACTTTCAATGGACTTGTACCATTTGCTAATTGTAGTTGTGGTAATGACTGATTCATGCTCGTTTATTTTGGGGGTTAAATATTTTAACAAAACTACACTTAATTTTTAAGATATAATTTATATTTTATATGTAAAATGTTAAGGGGGTGGGTTTTGTTTATGAAATCTGTTAACAACTTAGATTCTCTTGTACAAACTAGATTTAAAACCGTTCATCCTATTTCTGAGCTAATTTTTTATATAAAGCATCTATTTTTTTATATAAAGTTGTTATTTTTTGAAGAAAAATTCTTTTAAATAGGAGGGGCTGCTGTAGGCGGTATCTTCAAATTCACCTTTGGTAAATGCGGTTTCTGCTAACTGAATGCAATCCAATATATTATAAGACTGCTCCACAAAAAATATGGCAGGGTCTTCCAATAAGGCCTTGGCCTTGGCCGCCGCCGATCCTATACAAATTGTTGGTTGCTTTTTAAGTAAGCTTGTTAAATAGTCACTATCTATGACAATAGCTTGCTCAGCCATTAGACAATTTAACTTGTTATCATATATAGCGCCGAATACTTCCATTCTTTTAGCATCTATCATGGCAAAAATTTGTACCTGCTCTTTGTTATCTATAAACCATGGTTGTTTAGAGGCAGCGTTGGCTAGTAGGCCAAGAGTAGAGAGTCCAATAATTGGTTTATGCAAAGCATAGGCAATGCCTTTAGCACTAGATAGGCCCACTCTTAAACCTGTATAAGATCCCGGTCCCATCGTAACTGCGATAGCATCCATAGTATTTAAGGGGATAGCTGTTTCGGCCACTAATGTTTGAATAGCCACCTGCAAAAAGGACGCATGTGTTTGGAATACCTCATTTTCTTGAATAGCTATTAAGACCCCATTTTGGCTAATGGCTACCATGGCCTTTTCGCCAGCTGTATCAATATGTAATAGGGTTGCCAAATTCTTTAAAATGTTTTACAAAAATAGGTGGGGAATTGCTAGAAAAACAAGAAATTGCAATCTTAATTCAATAATATGTCAAAAGAAATCATTCAAACAAGTAAAGTGCCTGCACCCATTGGCCCCTATAGTCAAGCAGTTATTGCTAACGGATTTTTATTTGCTAGTGGCCAGGTAGCATTTAATCCTACAACAGGAGAATTAGTCTTAACCGATATCCAAGCCGAGACAAGACAGGTTATGGAGAATATCAAGGCTATTTTAGAGGAAGCGAAACTAAGTTTTGCCAACGTGGTGAAAACTACCATCTTTTTAAGCGATATGCAATTGTTTGCGCAAGTCAATGAAGTATATGCTAGTTATTTTACTGCTAATTTTCCAGCACGTGAAACAGTGGCTGTAAAAACATTACCACGTAATGTAAATATAGAAGTAAGTATTACTGCGGTGGTTGCTTTATAATAAACTGATAACTTGTTTTCAGTACCAAATTTTCATGGGGCTTCATTAATTGAAGCCCTATTTTATTATTAAAACAATTGGGTATCCCACTTAAATTTTCAATAGCAATACTTTTTCTATCCGAAGGTGTATATAATTGTAGATAAGGATAGTTCATCAGAGGCTGAACAATTAATTGATATTTTTCGTTTTCAAGTACGCAGGTATTTGCTGAGGCGTCTACTAGATAGCAATTATCTAAATGGACGTTGTCTATTTTTTTACTAATTGTAAATTCGTTTTCATCCATTATTTTTCCAGTAGGCAGCAGCATTGCATTGTACTCAATTTTACCATTCGCTTTTAATTTTATAAAGCTATCGTTGACACTAGCATCTAATTTAAAATAAGGATGCCATCCATCCATCATCGGAATGGTTGAATCACTTAAGTTGGCTATAATAGTTTCTACAGTCACTAAATTATTTTTATGCAAATGCCACTTTATAAGTAAGGTATAAGCAAAAGGATAGCCCTTGTCTGTTCCTTCGTAATGGTATTTCAAATGTAGGTAAGCTCCCTGGCCATCTGTTTCACTTAATTCAATGCTAAACACCGCGTCATATAAAATACCATGAAGGGCATGTTTTTCATGGTAGAACTTTTCTATGGTATAAGTACTGTCGTCTAATGTATACTGCCCGTTTTCGATGCGACAAGAAAAGGGGCTCATTTTCCCCCCTCTAAATCCATTATTTTCAAAATTCCCCCAACCCTCAGAAAAATCGTTGCCTTCCACTATTTCTATTGGCTTTGAATGGCCCATTACCTGCCAACTATTTAACAAGGCCCCCTTGGTAGCTATCTCTATAACCGTCTTGTTACTTGTATCTATTAATCGAACAAGTTCAAAATGGCTAGCTGGGGCAATTTGAATTTCAAAAGACATGGCAAATTGTTTGAATGGAAAATTAAAACTATTCTATTAACTTTGGATAGTAATAAATAAAATATGTATAAAAATTTATTTTTCGCGTTTCTATTTATTTCTTTAACCACTCTTGGTCAAAAAGGAAATAAGTATGATAGCACTGTTAAAATGGGTAAAGCAGGTTATCGTATTACTTGTATGAATAGAAATTTAGATCATAATACCTTAAATATAAGACCCATTGGTTTTAAATCAGAAGTAAGAGAAGCTAATCTTGAATTAAGGGGCAGGGTGGTTTCCACTGAAATAGATGATTTAAACAATGATGGATTTCCAGATATTATTATTTTCGTAATGGATGCCAATGATAAATTAAGTCTTTTTAGTGTTGCATCAAGAGAGAATGAAAGAATAGAACCCATTTATTTTCCAGATATCACCAACGATATGCAATTGAGTAAGGGCTATAGAGGTAAAGATGAATATAAATTAGTGGAAGGGGTGCTTTTTAGAAAGTTTCCCATTTTTGAATCAGATACTAGTATAAAAAAGCCCACTAATAAGGTTAGACAAATTATGTATCGAGTGATGGCAGGTGATCAAGGTACTTGGCGATTTAAATCTTTCAAGACTTTTGAAATGTTGGTGGACTAATTTTATTGGCCTTTAGTAATGACTATTTTTCCAACTGATTTTACATTACCCAACTCATCTCTTGCAAATACAAGGTAAATGCCCGTGGCTACTTTATTACCTGTTAATGATTTTCCATTCCAAATAGCTTGCCCCCCTAAAGCACGTGTTTCAAATACTAAGCTTCCAGATAAATCAGTTATTTTCACTAATGCATTTTCTACCAGTCCTCTAAAAGCAATGGATCCATTATAATCAGGAGGTACTGGGTTTGGAAAAATTTTAATTTCGTTTTGAGTAGAAGATCCTGCTGTTGCAAATCCTCTATAACTTACCATTTCATTAGCCGTATTAAAAAATACATTGCCATAGGTGGGCTCTATTAAAATTTGTAAAATGGTATCGTTAGGAAGGGGGCTATTATTTTTGGTGAAATGTTCAATGATGGTACTTCCATCTGCACTTAATAGCCAGGCTCCATTTTGAGTGCCTACCCATTTTCTATTCGCTCCATCTACTGTTATACAATTCGCGGATTCTCTTTGCAATAATAAACCCAAAAATCCATTGGTATTTTTTAGGGTAGGTAAGTAGGCATCACATATATCTTTACTAATATCTCCACAATTAAAAATGCCAATACCATTATCGGTGCCTACCCAAATAGAACCTGCATTGTCTAAGGCCACACTTAAAACATTGTTACTAGGTAAATTTCCTGAAGACTTTGAAGTGTTCAATTGTTTCCAACTTGCTGTACTAAAATATTTATTGGATTGGTATACATATAATCCTTGATTGGCAGGGCCTGGTATCCAAGCTTGCCCTTGACCATTGACGACCATTTTCTTTAAACCATTTTTTATATAATTTGAAGGAAGTGGAATATTTGTCCATTTATTATCTTGCTTTTGAGCAAGTCCTTGTCCGTCTTGAAGCGCCCAAAAAATACCATCCTTTGAAAATTGTATTTGTGTAAAATTCCCATTGAGTGCACTGGGGCTAATGGTTTCAATACTACTTGCAGCTATATTATAATGCAAAAGGGAAGCATTTGAGGTAAACCACCAACTATTATCAACAGGGTCAATACAGGCAGCAGTAAGTACAGGTAAATTAACGCCGTTCAATTTGGTATAATTTTTCCAACCCGCATCACTATAACTGCTAAAGCCTCCTGTCTTTTCTCCAAAGGGAGCCAGCAAATAATCGCTGTTTACAAAACCATACCCTCTTATTTTTTCAGTAGGGCCTCCTAAAGCTATATTTTTAGTTTCTGTATTTTTTATAATTAATCCATTGAGGCTGTCGGCAATCCAAATTGTATTTTGGTCAATAGCCAAGTCTACTGGCATGGCTAAGAAAGTTTTATCTAGGATAGTAGTAACCGTATTATTTGTATTTAAATTTAGTAAGGTTCCGTTGGCTCCATCCGATTGTATGATATATAAGCCCTCTTTATGAGCGAAAGCGTTATTAATATGACCAATACTTGTTTGGTAAATTGAATTGCTGACGGGAAGCTTATATATATTTTTATTGCCTATACCATATACAGTGTTATTAAAACTGCTTAATTTTTTAATATCCGTATATCCATTTATTTTTATCCACTGATTACTGATGATATAATTATTTTTCAAAGCAGTGGTAAATATACCATCTTCAGTTAAGGCATACAAGCTATCAGCAGTGCTAATTGTTTGATAGGTAGCGGTGGCCTGCCTGTTATTATCGGCAAACCAGGTATCTTTTATTTCATGTTTGATTAAATCAAGTACTACTATGCCAAAATTGGTTGATAGAAATGCCCATGAACCTACAACTTGAATTGAATTTATTTTTTTATTCGCATACACTTTAGATAAGTAAATATCGGCAACTGAAAAAACTGCATCTCCTTTAATAATGTCAATATTGCTATTATTATATGCTATGATTAATTGCGCTTCTGTTGGGTCCCAAGCAATGGTAGCAATTTCTATTTCATGTAAACCATTCGATTTACCGAAAAATTGAATATTATTTTTTGCATCTATAGTAAAAACTTGGTTAGTAGTTGCGCCATAAAGCAGATTACCTTTAGTTAAATGCAGTATATTTTTATTATTGTAATGCTCCCTCCATTGTCCTATTGGCTCCAAAAGGCTTTGAGCTGAAGCATTCAGATATACTATCAGACAACATAAACCCAAAAAACATTTTTTAAACATGTTTTTAATTAAGTGAAGTGTAGAGCGCTTCTTGAATTTTAGCTCTTATATTAGTCTCGATAAAAGCTTTATTGTCTCTTGTAGGGTAAACTCTATTAGAAAGAAAAATAAATAATAATTCTTTCTCTGGATCGGCCCATACACATGTACCTGTAAAACCTGTATGGCCAAAAGTGCTTGGAGAAGCGCTTAAACAAGGGTAAGGATCCTTGGCTACTGCATTATTTCTTTCGGGTTTATCAAAGCCTAAACCCCGGCGACTGTTACTAGTATTATACCCTGTGAATAAATCTACAGTACTTTGATTAAAATAATTTTTTCCATTCCAAGAGCCTTTATTTAAAAGCATTAAATATAATTTAGCTAAATCGCTTGCGTTGCTAAACAAGCCAGCATGACCTGCAATGCCGCCCATGACTGAGGCACCTTCATCATGCACAGCGCCTTGTATTAGTTCATGACGGTAATAGTTATCCAGCTCAGAAGCTGCAATATTAGGCAAGCTTGTTTTTGTTAAAGGTAAAAATCCTGTAGACTGCATTTCTAATGGTGCATAAAATTGTTGAGTCGCATAATCTTGTAAGTTCATTCCTGTTACTTGTTCTACTATGAGCCCTAAGAAAATAAAATCATTGTCGCTATATACATATTTACCAGGCGTGGTTACTGGACTTCTTAATATTTTATTTTTAATAGTGTCTGACCAGCTGTCTAATAAATATTTAGTAGGCGTTATCATTGTATGATGTGCTTTATCGGGTATATCAGTAATAAGACCGTCTAAATAGCTTCCAGTAGGTGTGAGCAAAGCTTCATAAAATTTGATATAAGGGTATAAGCCTGCTTGATGCAGTAGTAAGTCCTTTAAGGTAATAGATGCTTTTGTATTACCTAGCACCCAAGGTAAATAATCGCCAATGGTTTTATTAATATCTACTTTTCCTTGTTCCACTAATTTCATAATAGATACGGTAGTAGCACTTACTTTAGTCACTGAAGCTAAATCGTAATAAGTATCTAAGCTTACAGGTGCTGAGCCTTCCCCTGCAGTATAGCCATAGGCCTTATTGAAAATAATTTTATTATTCTTAGCTACTAATATTTGACAACCAGGAAAAGCTTTTTTATCAATAGCCTCTTGTACCATCGCATCAATAAAAGATAAATTGGGTGCAGTGGGTGCTAAAATGCTTGTACTAGATTCTAATGGATGACTTCCTGTGCCATAAGGTAAGTCCTCGCTTACTGTAACGGGAAGCTCGCCTGTGGCTTGTATTTTTCCTTCGATCCAATGAAGGGCTGCTTCTTGTGTAAAGGTATTGTCTTCGTAGGCGAATAAAATATTTTGAATTTTATTAAAATCACCTACTGCATAAGGGTTGCCAAATAGGAGATGAAACCAATTACTAGGGTGTGCTTCATTTAAAAATTGAATTATTTGAGCAGGTATTTCAAAATGATTAGTAGGCTTGCGATTATAATTATGTAAACCTATTATTATCTGATCAAAATTAGCTACTGATTTTTTTACTGTTTCAAGTGCAGTACTATCCTTGGGGTTAATATAAAATATTTGAAAACCATATTTCTCTGTAAGTGTTTTGGTTAGTAAATTAGGCTGGCTAAGGTTCAAGGCAATATAGGCTGTCTTTTTTTGAAGGCCAATACCCGCATGGGCACTAGGTTTTACATAACTAAGCGACTGTGCGGCCATTTGAGATTTAAGTGCTGCTACCGATTGGTTTAAATCTGCAATGATATTGGTGGTGTCGATAGCTTGAAAATTACTTAAGCCATATTTATATTTTGCAGCTAATATTTTTTTAACTCTTTGGTCAATATCTTTTTTAGTAATGCGCTTTTCTTTAATGGCTAATTTTATTTTTTCAATAGACTCTCCAATATCGCCAGGTAAGCAAAGCATATCATTGCCTGCAAGTATGGCTTGTACATTCGCTTCGCCTCTAGGGAAATAATTACTAATGGCTTTCATATCTAATGCATCTGTTACAGTAATTCCTGTAAAGCCTAAATCTTTTTTAAGTAAATCATGGATGGCTTTAGAAGATAAAGAAGTGGCATATTTAGGTCTGTTGTCAATGGCAGGTACCGATAAATGCCCTACCATCACCGATCCAATACCTGCGTCAATCAAGGCTTTGAATGGAGCTAATTCCATTGCTGTTAATTGCTCCATGCTTTTATTAATTACAGGAATATCTACATGAGAATCTACCGATACATCACCGTGTCCGGGAAAATGTTTAGCAGTGGCCATCACGCCATTATCTTGCATACCTTTCATATAGGCAATGCCATGTTGAATAACTCTTTGTTTATTTTGACCAAAACTTCTTTCGTTAATAACAGGGTTACTTGAATTATTATTAATATCGACATCGGGTGCATAATTTACTTGAATGCCTAATCTTTTACATTGCGCTGCCACAGCTACGCCCATTTGATACACTAACCTATCAGAGGCAATAGCGCCTAAAGAAAGTTGTCTTGGAAACATTTCAACACTGTCTAGTCTCATACCCACGCCCCATTCTGCGTCCATGGTAATAAGCAGTGGTGTTTTAGCAATAGATTGATAATAGTTTGTTTGTAATGCTTCTCTCACAGGACCTCCTTGAAAAAAACATAAACCACCTACATTATATTTTTTAATAATTTCTGTGAGGGTATCTAATTTTTTAGTATCCCAATTACTATGTGCTCTTATAATCATTAATTGAGCAATCTTTTCGTCTAATGACAAATGCTTAAATTGATTTTGTATCCATTTTTTTTCTGCCTTGCTTTGAGAAAATCCCTGCGAAACAAAAAATAAGGAAAGCGTAATAAGGAGTACTATTTTTTTCATGCGTATTTTATTTGCAATCGCTTTTAGAACAATTGATGGTATTGCAATTTAAGGATAAAAAAAAACTTACCCTAGGTTAGGTAAGCTTTTTATATAAGTTAGGAGAGGGAAATTTAAAGGAGTATGACTCTTGTATCAGCAAAGGCCTATGCCTTTGCTTCTTCATCGCAAAAGGCCTATGCCTTTTGCTCTTCTGCTTCAGCTTCGTCGTCCGCTTCAGGTAAAGTAGGTTCTACCTTATGCTTTTGTAGTTGCGCAAACCATTTTATCATTTTCTTCATATCACTTGGATACACTCTTGTAAAGTCCATATTCGGGTAAGTCTTTTTAAAGTAGGCTTCTACCGATTTTGGTTCTTTCTCGTTCGGTAAGGCTTCCTTAGATTTACCCATGGCTATAAATACTTCCGCTAAAAATACGTTTTCGCGGGTGGTAAACACCTCAATACTCTCTAAATGAGAGAACTGATGGGCTCTAGAGCTAATGAATTGAGTTGTATCATTTTCTAGTGATTTAGCTATCGCGCCATCGCTTTTGCTGGTCATTAATTCAAATAATCCTGGTAGGCCAGACACGGCGATTAGTTTGCTGTATTCCATAAATTCGGTATAGTTATTTTACGGGCGCAAATTACTGAAAAACACCCAATTTTCGTTTTTTAAACTACCTTTGTTTATCAATAAAACGAAAGGATATGCCAGGTTTTGAAATGTTTGGAGCAGAAGAAAAAAAAGAAGTGAATGAGGTCTTAGAGACCGGCATTCTAATGCGTTATGGTTTTGATGGTGCTAGAAATGGAATGTGGAAATCAAAAGAGCTAGAACAGGCTATTTGTAGTCGTTTTGAAACTCAATATGCACAATTAACCTCTAGTGGTACCGGTGCTTTAACCACCGCCATGGTTGCCTTAGGCGTTGGAGTGGGTGACGAGGTTATTATGCCTGCCTTTACTTTTGTAGCAAGTTTTGAAGCCATTTTAAGTGTAGGGGCTGTGCCCATTTTAGTGGATATCGACAGCTCACTTACCTTAGACCCAGCGGCTGTAGAAGCAGCCATTACTCCTAGAACCAAATGTATCATGCCCGTGCATATGTGTGGGAGCATGGCCGATTTAGATGCCTTAAAGGCCATCTGCGATAAACATAATTTAATATTATTGGAAGATGCTTGTCAAAGCATCGGAGGAACTTATAAAGGAAAACCATTAGGTAGTATTGGTCATGCAGGTACTTTTTCTTTTGACTTTGTAAAAACAATTACTTGTGGAGAAGGTGGTGTGGTCATGACGAATAGCAAAGAAGTGTATACCAAAGCAGATGCTTATACCGATCATGGACATGATCATGCAGGTGTGGATAGAGGAGCCGATTTACATCCTTTTTTAGGTTATAATTTTAGAATTAGTGAATTGCATGCAGCTGTGGGTCTTGCGCAAATAAAAAAATTAGATCAGTTTTTAGTGATACAAAAAAAGAATAATCAAATTTTAAAATCTTATGTAGAGAAAGTGCCAGGCATTGCATTTAGAACAGTGCCAGACCCTGCAGGAGATAGCGGCAGTTTTTTAACTTGGTTTTTACCATCACAGGCAGCCACTGAAAAAGTAATAGAGGCAATGAAGCAAGCTAATATATTAGCGGGTAATTTTTATTGGTATGCCAACAATTGGCATTACATCAAAAAATGGGCTCATCTTAAAAATGTACAAAGCCTCTCTGCCTTAAATGAACCTCAGCAAAAAGCACTAGCTGCATTAAGTACAAAAACATTTGAAAAAAGCGATGCCATCATGAGTAGGTGTATTTCCACGGCCATTAGTTTAACTTGGACTGAGGCACAAGTGCATGAAAAAGGAGCTGCATTTTTAAAGGTGATAGAAAAAGCAATTTCTTAAAGCAGCGATTATGTCATTAGGTCAATCCTTGCAACAAAGACAATTACAAAGGTTGTCACCCCAGCAAATACAACTCATGAAGTTGTTGCAAATTCCTACTGCCCAAATAGAACAAAGAGTAAAAGAAGAGTTGGAAGAAAACCCAGCCCTAGAAATGAATGCCGATTTATTGGAAGGAGATATGGAAAAATCGGTAGAAGAAATGCCAGATGATCTATTGCAAGGTAGTGTGGAGGAAGAAGAAGCCATTCCGGTAGATGAGTTTGAAATGAGTAATGAAGAATTAAGTGATTATAGTTTTGACGATGAAGGCGATGTGGCTGATTATAAAACCAAGGACGATTATTATCCAGAGCTAGACAATGACAAAGTCATTCCCATTAAAGCAGAACAAAGTTTACATGAATTATTGATGGACCAATTAAGCATGTTGGATTTGGCCGACCATGAATATAAAATTGCAGAACAAATTGTGGGCAGTTTAGATGATGACGGTTATTTGAGAAGAGCCTTGCAGTCGATTGCAGACGATTTAGCCTTTAAACAAAGTATGTGGGTGGAAGAAAAAGAAATTGAAGCCCTTTTATTAAAAGTACAGCAATTTGATCCTCCGGGTATTGGTGCTAGAAATTTACAAGAATGTTTATTGATTCAGTTAAAAAGAAAGCAAGCAGAACTTAGAGAGGAGGCCCAGCAAGACCCTGCTTCAGATGAAATAAGAAAACTGGCTATCATAGTCATAGAAAAACATTTTGAAGAATTTACGCGCAAGCATTATGATAAAATACAGAAGAGTTTGCATTTAGAGGAGGCCCAAATGAAAGAGGTACTTCATCAAATCATTTCGCTGAATCCTAAACCAGGGGCTGAGACGGGGCATATGAGTGAAGCCGATAAATATATTATTCCAGATTTCACTGTGCTTATTAATAATGGCCATTTAGAATTAAGCTTGAATAGTCGCAATGCACCTCCCTTGGTTATTAGCGATGACTATAAATTAATGCTAAAGGAATATGAGCGTGGTAATAAACAAGATAAATCGCAGAAAGAAGCCGTATTTTTTATAAAACAAAAAATTGATTCGGCTAAATGGTTTATTGAAATGATTCAACAAAGACAGCAAACCTTATTGCATACCATGAAATGCATTTTGTTGCATCAGGAAGCATTCTTTATGACGGGCGATACGACTAAGTTAAAGCCCATGATTTTAAAAGATATAGCAGAAAAAACTTCTTTAGATGTTTCTACAGTAAGTAGGGTAGCCAATAGTAAGTATGTGCAAACAGAATTTGGCACTTTTTTATTAAAATATTTTTTCAGTGAATCATTAACCACCGATTCTGGAGAAGAAGTGAGCACCAAGGAGGTAAAAGCAATATTAGAAGAACTATTAGAGTCGGAAGATAAGCATAAGCCTTTCAGTGATGACGAGTTAACAGAGCAGTTGCAAGAAAAAGGCTATAATATTGCTAGAAGAACTGTTGCTAAATATAGAGAACAATTAAATGTACCCGTTGCTAGATTACGTAAAGAATTGTAGCTAAAACTAAAAAGACTAATGGAAAATCAACCAACGAAGTTCTTAAAAATATTGGCTCATTTAGTATCTTATATATTACACCCCTTATTTATTCCTACTTACTTTTTTCTTTATCTAATGCAAGTGGTGCCTTTTGAATTTGCTAGTATTACCGATTGGCAATTAAAGATGAAATTATTTAGTGTTTTTTGGTTAACGGCTTTTTTCCCAGCCTTTGCTGTTTTTTTATTATGGAGATTAAAATTTAGCGATAGTATTTTTTTAAAAACACAGAAAGATAGAATTATCCCTTATGTGATTGTGATGTTTTTTTATTGGTGGATGTATTATTTAAGTAGAAATTTTACAGACCAGCCCTTGGCTTTAAAATATTTTTACTTTGGTATATTTATTGCAAGCGCCATTGGGCTTACGGCAAATCATTTTATAAAAGTGAGTTTACATGCAATGGGGGTAAGTGGTTTATGGATGGCAGTGGCCTTGGTAAGTTTTTATTATCCCATTAATAATTTACCTTGGGTTTTAGTTTCTCTATGTATTGCAGCCATTGTAATTAGTGCAAGAATGATAGTGAGTGACCATACCCGTAAAGAACTTATAGTAGGTTTTGTAATTGGACTAGGTACGCAATTAGCAGCGTTTTTATGGGTCAACTAATTTTAAAATGTACACTATGACTTGGCTTCAATTAGGAAAGAACATTGTAAAGTATAAAGTAGCGGCTTTAACTTTTTTAGCATTGAGCACGCTTGTCATGGGCTATTTTGCAATACAAGTCAAGCTCAGCTATGAGTTTACAAAAGCCATTCCTGAGGACAATCCCAAATATATTATCTATCAAGATTTTGTAAAAAAGTTTGGCGTCGATGGCACTACGATGGTAGTGGGGTTTCAGACCGATTCTTTTTTTACTACAAATATATTTAACCAAGTTGCCGATTTACAAAAAGATATTAAAACCATACCGGGTGTTATTGAGGTAGTAAGTGTACCTAGCGCCTATACCATTGTTAAAGACAGCATAGCTAGTAAATTTATACCCCATAAAATTTTTAATGCGCCCTATACCTCTGACAGTGCTTTAGTAGCGGATAAAGCTATTTTAGAGAACCTTCCTTTTTATAAAAATTTAATGTATAACCCTAATAGCCATGCTTATATAATGGCTATTAGTTTCATACCTGATTCTATTAATAGCGCAGCGCGTTCGGCTATTATTAAAAATTTGCAAATAAAGTTAAAAGTATTTGCTGCCCATACAGCAATAGACTTGCACATCAGCGGACTTCCTTATATACGCACCATATTAGCAGATAGAATTAAAAAAGAAATGCTATGGTTTTTAATAGGGTCCTTGTTGTTATCGGCCGTTACATTATTTTTATTTTTTAGATCTATTACAGCCACCTTGCTTAGCTTGTCTGTGGTAATGATGGGAGTGGTTTGGAGTTTTGGTACCATGGTTTTGTTAGGTCAAAAAATTACTTTGCTTACTGCGCTTATTCCACCATTGATTGTGGTAATAGGTATTCCTAATTGTATTTATTTTTTAAACAAATATCATACTTCCTATAAAGCAACCAATCATAAGCAAGAAGCCATTGAACAAATGGTAGGCAGAATGGGTATTGTTACCTTGTTTTGTAATATTACAGCAGCCATTGGTTTTTTTGTTTTTGCCTTTACTAAAAGCCCTTTATTAAAAGAGTTTGGTTGGGTATCTGGATTAAATATCATGGCCTTATTCTTAATTAGTTTATTATTTATACCTCCTGTACTTACTTATTTACCGCCGCCTACTGCAAAACATGTAAAATATTTAGAAAATAAATTTTTAGAAAGGGTATTGATTAAAATTGAAAGGTGGACATTTCGGCATACTAAATGGGTCTTTACCATTACCAGTGTATTAGTTTTAGTATCTATCATGGGCTTGATGCGTATTAAGAAGGAAGCCTTTATTGTGGATGATCTTCCTAAAAAAGATACTTTATATACCGATTTAAAATGGTTTGAAAAGCAAGCAGGTGGTGTAATGCCTTTGGAAATTGTTATTGATACCAAGAAAAAAAATGGGTTAGTGCGCTCTATTAAATCACTAGAAGCTATAGATGAGTTGCATCAGTATTTAATGGCGCAACCCGAGCTCGGGAAACCATTGGGTTTATTAGAGGGTATTAAGTTTGCAAAACAAGCTTTTTATGATGGTGACTCGAACGCCTATACAGTGCCCACTGGAACAGAAATGGCTTTTATGGCCCCTTATTTAAAAACAGATTCTCAAAAAGCGAACAATGCTAAAGGGGCTAGTCCTACTCAACTCTTATCTAAATTTATTGATTCGGCTAAAAGAGAAACAAGGGTGAGTGTGAATATGAAAGATATTGGCAGCGCTCAGTTACCCTTGTTTTTACATAAACTTGATAGTGTTACCACCGCTATTTTTGATACGAGTAAGTACAAGGTAGAAATAACAGGCAGTAGTGTCACTTTTTTAGAAGGAAGTAATTTTATTGTAAGAGGATTAGGTGAATCTATATTTTGGGCTTTTTTATTAATTGCTATTTGTATGATTTTCTTATTCAGGTCCTTTCCAATACTTATGTGTTCTTTATTACCCAATATTGTGCCCTTACTTATAACAGCTGGCTTAATGGGCTGGGTGGGTATTTCTTTAAAGCCTTCCACTGTTCTAGTATTTAGTGTAGCCCTTGGAATAGCCATTGATGTGACTATTCGTTTTTTAGTAAATTATAAACAGGAACTCCCCCGTTTAAATAATAATGTACATGAGACACTGATACAAACCATTAAGCATACCGGTATTAGTATTATTTATACCTCTTTAGTATTAGTGGCAGGTTTTGTTATCTTTTGTTTTAGCGACTTTGGAGGTACCAAGGCTTTAGGATGGCTCACTTCACTCACCCTAGTAGTAAGTACTTTCACGAATTTAATATTGCTACCTGCTTTAATAAAAACTTTTATAAAACAGCGTTAATATTTATTATTTTTATTGTAAAAGAGAAGCAAGTGTTTCTTGTAAGGCAGCTCCTCTGAGGTCTGTGGCTATTACCTTTCCAGTAGGATCTAATAAAATATTAAAAGGGATACCTTCTATTTGATAAGCGCTCACAACAATACTTTCCCATTTTTTGAGATCGCTAATATGTTGCCAACTTAATTTATCATCTTGAATGGCTTCTAGCCAGCTTGCTCTATCATCATCTAAAGAAACACCTAATACGGTGAAATTCTTTTTCTTATATTTTTCATAAGCCACTACAACATTGGGGTTCTCGCCTCTACAAGGGCCGCACCAGCTAGCCCAAAAATCAATAAGTACATATTTGCCTCTTAAGCTAGTGAGTGAAATTATTTTTCCATTGGCATCAGGCAAGGCAATTTCAGGGGCCATGCTTCCAACCGTAATAGCCTTTGTTTTCACATTGGCTTGTACTTGTGTACTTAATAAATTCGCAAATTGTGCAAGCGGTTCTGCTTTTAATTTTTCTGCAGCAGCCTTGGCTAAAGCCAGTACCTGTGCCGACTCCATGGATCTTAAGCTAAGCCCTAGGGTATAGTAAACAAAAGCGGGGCTAGTAGAAGTACTGATAATATTTTCAACTAATTTATTAATATCGTTTATTTTACTGACGCGTTGTTTTTGTAAAAAGAAGATGGTGCTATCTTTTCCATTTTGTTTTTGTAAAGCATCTAAATTATAAATAGTTGACATTAAAGAAGAATCCCTTTTGCGGTATTCTATTAAAAAATTAATTAAGGCTTGGCTAGTTGGAGATCCTTTAATGGTATAAGACTGATAATTATTGGCATCTGCATTAATTTGAATATTCTCTTCGTCATTAATAAACAGTATTTCCATTTCCTTTTCAGTCGCAATACGATAAATGCCTTCTTGTTTTGCAATAAATTGAAATGAATATTTGCCTTCTTCATTTAAAGTAATAGAATCCATGGTAATAATAGGTAGTCCACCATAGGGTACTTCTTGCAATAATAATTTTTCTTTAGCAGCATGCTGTATAGTACCTGAGATGGTATAATTTTTTTCACCTGAACTGTTTTTACAGCCTGTGAAAATGATCATCATTAAAGTTACAGCAGCTAATAGGTTTTTAATATTCATAGCACGAAATTAAGCCAATTTTTGTTCTAATAAACTAGTGGTCATCTTAGGGTCGGCCTTACCCTTACTTATTTTCTTCACTTCTGCTACAAACACACCTAAAAGTCCTTTTTTTCCTTTTTTATAGGCTGCCACTTTTTCGGGATGCTTGACTAAAACTTCATCAATCCATTTTTCTATATCGTCCGTAGAGCCTGTTTGTAATAAATTATTGATGATGGCATAAGCCATAGGAGAGCCCGGACGCGCCATCATTTCTTTTAATACCCTAGTGCTTGCCACTGAAAAACTTAATTGATTCGTTTCCACTAATTCTACCAATTCTACTAAATAGGGTATAAAGCTACTGAGCCTCTGAAAACTAAGACTACCTTCATTGACGACAGCTCTAATGGGGCCAATCATCCAATTAGCAATGGCTTTGTAATGTTTGCATGCAGCCGCCCATTGTATATAAAAATCGGCCTCTTCTTTATCTTCTACTAATTGATCAATGGCATAGTCCGATAAATCATATTGTATTTTCCACTGTTTTTTTAAAGTAGCAGGAAGGGTAGGTAATTTATTTTGAATACTTTCAATAAAAGCCTCTGTTAAATGGAAGGGTGCTAAATCTGGGTCGGGAAAATACTTATAATCATTAGCATCTTCTTTGTCTCGAATAGAAAAGGTTGTATCGTTACTTGCGTCAAAACTTCTTGTTTGTTGTATAATGGTACCGCCTGTTTCAGTTATTTGAATAAGTCGTTCAATTTCAAATTCAATAGCCTTTTTAATATTACGAATAGAATTTAAGTTTTTAACTTCTACTCTAGTGCCTAATGTAGTGGCACCTTTTAAGCGAATAGAAATATTGGCGTCACATCTTAAACTACCTTCTTCCATATTGCCATCGCAAATTCCTATCCAACGTACAAGTTTTCTTACTTCTGTTACAAATAAAAAGGCTTCTTCTGCGGAATGTATACAAGGCTCAGTGACCATTTCAATTAAAGGGGTGCCTGCGCGGTTTAAATCGATGAGCGTATCTGTCTCAGAAATATCATGTATGCTTTTACCAGCATCTTCTTCTAAATGAATTCTATTGAGTTGTACTATTTTTTCTGCATCAGGTAATTGGATGGCAATGCTACCGCCTTCGCAAATAGGAGTGGTATGTTGTGATACTTGATAACCTTTAGGTAAATCGGGGTAGAAATAATTTTTACGTGCAAAATAATTATCCTGGGCAATCTTGGATCCGCAGATCAGTCCCATACGAATGGCATATTCAATGGCTTTGGCATTGGTCTTGGGTAAGGTACCGGGATGCCCCATGGTGATAGGGCTTATATGGGTATTGGGCTCCGCTCCAAAGGAAGCAGCATCTCCACAAAACAATTTGCTACTTGTTGCTAATTGTGCATGAATTTCTAAACCAATAACTGCCTCATATTTTTGCCCCTCTATCATGGAGCAAAAGTACTAATTTAAAAGGCTATAAATCGGCTGTTTTTAGTTTTTTAGGAAGCTTTACCACAATGGTTTTAAGCTCTTTATTTCTTTTTACTTGAAAAGTAAAACTAGTCCCTTCTTTCGCTTCTTTAATGAGGGGCTTTAAGGCGTCTACTTCTTTAATCTTTTGATCATTCACTTGCATTATAATATCATTTTCTAATAATCCACTTTTAGCAGCGGGTGAATTTTCTGCTACGTTGGTAATTTTAACGCCATCAGCTGTTTCAGTGTCTTCAATACTAATACCCAACTTTGGTTTATTCTCAAAGCCAGGTATGGTCATACCTTCCATGCCTGGAAAATTAGGTATAGCAAAGCTAAAACCTCTTGGACTTGGTTGTAATTTTCTAGTATTGGGATCAAGATATAGTTTAGGTGTAAGATCAAAACTAGGTCCACCTGGTCCTTCAGGGTTGCTGAAATTATAATACTGCATAGTATTTTTATTCTTTGCTAAACTTAGCACTTGGGTACTTGTTTTTCCGTTTCTGATATAACTAATGGTTACTTTATCTTCTGGTTTAGATTTTCCAATGGCATCGTATAATGAAGCGGGGCCATCAATTTTGATATCATTTACCTTGTTGATAATATCGCCTTCTTTTAGTCCTGCCTTCGCTGCAGGGCTTTCATCACTTACTTGATTAATTTTAGCACCTTCTGCTGTTTCTTCGGTAACAACCCCTAAAAAAGCTTCATTTGTTTTTGCTTGATTAGGCACAATTATATCAAAATTATCTTCCCCATCTTCATTAATAATTATATCACCATCTAATTGCAGGCCTTTACCTAAGTCAAGGCTATTAAGGGGTTTCCCTTCCACTATTATTCTTGGTCTTTTAGTTTCTGTATTTCCAAGACCATTTAAGTTCTTATCTAATTTTTTTAAAATAATTCGATTATTGCCCTTTCCTTCTATGCTTAAACGAGGATCATTCTCGTCTACTTCTTTTCCATTAATAGTTACTTTATTACCATCTACTATCACCGTCATATTTACATCCACCTCTTTTTTTAATTTAGTAGAATCTTTTTTTGCATTCTTTTTACTGATTATCTCTATAACGCCATTAGTTGCTTTCTCACCATATTTTTTTGTAGCCATGGCGCCTTTTAATACACTTACGCTTTCGATATCAGAAGGTGCGATGTCACTAATGCTTGTTACCATTTTTCCATCTAGTATGTATAAAGGAGTTTTACCCTCTTTGCCAATGACTAGTGCAGGCGCATTGTTTTTTGGATTTTTTTTCGTGATGATGACTTCACCCGTTTGTCCCCATGCAAAATGAAATGTAAAGCTTACTAATAATAAAGAGATTAGAATTTTTTTCATGACCGTTAATTGAATAATTCGTTAAATATAAAATTGAAGTACTATATATAGTTTACTTATATAATTAGCGAACTCAAAATTGAAATTCAAAAATAGGAAAAAATATTTACTACGAAAATATTCGCAAGTTTAATTTTGTTAAAGTTGTAAATAATTGATTATCAAATAATTACTCACCTAGAGATGCTTTCACTACCTCAATTACTTTATGAAGTTGACTAGCATCCTGACCACCTGCAGTAGCCAACGTTTTTTGTCCACCTCCACCACCTTTAATAAGGGGAGCAATTTTTTCTTTAATAATTTGAGTGGCAGGCATAGTAGCGCTTAATGATTCACTAATAGAAACTGCAACAGCTGCTTTGCCATCAATGGCGGCTACTAGTATAATACAATGATTATTTTGAGTAAGTCCCAAGGCTACGGCTAATTTTTTTAAATTATCTGCGCTTGACAATGCTATTTCTTTTCCTAAAAATGCAATTCCATTAATAGTTTCAAATTGACTACTATATTGTGTAGTTAATTCATTGACAAGCAATGCTTCCTGGCTTTCTAATTTTTTAGAGAGTTCTTTTTGATTTAATTGCAAAGAAGCAATTGTATCATTTAAAACAGATACAGAAGAATTTTCATTCCACTCAGGTGCTTTAAAGGCAGTACTTATTTTTGCGGCAAGTACTGCACAAGCTTCAGTAAGTTGAACTATTTGTTTATGTAATTTTTCATTTACTTCTGTAATATGTTTTGCAGCAGCATCTCCAACCACTGCCTCAATTCTTCTTACACCAGCAGCAACAGATGCTTCTGCTTTTAAAATAAAGGCACCTATTTCTCCAGTATGTCCCACATGGGTACCGCCACATAATTCAATAGAATAATTAGGGTCCATTATAACCACACGCACTTTGTCTCCATATTTTTCTCCAAATAAAGCCATCGCACCAAATCCAATGGCCTCTTGTTTATTCATCTCTTTTATAACTACTGGAATATTTTCTTTGATTTTTGCATTCACCATTGTTTCTACTTGGCTCATTTCTTCTGCAGTCATTTTAGCGAAATGAGAAAAGTCAAATCTTAGTTGTTCGGTATTAACCAAACTTCCTTTCTGTGCCACATGCTTGCCTAGTATATTTCTAAGTGCAGCATGTAATAAGTGAGTAGCAGAATGGTGTAAGGTAGTTGCTTTTCTGGCCGGTGCATTAACAGTTGCTTTTACAGTATTAGAAATTACTGCTGGCAAGCTATCTGTGAAATGTATAAATAAATTATTTTCTTTTTTAGTATCTGTTACTTCAATAGTAGTGCCATCTTCAAATTGAAAACTTCCTATATCGCCCACTTGACCGCCGCTTTCTGCATAAAATGGAGTTTCTGATAAAACCCATTGATAGGCTTCTTTTCCTTTGGCTTTTACATTTCTATATTTAATAATAGTAGCAGTAGCATCCATTTTTGTATAACCCACGAAATTAGTTTCCTTATCAGGGTTTACTTGTATCCAGTCACCTGTATCAATGGCAGTAGCCGCACGGCTTCTGTTTTTTTGTTGCTGCATTTCTTTTTCAAATCCAGGCTCATCTACTTGTAATTCATTTTCTGATGCAATTAACCTAGTTAAATCAACAGGAAAACCGAAAGTGTCAAATAATTCAAAAACTAATTTTCCTTCAATGGTTGAATTTTTCGGATGCGTGCCAATAATATCATCCATACGCTTTAATCCTTTTTCTAAAGTGCGTAAGAAACCTTCCTCTTCTTCTTTCACTACCTTAGTTACAAATTCAAGTTGTCCTGTTAATTCAGGAAATACATTTTCAAATTGTTTTGCCAAATGAGGTATTAACTGATGTAGTAAGGGATGCTTATAATCTAAATATGAATAATAATACCTTACCGCTCTTCTTAAAATACGACGAATTACATAACCAGCACCAGTATTGGCGGGTAGTTGACCATCTGCAATGGTAAAAGCAATGGCACGTATATGATCGGCAATAACCCTAAAGGCAACGGCCTGCTTGGTATCGCTATAATCGTATTTTTTATGGGTGATTTTTTCAACTACTTCAATGGTGCCTGTGAATACATCTGTATCGTAGTTACTTTTTTTATTTTGAATTACACGCACTAGTCTTTCAAAACCCATGCCGGTATCGACATGTTTATTAGGAAGCGGCTCTAAACTGCCATCTTTTTTTCTATTATATTGTATAAATACATTGTTCCAAATTTCAATGACTTGAGGATGGTCTTTATTAACTAAATCACGGCCTGGTTTTTTAGCAATCTCTTCTTCGGATCGCATGTCTACATGTATTTCACTACATGGGCCACAAGGTCCAGTATCTCCCATCTCCCAGAAATTATCTTTTTTATTACCGTATATGATTTTATCTTCTGCGACCCATTTTTTCCAATGCATTAATGCTACACTAGAAGGGGGTAAGTTTTCAGAGGCGTCTCCTTCAAAAACACTCACATATAATTTAGCAGGATCAATCCCATATACCTTTGTTAATAATTCCCAACTCCATTCAATAGCTTCTCCTTTAAAATAATCGCCAAAGCTCCAGTTGCCCAACATTTCAAACATAGTATGGTGATAGGTGTCAACACCTACTTCTTCTAAGTCGTTATGCTTACCACTTACGCGTAAACATTTTTGTGTATCGGCAATTCTTTTATGGCTAGGTACTTGGTTGCCTAAAAAAAAGTCTTTGAACTGGTTCATTCCTGCATTGGTGAAAAGTAAGCTAGGGTCGTTCTTTACGACAATAGGTGCGGATGGAACAATGGCATGCCCTTTAGATGCGAAAAAATCTAAAAATTGTTGTCTTATTTCAGGGCTGGTCATGATTCGCTTAATTTTAGGCTGTATTGGTCTTAAAAGCTATATTTGTCTTGCTTTTTTATTGTCCTCAAAGGTAAGGAATTGAGGCTTTTTTATGGCCTAATTAGGCAAAAAAATGGCTTATTTCAAATGAAGAAAATAAAATACTTCTTTAATACCCATACCCTTCGATTTGAAAAAGTGGAACTGCCCCTTCGAGTACGCCTGCTCCAGCTTTTTGGCTTTGTAGCAGCCTCCATCGTAACAGGTGTTATTATTGTAATTGTGATGTTCCAATATATTGACTCTCCTAAAGAAAAGTTATTGCGTCAACAAAATGAAATGTATAAAGAGAATTACAGCGTTTTATCGGCCGAGTTAAAACAATTACAATTACAGATGTCAGAACTAGAAAGTAGAGACAATGAAGTGTATCGATCCATTTTTGAATCTAGTCCTATACCAGATAGTGCTAGGGTGAAAGAAATGGAGTCCAAAAAGGAAGTACGTTTATTACAAAGTTTTTCTAATAATGAATTACTAGAAAGTATGACCAGTCAGTTGAATAATTTAAGTTTAAGAATGGCTTATCAAACTACTTCGTTTTCTGAGATAGGTTCGATGGTCAAGAATAAAGAAAAATTATTAAAAGCCATTCCTTCTATTCAACCTGTAAGTAATAAAAACTTAAATAGAATCGCAGGAAGTTTTGGTTATAGAATAGACCCCATCTATAAAGACTATCGTTTTCATCAGGGTCTAGATTTTACAGCACCATCGGGTACGCCTATTTATGCAACCGCAGATGGAGTAGTGCAGGCAGCAGGTTTCAGTACCGATGGCTATGGTAATAAAGTAGTCATTAATCATGGCTTTGGTTATCAAACATTGTATGGACATATGGTCCGTGTCAAAGCCAAGCTGGGACAGTCTGTGAAAAGAGGTGAAGTCATTGGCTATATTGGTAGTACAGGAAAAAGTACGGGGCCGCACTGTCATTATGAAGTGATTAAAAGAAATATTAAAGTAGACCCTGTATATTATTTCTACAATGATTTAACGCCAGCACAATTTGATCGATTATTGAAAACAGCAGCGAATAATAAACAAAGCTTAGACTAATTATATGGATCCATTATTATTACAATACTTAAATAGAATTATGCGCACCATTGGCTTGGTGGTATTTTGGATGTCATTGACTGTAGCCTACGGAATTATGTGGGGCTATGCATTTATTGAAACCGAGTGGAAGTTAGGTAATGTATTATTTTATGTATACTTGCTCGTAAGTTTTATAGGCTTCGCTTACACGCTTTATAGAATTTGGAAAAAGCCTATTGGTATTAAAATAAACTAGGACCTTCTAGATAGATTTAATTTGTTTAGCTTGTATGATCGGCAATAATTTTCCAAGCTCCCTTTATTTTTCTAAATACTAGTGTAAAATTTCCACTGGCATCTCCCACGGTTCTTTTTAAATGAAATTGTCCGACGATAAAATAATGGTCAGTATTCAATGCTTGCATACGCGTTATAGTAAAGGCTAATTGACCCATATGGGCAGTGTCTGGGTAATTCTTTTTATAGTTTACCAAGGTCGTGTTGTATCCATAAGTAGGCCCATTTTTACCCATAAATAGTAGACTATCATTTTCCCAATAACCTAACATGAAAGCGTCAATATTGCCTGTATTCCAGGCAGCGACTTGCTTGTCCAATAATTGCTGAATGGCTTGCTTGTCCTTGTTTTGCGCAAAACTAATTAGGCATATAAATAGGCAGATAGTGGTGAAATATTTTTTCATAGGGTTTAATTTAATCACGTAAAAGTTAATTAAAATTATTGAAATCTACCTATTTTGTGGCCATGAGCTATCAAAAGCATTTGAAAAAAGATAAAGGCCTGGCGGAACTTGTAAAAGGGGAGCCCTATATTTTAAAGAAGAGAAAGAACACCGCTATTCGTTTAATAGCCAGTATTGTATCTCAACAATTAAGTACTACAGTAGCGGCTATTATTTTTAAAAGGTTTATGGATATTTATAAAGGTAAAGAGCCTAGCATGGAAGCTATTATAGATACCCCTTTTGATATTTTACGAGGTATTGGTTTAAGCAATTCAAAAGTGAACTATGTTCAAAATATGGCTCAGTTTTTTATAAGTCAAAAAATTACAGATAAGCAATTATATGCCATGGAGCCGGAAGATGTGATTGCTTTATTAACGCAAATAAAAGGTGTTGGTAGGTGGACGGTGGAGATGCTACTTATGTTTAGCCTAGGCCATGAAGATGTTTTTGCGCTAGATGATTTAGGTATTCAACAGGCCATGATTCGTTTGTATAAAATAAAATATACCACTAAAAAAGAATTACAAACTAAGATGTTGAAAAAATCCCTGGGCTGGTCACCCTATAGAACCTATGCCTGCTTGCATTTATGGAATTGGAAAGACAGTGGAGCGGTTTAATAATATCACCAAAGAGATTTCTAGCTATTACTATCGGAAAGAAAAGTAGGCTGACTAATATCATGGTAAAAGGCAAAAGTCCACTGCTCTTTGTTTCCTTCCTCCCACCATAGCTGCCTGTATGCTAATGATTTCTTACCCTCTAAATCGTATTTGGCCACAAATCTTGATTTCATTTGTTGTAATTGTGGGGCGACATCTGCTCCAAAGAAAATAATTTCCTCATTTTCTTTAATCCAAGCTGCTTGATGGTATTTACAATGACCGCCTGTTATTTCATAATGAATCAAATCATCAATAACTCCTTTATCCTCCGTAAGCCATACCGTTCCGCTAAAATTTTCTAGTATACCTACTTGTGCAAGTAGTGTGGGGTTATTACTATTTTGCATGATATCTTCAAATTCTCTTTTTTGCACATAGTATTTTGCATAAGGAAAACTTATAAATTGCTCCTGATGAATGGGATGTAAATAACTAATGCCACCTGCATGGTCCTTGTGTAAATGACTTAAAAATACCTTGGTGACCTTGGAGGGGTCAATGCCTAATGCCATTAAATTTTCATGAATTTGTAATACGCCTAATTTATTTAAATAGCCAAGCCCAGTATCTAATAAAATAATATCATTATCGGTAATGATTACAAAGGGTTGCACTTCTACTAGAATACTGCCCTTGGGTCTGTTGGGATAATCGGGGCTACTACTATTAAAAGGCTTAAAGACTTTTGATTCATCAATGGAAAAACTTCCTTCAGATAAAGGGGAAATACGCATGCTGCAAAAATAAGCATTAACGCAGCACCATCTGTCTGTCTGCGTCTAATCTTAATAAAATAAATAATAGGGCTGTAAAAGTAAGTAGAGAGGATCCACCATAACTAATTAATGGAAGTGGAATACCTACCACAGGAAATAAGCCAATAGTCATACAGATATTCACAGCAATATGAAAAAAGAAAATGCCCACCACACTATAGGCGTATACTCTTGAAAAAGTACTTCTTTGTCTTTCGGCAATTCTTATTAATCTAAATAAGAAAAATAAATAAAGTGCTAAGAAAGTGAAAGTGCCTACAAAACCAAATGCTTCTCCTAGGGAGGTGAAAATAAAGTCGGTATGCTGTGCTGGTACATATTTACCCCTAGTTTGTGTACCCTTTAAAAAACCTCTACCCCAAAAGCCTCCTGAGCCTATGGCAATTTTACTTTGCTTTACATTATAGTCATCTGGTTTTTTAGTTTTTCTTTCCGTAGTAGAACTAGCCGATTTTTTATTCATAGAACAATCGTATTCTTTACCAATCATGGAGTAAATACGTGTACTTTGGTAACACTCAAAAACATTATTAAAAATATAAGGTACTGCAAATCGAACCGTACCAAAGCTAACCATCCAAATAGCAAGTACTATTAAGATATTTTTTTTATTATGTTTAAACCTTTTCATCATGCCAGCAATAAATAGCCCTGCTATAACCGTTAAGATAATGGCCATTGTAATGGGCTCTAATAATAAAGTAGTAATTACTAAAATAGCAAAGGATAAAAGAATCACTAAAATAACAGGGGGAAGTCCTTCACGGTACATCGCAAATATAAAAGCGCTGTAGACCAAGGCTAGTCCCATTTCATGTTGCATAATGGATAAGACTGCCGGTAGGGCAATCATAATACCTGCAACAATATGCGACTTTAATTTGGTGAAATCGGTTTCGGGTTTAGAAATGAATTTTGCTAAAATGAGGGCCGTAAAAATTTTACATAACTCGGCAGGCTGCAAATTAAAACCACCTGCAATAGGAATCCAGCTTTTGGATCCATTGATATTTTTACCTAAAACAAAAGTGGCCAACATTAATAAGATACCTAACACATAAGAAATATTAGCAAGGGCTGTAAATAATTTACTATCTATAAGTAAAATAAAGATGGCTACAAAGCCACAGAAAATGGCAAAATAAATTTGTTTGCTATAATTTGTTTTAGCAGTTAAAAAAGAGTTGCTCCAATCTAAATTAGGATTATACTCCACCATAAAAATGCACATAATACCAATAGCCACCATTATTAAATAAAGTAGTATGACGGCTAAGTCTGTACCTTTTGAAAAATTATTATTGTTACTAGATGCTGACATTATTTTTTTTACTGTTTACTTTCTTTTTTTTCAGTGTAGGGTTCAATGCCTGCTCTTTAGCTTTTTTAGTCTTAGGTAAGGGTACCAAAGGTTTAGAAGGAGGTGCCGCTGTATCTAATTTTTTTATAGTGTCAATTTTTGCTGGAATAGGCGCCGTCTCTGAAACCATTTCCATATCCCATATATCTGCTAATTCATCATTGTTGTATTCAATAGGAGTGAGCATTTCGGTTTTATTATTTCGAACATACCAGGCTTTAATGGCTGCAGGCATCAAATCGACATTAGATAAGTAGTCTACCTTGGTTTTACTTTCTTTGGTCAAGGTATCATTTAAATATTTTTCTATGACTAGTCCTGCTATAGGGCCAGCCCAAGTGGCACCGAAGCCTGCATTCTCCACAATCACTGCTACAGCAATTTTAGGATTGTCCTTAGGAGCAAAACAAACAAATAAGGAGTGATTTTTTCCATGTGGGTTTTGTGCAGTTCCTGTTTTAGCACAAAATTCATGACCTGGTACTTTAATAAAGGCAGCCGTTCCATAAACAGTTACATCATGCATGCCTTCTTTAATAATGTCAAAGTATTCTGTAGGAATTTTGGTCACTTCTTGCTTCACACGAAAATTTTGTAATAATTTTTTTTCTAATTCATCTTCTTCTTCTACACTATCTATAAAATGAGGCGTATAATAATATCCCTTATTGGCAATAAAGGCCATCGCATTGGCTAATTGTAAAGGAGTTGCCGTCATTCTATCTTGTCCAATGCCCAAGGTTAACATATAACAACTATTCCAATACTTTGCACCACCAAAGTCTTTATTGTATTGTGCAGTATCAGGTATGCTAGCTCTATTTTCACTTGGTAGATCAATACCTAATTTTCTTCCTAGGCCAAAACTATTCATGTATTGCTTCCACTTTAAATAACCCTGTTTGGCATTATGGTATTTTGGATTATCAATGGCCATTCTAAATACTTGTAAAAAATAGGAGTTACAAGAATTGGCTAAAGCTAATTGTAAATTAGCAGCATGACCTGCATTGTGGTGCTCGCATTTTCTGGGATCGCCGCAGGAAGTATATAATCCAAAACAATTGTATCCAAAACTAGGCGTGATGAGTCCTTCATCTAGAGCAATCAAAGCGCCCATAGGTTTAAATGTAGAACCCGGAGGATATTGACCTTTAATGGCACGATTGTAAATAGGGCGCGCTGTATCGGTTAATAACCTACCTATTGTTTTCCTTCTTTGGTTACCCGTTAATAAATTTGGATTGTATCCAGGACTAGAAGCCATTGCAATTACACTACCTGTTTTGGGATTCAATGCCACCACACTTCCTATTTTGTGTTGTAATAATTTTTCTGCTAATTGTTGTACTTCTACATCCATACTGGTAAATAAATTTCTACCTGCAATAGCCACTGTATCAAACTGTCCTTTTTCAAAAGGGCCTTGTATTTTTCCTTTATTATCTCTCAAGTATCTATTGACACCTCTTTGCCCCATCAAAATAGACTCGTATTGTTTTTCTAGTCCGGTCATGCCCGCATAGTCGCCCATTTCGTAGCCTTCCTCACCATGCTTTTGTAAAAAATTGACATCTACTTCTGCTACATAGCCAAGTACATGTGCTGCTGTATTATAAGGATAAGACCGAATAGAACGCTCCGATAAAGAGAAGCCCGGAAAGCGGTATAAGTTCTCCGTTAACTGCGCATATAATTCTGCAGAAAGAAAAGCCTCAAATATACCAGATTTTACGCGCGAGTTTTTAATAATGACATCGATTATTCTTTTGCTGTACTCTGCTTTATCTATTTTTAAAATATCGCATAGCGTTGCTGTATCCACTCCTTTGGCTTCATTCGGTATGACGACTAAATCGTAGCTAATGGTATTTTCTAATAGGGCTCTTTTTTTACGATCGTATATAATGCCTCTATCGGGATAAATGATTTTTCTAAAAATGGCGTTGTTATTGGCTGCTAGTACATACTTGCTAGAAAATATTTGTAAACTTATTAGTTGAGCGGTGATTAAGATAAAAATAATACCAATGATAATTTGAATGATACCCCCTCGATTCGAATTGTACATTGACATGAATTATCTTTTTAGCTTTCTTCTGTTCATTATAAGCTCCACACTAAAAATTAATAATAAACTAATGATACTAGTGAAGAACACTTTTCCAATGAAGTAACCAAAGTTACCAAACTGCAACCATTCTAATAAGACTAAATAGAAATGGTGAATAAAAGTGAGCGCAAATGCATAAAAAGCGAAAGGGCCCCAGCCCATCGTGGCAATACTAGGCTCTTTGTTCACCTCTTCGGAAGCTTCCTGAGATAAGAGTAAATTTAAAATAGTGGGTCTAAGGTATCCCATTAGTCCGCAGGCAGCTGCATGCAGTCCAGGGGTTTTTGTAAATAAATCGAGGCAATAGCCAAATATAAATCCAAGAAAGGTGGTGCTAATACGACTTGTTCCAAAAGGCAACCATAATAAAAATAGAAAATAGATATAGGGTGTGATAAATTGATGAACAGGAGGCACTGCATTTAAAATGACAATTTGAACTAGTAAGAACAAAATAAATCGAGCCGTATTTTTTAGTAAATTATTCATTGCCAGCCTCCTTTATAGTTACCTTTTTTTGATCTTCCATTCTTCTATTCTCTACTAAATAAACATATTCTAAATTAAAAAAGTTAGTACTGGCCTTTACATTCAATGTTAAGAAATTACTAGAAGGGTCTTGAATCACTGTAGTGACGCGTCCTACCATTAATTGAGCGGGGAAGTTAGAAGAGTAGGGGCTTGTGATAACAGTGTCACCCACTTTGGGAGCGGCACTTTTAGAAATATTTTTTAGTACTAAAATATTGGGGTCGGCGCCATCCCATTCTACACTTCCTGCAATTTTATCTCTTTTCAACATCGCACTTACTTTGCTATTACGATGCAATAAACTCATAATAGTACTATAGTTCTCATTCACTTCTACCACTACACCCACAATACTTCCGTCAGGACTAATCGCAGCCATATCTTTTTTGATGCCCTGCTTGCTTCCTCTTTCAATGATGATATAATTTTTTTGCAATGTAAAAGTATTGCCCACTACTTTCGCAGGGTAGTAATAGAATTTTCTAATTTTTTCTAAACTATCTCTTCTTGAAATTAGGGTACCTAATTTTTTTGTGGTGTCAAAGCCAACAAAATTTTGAGCCAATTGATTTCTTAAAGCCACATTTTCTGCAGCTAATTTTTCGTTAGTTGCTTTTAAACTAAAGAAATAAGTCCAACTTGAATAGTACCTATTAATATTGCCGGTTACTTGATTGCTCCAGCCACCAAAAAAAGTTTCATGTGTTTTACTATTGGAAGTCAACATGACTAGTGATACTATTTGAAGTATCAGAAAACTAAAGAAAGTAAAATTTTGTCGTATGAACCCAATGATATTCTTCATTTGGTATTATCTCATAATAAATGGAAAGCGTTGATAATTCTTAAGTGCAATACCAGTTCCACGCACCACACTTTTCAGTGGATCCTCGGCTACATGAACGGGTAATTTAATTTTTTGACTTAATCTTTTATCTAAACCACGAAGTAGTGCCCCACCTCCAGTTAAGTACAAACCTCTACGGTATATATCTGACGCAAGCTCTGGTGGCGTTGTTTCTAAGGCTTTTAAGATGGCCTCTTCAATTTTAAAAATGCTCTTATCTAAAGCTTCGGCTACTTCTTGATAAGTAACCATAATTTGTTTAGGAATACCTGTTACTAAGTCACGACCATTCACTGGCATATCATCTGGAGGATTATCTAAATCCTTTAAAGCAGCACCTACATGTATTTTAATTTGTTCTGCAGTACGCTCACCAATTAATAAACTATGATAACGTCTTAATGCTTCCATGATATCTGCAGTAAATTCATCTCCTGCAATACGAATACTTTGATCACAAACTATTCCTGCAAGGGCAATAACTGTAATACCTGTTGTACCACCTCCAATATCAATAATCATATTTCCAACGGGCTCTTCTACATCAATACCAATTCCTAATGCAGCTGCCATAGGTTCGTGAATCATATAAACTTCTTTGGCGCCTGCTTGCTCTGCACTATCACGCACCGCTCTTTTCTCTACTTCAGTAATAGAGGAAGGAATACAAATAACCATTCTCCAACTTGGAGGAAATAATGGCTTCTTTGGATAAATCATTTTCATCAATTCGCGAATCATTAATTCAGCAGCATTAAAGTCGGCGATTACACCATCTTTTAAGGGACGAATTGTTTTAATACTTTCATGTGTTTTTTCATGCATCAACAAGGCTTTCTTACCCACGCCTAAAACTTCTTTCATATTATTCCTATTCAAAGCAATAATAGAAGGTTCATTCACGACTACTTCATCGTTGTGAATAATAAGCGTGTTGGCCGTACCTAAGTCCATCGCTATTTCCTGCGTAAAAAAATTAAATAATCCCATTATACTTCTTTATTTGAATAGTTCAAGTTGAATGAAGCAAAATTCATCTAAAATCCTTACAATACAAAGCTTTTTACAAATGATTCGTAAAGTTTTTTTGCACTCCATTTTTATGCAAACTCGTAGCCAATATCTTTTCTAAAATACATGCCTTCAAACTGAATATTGGATAGTGCTTTTTGCGCTTTTTCTACTGCCTCTTGAAGGTCTTTGCCTTGGCTAGTCACAGTAAGCACACGACCTCCTTTGGTAACGATTGCGTTATCTTGAAATCCTGTACCAGCTTGAAATACAAGGCTGTCAGGTAATTTTTGAGCAAGCTCTATTCCTTGAATAGGAAAGTTTTTTTCATAAGACCCAGGATAACCACCACTTACAGCCATCACTGTTGCAAATGCTTTTTCATGATATTGAATATTTACGTCTTCTAAAGTACCATTATCGGCAGCAGCTAGTAGACTTACTAAGTCGGTTTGCAAACGTGGTAGAATTACTTCAGTTTCTGGGTCGCCCAAGCGACAATTATATTCAATTACATAGGGTTCTCCCTTGCAATTCATAAGTCCAAAGAATACAAATCCTTTATATACAAGGCCTTCCTGCTTTATTCCTTGAATAGTGGGCTCCACAATTTGAGCATTTACTTTTGCCATAAAAGCGTCGTCCATAAAGGGCACTGGGCTTACGCAACCCATACCACCCGTGTTTAAACCGGTATCTCCTTCGCCAATTCTTTTATAATCCTTGGCATGTCCTATAATTTGATAATGAGTTCCATCGGTTAATGCAAAAACGCTTACTTCAATACCTTCTAAAAACTGCTCTATTACTACTTTATCGCCAGCTGCTCCAAACTGTTTGTCCTGTAACATTTCTTTAAAACTCGTCAATGCTTCTTGGTGTGTAGTGGCTATAATAACGCCCTTGCCTGCGGCTAGCCCATCTGCTTTTAAGACAATAGGTAAAGCATGAGCGTTAATATAGGCAAGGCCTTGCTCATAATTTTCAAGCGTAAATTCGGCATAACTAGCAGTAGGTATTTGATGCCTTTGCATAAAATGTTTACTGAAAGCCTTGCTACCTTCTAACTGAGCTGCTTTGGCAGAAGGGCCAATGATATTAATGTGTTCGGTTAAAGGGTCACCCGTGAAAAAATCGTAAATTCCTTTTACAAGAGGTTCCTCTGGCCCAACTACAATCATTTCTATTTGGTGCTCAATGGCTGCTTTTTTAAGGGCATCAAAATCATTAATTTCAATGGGTAAATTCGTTCCAAATTCAGCTGTACCAGGGTTTCCAGGGGCTATAAAAATTTCATCACACTGATGACTTTGCGCCATTTTCCATGCCAAAGCATTTTCTCTTCCACCACTACCAATGAGTAAAATATTCATATTTAAACGGATTGCTGCACGAAAGTAAAATTTATTGAATGGATTTTATTAAATTGAGTCAAATAAATAAAACAAATTGTCATGACCTCTACCACTCAGAAACACCCCAAGGGATTATATGTTTTATTTGCAACAGAAATGTGGGAGCGTTTTAATTACTATGGTATGCGCGCTATCTTGGTTTTATTTTTAACCAAGGCCTTACTATTTGACAAAGTTTTCGCCTCTCAAGTATATGGTAGTTATACTGGATTGGTTTATTTAACACCCCTTTTAGGAGGTTATATAGCCGATAGATATTGGGGCAATAACCGCTCCATCATTGCAGGAGGTCTAGTCATGGCCATTGGGGAATTTGTACTATTTTTTTGTGGGCATTTCTATGAAAATGCAGGCCTGGCCATGCCTTTATTTTATATTGGACTGGGATGTATGATTGCAGGTAATGGTTTTTTCAAGCCCAATATTTCAAGTATGGTGGGGCAGCTCTATGCCAAGGGCGATTCTAGAATTGACGCTTCTTATACTATTTTTTATATGGGTATTAATACAGGTGGTGCCATTGGCCCCTTCGTATGTGGTTTTTTTGGAGACACGGGTAAGTCGGGCGATTTTAAATGGGCTTTTTTCGCAGGCGGTGTTGCTATGTTATTAAGTGTCATTACTCAAATAGTTTTTCAGAAAAAATATTTAGTGAATCCAGAAGGACAGTCCATTGGAGAGGCCCCTAAAGACGCACCGGCTTGGTTTCAAAAAATTCCAGTGATGGTGGGCTTTTTATTTTTAATTTCTTTAGTCACTATTGCATTAGTGTACATTGATATTAAAGTAGTGAGTTATTTATTTTGGTTATTGTTAGCTTGTATAATTTTAATTGCTGTTATTATTTTTTCAGATAAATCATTGGATATTATTCAGAAGAAAAAAGTAGCTGTATTATTTACGGTATCTTTCTTTGTTATATTTTTTTGGAGTGCCTTTGAACAAGCAGGTGCCTCACTCACTTATTTCGCTTCAGAGAATACACAAAGAGACCTTGGCTTTTTTGTAGTGCCTGCAAGTTTTTTTCAATCGCTGAATTCTTTATTTGTTGTAACACTTGCTCCCTTAGTGGCATGGGTGTGGATTAAACTTGGGAAAGCAAAAAGAGAACCCTCTTCTCCCTTTAAAATGGCCATGGGTTTAATGCTATTAGCCCTTGGTTATTTATGGATAGCTACTGGAGTGAACGGAGTGGGAACGGGTGTTAAAGTAAGTATGATTTGGTTAATAGGAATGTATATGATGCATACATTTGGTGAACTTTGTTTATCACCCATTGGTCTTGCTATATTCAATAAATTAGCACCTATTAAATTTGCTTCTTTATTAATGGCAGTATGGTTTACAGCGAATGCCTTTGCGAATAAATTAGCAGGTGTATTTAGTGCGCTGTATCCAGAAAATGGGAAGGTTACTTCTTTTGCGGGCTATCAAATTACCAATTTGCACGAGTTCTTTATGTTCTTCGTATTTATGGCAGGGGTTGCTTCTATCATTTTATTCTTGATTTCAAATAAGTTGAAAAACTTAATGACCCAGTAGTATTTTAATTACGCTATAAAGTAATAAAAAAATACCAATCCATCGTTCCCTCTCGTTTCACTCATTCATCAGACGCTCGTCCGCGTCTTCTTACTCAGGATTGTATTTGTATATTTTACTTTATTTCTTTGACCCATCGCTAATTTAATGCGTTTGAAAATAATCTACTTGCGAATTTATATAGATAGCAATGAGTCTTCTTTTGCTGAGTTTCGAGTCTTAGCGTAAAGAAATTTATAAATACGAAAGTTAAAAAGTCTGCATGTTTGAGCACAAAGTGCGAGTTCAGACTTTTAATTCGTATTTATAAATTTTAGCGACCAAGACGAGCACGAAGAAAAAGATGATTCATGCATATCTATTAAAGAGCGTTATAATTATTTTTTAAAGCACTCCTTTAACAATCTCTTCCACTACTACAGGATCAAGAAGTGTTGAAGTATCTCCTAAACTTTTCAACTCACCCTCGGCAACTTTGCGAAGTATACGACGCATAATTTTCCCAGAACGTGTTTTAGGAAGCCCCGATACAAATTGTATTTTATCTGGTTTGGCAATAGGGCCAATAATTCTAGTAACTGTTTGTAAGATATCTTTTCTAATCATATCGGCACTGCCATGGGTGTCTTGACTATGTGATCCTGTATAAATGACGTAAGCATAAATACCTTGTCCTTTCACATCATGCGGATAACCTACTACTGCACTTTCTACCACACCTGCATGCATGTTAATCGCGTTTTCTACTTCAGCGGTACCAATTCTATGGCCACTTACATTTAAGACATCATCCACGCGGCCTGTAATTCTAATTTGGCCAAGTTCATTTTTTAAAGCACCATCTCCTGTAAAATATAAATTAGGATAAGTGGCGAAATAATTGGTTCTGCATCTTTCGTGGTCGCCATAAGTAGTTCTTATGGTGGCAGGCCAAGGTTGAGTGATACATAAATTTCCTCTGTATAAATTATCTTCCCCAGTAGTGACTTCTTCTCCTTTATCATCTACTAAAATAGTTTTCACACCAGGCATCGGATAAGTGGCCCAACCTGGTTTGCCCGGCGTAATACCCGCCATATTAGAAATCATAATGCCTCCTGTTTCTGTTTGCCACCAAGTATCTACAATGGGACATTTCTTCTTACCAATATTTTCATCGTACCAATGCCATGCTTCTTCATTAATGGGTTCGCCCACTGTTCCTAACACTTTCAAACTACTTAAATCATGCCCATCCACAGGGCCTAATCCATAACTCATCAATGATCTTATGGCAGTAGGTGCCGTATATAAAATATTGACTTTGAATTTATCAATGATATCCCAAAATCTTCCTGCATCGGGGAAGGTAGGAATGCCTTCAAACATTAAGGAAGTACCGCCTGCACTTAAAGGCGCATACACGACATAACTATGTCCTGTAATCCAACCAATATCTGCGGTGCAGAAAAATAAATCATTGGGTTGATATTGAAAAACATTCACAAAAGTATAATTGGTATACACCATATAACCAGCAACACTATGCACCACACCCTTGGGCTTACCTGTAGAGCCTGAAGTATATAAAATAAATAAAGGATCTTCTGCATCCATCTCCACTGCATCTATTGAACTGATGCCTTCTGTTTCCACTTTTTTAATTTCATCTTCCCACCAAAGGTCACGGCCTTTTAACATGGAAACAGCGGTTCTAGTTCTTGTACAAACAATCACATTTTTAATAGTGGTAATACCCACTAGTGCATCATCAATAATAGATTTCAGTGGAATGTCTTTGGCGCCTCGGTAGGCTCCATCACAGGTAATAATATAACTGGCTTTCAAATCGTTTAATCGGTCTGCAATACTTTGCGCAGAAAAGCCTCCAAAAATTACACTATGAATAGCGCCAATTCTTGCGCAAGCTAATACCGCAATGGCAAGCTCTGGAATCATACCCATATAAATACATACACGATCTCCTTTTTGTACACCATTATTAATAAGTACTTGTGCGAATTGACAAACATGCAAATGCAATTGTTTGTAGGTGAAAATTCGGTGATTTTCCTTAGGATCATTAGGCTCCCAAATAATGGCAGGCTTGTCGCCATTATTTGCTAAATGCCTATCGATACAATTTTCTGTAATATTTAATTTGCCTCCCTTAAACCATACTACTTTAGGTTCTGTAAAATTCCATTCTAATACCTTATCCCATTTTTTACGCCAAGTAAAATTTTCAGCAATTTCCCCCCAAAATTTTTCTGGATGGTCAATGCTGTTTTTATACGCTTCGTGGTAAGCTTCTAAGGTTTTAATTTGATAGGGGTAACTCATATGCACAGATTGAATAAATAATGATAACCAAATTTACATTTTTCAGTTTAAATATTTAACTTGAATACGCACTTGCAAACAAATAAAAATATGGGCCAAGAATCAAAACAAACTAATATCGCTTTTGTGATAGGGGCTTCTTCTATGGGCACCTTAATTGAGTGGTATGATTTTTACATTTTTGGAATGTTAGCCACCATCATTTCAAAGCAGTTTTTTCCCGTAGATGCAGGTACAGCAGCACTTTTAAGTACTTTGGCTATTTTTGCTGCGGGCTTTATTGTAAGACCTTTTGGGGCCTTGGTTTTTGGACGTTTAGGTGATTTGATTGGGCGCAAGCATACTTTTTTACTGACCTTAATTATCATGGGGGGGTCCACTTTTGCCATTGGTCTGGTACCTGGTTATGCTACTATTGGATGGGCAGCACCTATCTTGGTATTAATACTTCGTTTATTACAAGGTTTGGCCTTGGGAGGTGAGTATGGAGGGGCTGCTACTTATGTGGCAGAACATGCCCCCGCTGGACAGAGAGGTTTTTGGACAAGTTGGATTCAAACTACTGCTACTTTGGGTTTATTTTTAGCATTAGGTATTATTATATTAATAAGAACCAATCAAGGGGTGGAGAAATTTAGTGCAGAGTGGGGTGGTTGGAGATATCCTTTTTGGATTTCCATTTTACTGGTGGGTGTTTCTGTATTGATAAGAATGCGCATGAGTGAATCACCTTTGTTTACCAAATTAAAAGCAGAAGGAAAAACTTCTACGAATCCATTGAAAGAAAGTTTTGGACAGAAGGCCAATTTTAAAATGGTTTTATTGGCTTTATTTGGAGCGGTGATGGGACAAGGTGTTGTTTGGTATACAGGACAGTTTTATGCACAAAGTTTTATTGAAACAGTTTGTAAGATTGAGTTTGTGCAATCGCGAAATATTATGCTCATTGCCATTTTAATGGCTACCCCATGTTTTGTTTTATTTGGCTGGTTGAGTGATAAAGTAGGCAGAAAATGGATTATGCTTTTGGGCATGTTGCTGGCCATATTCACTTACCGACCCATCTACCAAACTTTTTTAAATATTTCTAATACCCAAAGCAGAATTGATAAAATTGATTTAGCTAAAACGGTAGCTTCTGCTGTAAAAGCAAAAACAGATAGCAAAGACCCTACTAAAATTTATATTACTCAAAGTTTTGACACAGCTTATACAGATGGCGCAGTTTTTAAATATATTAAAACAGATACTTTAAAATTGGGAGCTACTTATAATGCTTTAATTCCTATTGATTCTTTGAATCCAAGTCTAATTGTATCTAAATCAGCCAAACCAAATGTGGTGGTGGAGAAAACATTGGGGCATGCTGCTTATTGGGACATGATTTGGTTGGTCTTCATTCAAATTGTTTATGTAACCATGGTATATGGCCCTATCGCCGCTTTCTTAGTTGAAATGTTTCCTACTAAAATTAGATATACATCCATGTCACTTCCTTATCATATAGGTAATGGCGTATTTGGGGGATTGGTTCCTTTTTTAGGTACTTTAATAGTGGAGTTTACTAAAACTACAGCAAGTCCCATGGGAGATTCTCTAGCAGGATTATGGTATCCTATTGGAGTAGCTTCCATATGTTTTATTATTGGACTTATTTATTTAACCAATAAAATTGATAAGAATGTAATGGACTAATGGCCTAAGGCATTATGTTCATTTATTAAAATAAAAAATATTTATATGAATACAATTAAAAAATTATTAGGATATCTATGGATGCTGATAGCACCTAGTATTATTTTGTTTTTACTATATGAGGCTTACGATAAAATTTCCAAAGCCCCTGCTGCCTTAGAATCAAATGTTATTTTACAGTGGATTATTATATTATTAGTTTTTACACCTATCTGTGTAGGCTTTTTTATATTCGGAGCCTATGCTAGCAAAGGAGAGTATGATCAATTGCCGGCCGTTTCTACCGAAATCGATTAATGGTAAAATCATTTTATATAAGTAGTTTTGAGCTATGTCATTAGTAGTAAATACCCTTTGCAAAAATTACGGCTATCAAATGGCGGTAAATGAAGTTTCTTTTCAATTGAAGCCTGGAGAAATTGTTGGTTTTTTAGGTCCTAATGGCGCTGGGAAATCGACTACTTTAAAAATGCTTGCTGGTTTTTTAGAAGCAGACAAAGGTTCTATTGTTTTAAATGGCGAGATGCTTAATCAAAATGCAAGTGCTGTAAAAAAACAAATTGGTTATTTGCCAGAATCAAATGCACTCTACCAAGATTTATATGTGAAAGAATATTTACAGTTTTTAACTTCTGTTCATTCTATAACCAATGCTGCAGAACTGATTCAATCTGTAATAGAAAAAACAGGGCTTAGTCAAATGCAAAATAAAAAAATTGCAGCCCTCTCCAAAGGATATAAACAAAGACTTGGCATTGCAGCTGCTATAATACATAAGCCCAAACTTATTTTATTAGATGAACCTACGGCTGGTTTAGATCCGAATCAATTAATTGAAATAAGGGCCTTGATTCAATCGCTAAGTAAGGACACCATGATTTTATTTTCAACACATATCTTACAAGAGGTCACTGCTATATGTGATCGAGTGTTAGTATTACACCAAGGAAAGCTAGTGGCAGACGAGCCTATAGGCCAGTTATTAGAGAAACACGGTGCCAGTTTAGAAGAAATATTCAAAATGCTTACCCATTAAAGAAAAGGGTGTAAATTGCAGTCTCCTTTTTGAAATAAATCAGTTGATCGTAAAAAAATAATTATATGAGTTACATTATTGAAGTTCGTGCAAGACAAATTTTAGACAGTCGTGGAAATCCTACTGTAGAAGTAGATGTATTAACTGATGAAGGTGCCCTGGGCCGTGCAGCAGTGCCAAGTGGAGCAAGTACTGGTATTCACGAAGCAGTAGAGTTAAGAGACAACGATAAGAAAAAATATGTAGGCAAGGGTGTACTAAAGGCTGTAAAAAATGTAAATGATTTAATTGCAAAATATATTAAAGGATTTGATATTACTGCGCAAGCTGTAATTGATCAAATTATGATTGACTTAGACGGCACGCCGAATAAAAGTAAACTAGGAGCGAACGCAATATTAGCTGTAAGTATGGCGGTTGCAAAAGCAGCTGCAGAAGAAGCTAACCTTCCTTTATACAGGTATATTGGTGGCACGAATGCAAGAACTCTTCCTATGCCCATGATGAATATTTTGAATGGTGGAGCACACGCTGATAATAAAATTGACTTTCAAGAGTTTATGGTTATGCCAGTGGGCGCAACTAGTTTCAGCGAAGGACTTCGTTGGGGCGTAGAAATCTTCCATCAATTAAAAAGCACTTTAAAGAAAAAAGGATATAGCACGAATGTTGGTGATGAAGGGGGATTCGCACCTAATATTCAAAGCAATGAAGAAGCCATTGAAACAGTACTTGAGTCTATTCAGGCAGCTGGTTATAAAACAGGAAGCCAAATTGCTATTGCGATGGATGCAGCAAATAGTGAACTTTGGAATGCGAAAAAGAAAAAATATGTTTTCCATAAGAGTTCTGGTAAAGAAATGAGCAGCGACCAATTAGTAAAGTATTGGGAAAGCTGGGTGAAGAAATATCCTATCGTATCTATTGAAGATGGCATGGCAGAAGACGATTGGGCAGGTTGGAAAAATTTAACTGAAACCATTGGCGATAAATGTCAATTAGTAGGAGACGATTTATTTGTAACCAATGTAACAAGAATACAAACAGGTATTGATAAGAAAATTGCGAATGGCTTACTTGTGAAAGTAAATCAAATTGGAACTTTAACAGAAACCATTAATGCGGTAAGCTTAGCACAGCACAATGGCTACAATACTATTATGTCACATAGAAGTGGTGAAACAGAAGACACCACCATCGCCGATTTAGCCGTGGCTTTAAATTGCGGTCAAATTAAGACTGGTTCTGCTTCTCGTTCCGACCGTATGGCTAAGTACAACCAATTAATTCGTATCGAAGAGCAATTGGGTGAAATAGGTGTTTTCCCTACTAAAGGCAAGTTAAAGTTTGGTAATAAGTAAGCCTACCGGCTTTTGAAAATAAGTTGAGGAGCTCCTAGGGCTCCTCTTTTTTTTGACATATCATCAGAACTATGTTAATTTTACTGCAAGTGCTTACTATGAAATTCATAAAAAAAATAATACCCTTTGTTGCTAATCGTTACTTTATTGTAAGTATAGGATTTGTGGTATGGATGTTATTTTTTGACCAAAGAGATTTTTTTCAACAAAGAGAAAGAGCAGCTGAACTTAAAAAAGTAGAGGACGCTAAAAAATATTATCAAAAAGAAATACAAAGCACACAAAGGCAATTAGATAATATTCAAAATAACAAAACGGCTATTGAAAAATATGCGCGCGAAAGATATTTATTACGCAGAGAAGGAGAGGAACTGTATTTATTTGAAGATACCTTGCATACTAGCACTAAATAATGACAAAGAAAGAACGCTATGAATTAGTACTTGCTTATTTTCAAGAACAGGTACCTATTGCTGAAACGGAGCTACTGTATGAAAACCCCTTTCAATTATTAGTAGCTGTTATTTTATCGGCACAGTGTACCGACAAGCGGGTGAACTTAACTACTCCTGCTATTTTTAAACAATTTCCTAGCCCTCAAAAAATGGCTAAGGCTAGTTTTGAGCAAATGTTTGCACTTATTAAAAGTATTTCTTATCCTAATAACAAGGCCAAGCATTTGATTGGCATGAGCCAATTATTAGTAGACAATTTTAATGCAGAAGTGCCTTTGACGGTAGAAGCGCTAATCACACTACCAGGTGTAGGACGCAAAACAGCCAATGTAATTACCTCTGTGGTAGATAAACAACCCAATATGGCGGTAGATACCCATGTTTTTAGAGTAAGCAGAAGATTGGGATTGGTGCCCATGACGGCTACTACACCCTTGGCAGTAGAGAAAAATTTGATTAAACATATTCCCAAAGCACTTGTACATACCGCACATCATTGGTTAATACTACATGGTAGGTATACCTGTTTAGCAAGAAGTCCTAAATGCGATGCCTGTGCCTTAGTTTCTTTTTGTAAGGAAGGGGCAAAAAAAAGCGCCTCTTAAATTAGAGACGCTTTATTATAAATTCAGATAAGTTAAGGATGAATAATTTATTCAGCCATTATTACACTACAAATATTGTTCTACCGCTGTTACTAATTCTTGTTTAGTAATAGGAATGCCCATGATTTTATTATAACCTTTAGCGTCAATAAAATATTTATCGCGAATAATTTTAATTAATTGCCCGCTGTTAATTTCAGGAATGACAACTGTTTCAAAATTCTTTAAGATATCGCCTAAGTTTTTAGGGAAAGGACGCATGTACTTAATATGTGCATGGCTTACTTGCTTGCCTTGGCTTTGTAAATGTAATGCGGCACTCTTAATAGTTCCATAAGTAGAACCCCATCCAAGTATTAATACTTTTCCTTTTGCAGCACCAGTGTCAATGGTTTGTAAAGGAATATAATCGGCAATTTTTTCTACTTTAGCTTCTCTTGATTTTACCATGAATTCGTGGTTCTCAGAATCATAGCTTACGTTTCCAGTCTCTGCTTGTTTTTCTAATCCACCAATTCTATGTTCTAAACCTGGTGTGCCAGGAATAGCCCAAGGTCTTGCACCTTTTTCATTACGCTTATAAGGAAGGAATTTTTCTTCGCCTTCGTCTAATGCTTTTTTAAATTTCACTTCAATGGTTGGCAAGCTACTTGCAGTGGGGAATTTCCAAGGTTCAGCACCATTGGCAATATAGCCATCACTTAATAAAATAACTGGAGTCATATGTTGAAGCGCAATTCTAACTGCCTCAAATGCCATATCAAAACAATCGCTAGGTGTTGAAGCTGCAATAATTGGAATGGGTGCTTCACCATTTCTTCCATAATAAGCTTGCATTAAATCGCTTTGCTCAGTTTTAGTAGGTAAACCTGTTGATGGGCCACCTCTTTGAATATTCACAATGACTAAAGGAATTTCTAACATCATAGCAAGTCCCATGGCCTCTGTTTTCAAAGCCATACCTGGTCCTGAAGTAGTAGTTAAACCAATAGAACCACCATAGCTTGCACCAATCGCTGCACTAATACCAGCAATTTCATCTTCTGCTTGGAATGTTTTTATATTAAAATTCTTGTACTTACTTAATTCATGTAAGATATCGGTAGCAGGTGTAATAGGATAACTACCTAAGAATAATTGTAGTCCACTTTTTTGAGCAGCTGCAATTAGTCCCATAGATAAAGCTTGGTTACCCATGATACTTCTGTAAGTACCCGGGTCCATTTTCGACTTTTCTACTTTGTATCTAGCAGAAAAAAGTTCTGCTGTTTCGCCATAGTAATAACCTGCTTTTAATACATCGATATTACTATTTAAAATAGACTCTTTCTTTTTGAATTTATCTTTTAAATATTCAATAGTCGTATCTAAATCTCTGTTGTATAACCAGTAAATCATACCTAGTACAAACATATTCTTCGCACGGTCTCTTTCTTTATTACCTAAGTCTGTATAGGCTTTTAGGGCTTCACGTGTTAATTTAGTTACGTCTACTTTTGTTAAATCATATCCATCTAAACTACCATCTTCTAATGGATTAATTCCATCAGGGTAAGCAGCTAAGCGTAAATTCTTTGTATCAAATCCTTCAATGTTAGCAATAATTTTTCCGCCTTTTTTCAAGCCTTTTAAATTCACTTTTAAAGCAGCAGCATTCATAGCCACTAGTACATCACAAATATCACCTGGTGTATAAACTCTATTAGAACTAAAATGAATTTGGAATCCACTTACTCCAGGTAGGGTTCCCAATGGAGCTCTGATTTCCGCAGGGAAATCGGGAAAAGTAGCTAAATCAATACCTAATAAGGCAGTGTTATTGGTAAATTGCTGACCCGTTAATTGCATACCATCACCACTATCACCAGCAAATTTTATAACTACATCTTGTAAAACAACTTCTTTTTGCATATTCGATTTTATTGGAGCACGAAGGTACAAATCCGAGGGCCTAAAACCTTAACTTTTTATCATTTTTTTATAGTTTTCTTGTCTAACTTTGCGGCCATAAAGCTTTGATTTTATGCTTAATGGGCCTCTTTTATACATATTGAGTTTGTTTTTAACACCCTTTCTGCCTTCTAATCCAATAGCAGCAACTGTTAATGCAGTCAAAAAGACTTCTGTATTGGCTCAGTACCAGCCCTCTGATAGTCTTACAAAACATATTTACTTAACCTTTGATGATGGCCCTTTAAATGGCACAGCCAACTGTATAACCATTTGTGAACGTGAAAAACTGGCCGCCTCTTTTTTTGAAATTGGCCTGCATCAATCTAGGAGTAAGCAGGGCAGGATGCTATATGAACAAATTAAGGCTAATGAAAGTTTATTCACCCTATCCAATCATAGTTATTCTCATGCTTATGGCAAATACCGCTGGTTTTACCAGCACCCAGATGCTGCCACCTTAGATTTTTTAAAGGGCAAGGCTGTTTTAGGCCCTAACAACAATTTGGTCAGATTTCCCGGAAACAATGCCTGGGACACCAAGGATGCCAAAAAAGCCAGTTGGTTAGTAAAGCCACTTGCACATAGAATGGATAGCCTAGGCTGGGATGTGATTGGCTGGGATATGGAATGGCGTTTTAATAAACATGGCAAGCCTGTGCAAAGCCCAGAAGCCATAGCGCTATTGGTGGACAGCTTATTTACGCATAATCAAACTAAAACAAAAAATCACCTGGTTATATTAATGCACGACCATATGTTTGCGGCCACTGCCGATTCTCTTAAGTTAGCAAAAATGGTTGGCTTACTGAAGCAACACCCACACTATGAGTTTGAAAAGATCACCCATTATCCAGGGCTTAAAAATGCATTGAATTAACCTTTTTTAGACAATCATTCAAAGTATTTAGTATTTTTATAATAGAAAAAACATAAAATTATGGCCATTTTTAAATCAGGCAATCCAACCCTTACTGAAAAAATATTTGATAAAAGTTTGCATGATACTGCTTCCTCATTTGGTGTAATGAGTATTCGTGGTACCATTCAAAAATTTGGTTTTTTATTAATCATGGTCACGGCTGCCGCCATGTACGTTTGGAATGTATATGCCGAAGGCAATACAAGTTCTGCTACTACTTATATGTTAGTAGGTGCTATTGGTGGTTTTGTTGTAGCCTTAGTAATAATGTTTAAGCCTCAGTGGGCTGGCTACATTGCACCTGCTTATGGAATTCTAGAGGGATTATTTATTGGGGGTATTAGTGCTTTTTTTAATGCTATGTTTCAAAAGAGCTATCCCAATATTGTATTACATGCAGTAGGTTTAACTTTAGGTGTTGCACTTTCTATGTTCTTGTTATATAACTTTAGAATTATAAATGTAACCAATCGTTTGCGTTCTATTATTATGTCAGCCACCATGGGTATTGGTTTATTTTATTTAATTGTTTGGATCTTGGGTTTGTTTGGAGTGAATATGGGATTTGCATTTGATAGCTCTCCACTAAGTATTGGCATAAGTTTATTTATAGTAGGTATTGCTGCAATGAATTTATTATTAGATTTTGATGCGATTGAAAAAGCAGCTGAAATGGGTGCCCCTAAATACATGGAATGGTATGGTGCTTTTGGTTTACTAGTTACTTTAGTATGGCTGTACATGGAAATTTTACGATTGTTGAGTAAATTAAATTCAAGAAATTAAGGCGACCCTTTATCCCTTTAAATAAAAATTAAAATGGAGTTTAAGCGGGGTAAATTATCGAACGAGCAATTGATACATCTTTATCGTTCCTTGCTTTTGCCAAGAATGATAGAAGATAAAATGTTGCTTTTACTTCGTCAAGGAAAAATTAGCAAATGGTTTAGTGGTATGGGTCAAGAGGCCATCGCAGTAGGGGCTAGCCTAGCTATGGAGCCTACTGAATGGATCATGCCCTTGCATAGAAATTTAGGTGTATTTACTGCACGAGGTATGCCCTTGACCGATTTATTTAAACAATGGCAAGGATATAAGTCGGGTTATAGCAAAGCGCGTGAAAGAAGTTTTCATTTTGGTAGTAAGGAACATCATGTATGCGGTATGATATCCCATTTAGGTCCTCAATTAGCTATCGCAGATGGTGTTGCACTAGCGTATCAACAAAGAGGACAATTAAAAGCTACCTTAGCATTTACGGGAGAAGGAGGAACAAGTGAAGGTGATTTTCATGAAGCCTTGAATGTAGCTGCGGTATGGGGACTGCCCGTTATTTTTATTATTGAAAATAATGGATACGGATTAAGTACACCTACCAATGAGCAATACAAATGCGATTATTTAGTAGACCGTGCCAAAGGCTATGGCATGGAGGGAATTCGCATTGATGGCAATAATATTTTAGAAGTATATGATACCGTAAAAGGGGTGAGAGATTATTGTATTAATAATCAGCGTCCTTATTTAATTGAGTGTACCACTTTTAGAATGCGTGGACATGAAGAAGCCAGTGGTGTGAAATATGTTCCAAAAGAACTCATGGAAACATGGTCCAGAAAAGACCCTATTAAAAATTACGAGCAATATTTAGTGAAAGAAAAAATAATCACTGAGATGGAAGTGGCTACTATTAGAAATGATATAAAACAAAACATTGAAGCCAATTTAAAAATGGCCATGGAACCTGAAACATGGGATCCATCTATACAAGAAGAGCTTGCCGATTTATTCGCACCTGCCTTACCTAATACTATTTTAGATTTTACCGCACTTAATAATCCGATATTAACGAAGAAGCGTTTTATAGAAGCCATTAGTGAAGCCTTAAGACAATCCATGGTTTTGTATCCGGAATTAATTATTATGGGACAAGACATTGCTGAATATGGTGGTGCTTTTAAAGTAACAGAAGGTTTTGTGCAACAGTTTGGAAAGCAAAGAGTACGCAATACACCTATTTGTGAAAGTGCCATAGTAGGTGCTGCACTGGGTTTAAGTTTAGAAGGGATAAAGTCGGTGATGGAAATGCAGTTTGCCGATTTTGTAACGGTTGGCTTTAATCAGATTGTAAATAATTTGGCTAAAATAAATTATAGATGGGGACAGAATGCAGATGTCGTTATTCGTATGCCAACGGGTGCGGGTGTGGGAGCAGGTCCTTTTCATTCCCAATCGAATGAAGCTTGGTTTACGCATGTACCTGGATTAAAAGTAGTGTACCCTTCTAATCCTATTGATGCAAAAGGTTTATTAATTGCTGCCTTAGCCGATCCTAATCCCATACTTTATTTTGAACATAAAGTAATGTATAGAAGTATGGAGGCAGAAGTACCTGATGAATATTATCAAGTTCCTATTGGAAAGGCTGCATTAAAAAGTGAAGGAGAAGAGGCTTGTATTATTACTTATGGTATGGGCGTGCATTGGGCCTTGCAATATCAAGCAGCGCATAGTGAAGCGTCCATTTCTATAGTAGATTTAAGAACCTTGGCCCCTTTAGATTACGAAGCCATTGAAAAAGTGGTGAAGGCCACTGGAAAAGTAATGGTGCTGCATGAGGACAATTTAACTGGTGGTATTGGTGGAGAAATTAGTGCCTGGATTGCAGAGCACTGCTTTGAATATTTAGATGCACCTGTTATGCGCTGTGCATCACTAGATACACCTATTCCTTTTAATACTGTTTTAGAAAAACAATATTTAGCGAATAGCAGGTTGGAAGAAATGATGCAACGTTTATTAAGTTATTAAAAAATCCTTAGATCTTATTTCTTGGGTGAAGTAAACAAGCCTCTTAAATTTCATTAAGGGGATAGTTATTAACTATCTCTGATAGGTATTGGTCACTGAATTACCGGATGTATCGGTTAAAATAAAAGTATATTTATTATTTGCATCCCAACTGTACTTCACATATCCATTCTTAGTACCTCTTTTATAAGTTAGTAAATAGCCATTTGTTCCTAGAGCAACAAAATCTGTAATAGCTGCACCATTTAATGGCGTTGTAGCTGGGCGAACTGGTTTGGTAATGGCTTGCGGTATTACTTGATTCTCTGGAGCAGTCGTAGTGGGATCAAGTGTAACCTTTCCTTTTAATGCGCCAATAACATAAGGGTAATCTGTTGTTCCATGATAATGATAGGCACCATTTATTCCATTATGTCCATGACAAGTATCCAAAGCAATCATACTCGCTCCATCAGGTTCTTTTAATCCATACACCGGGAAACCATCTACTGCAAATGCAATGGGCTTGAGGCCATTTAAAGTAGATAAGTGCATAGGTGCAGCATGATAATGATAATCATCCCCTTTACCACAATGACCTCCCCAATTATCCAACTCTCCAATTTTATAAGAATCCTCCCCTCTATTATTTAATGCATTAAAAATGGGTATCCCATTTACGGCCACCGCAACTGCCCCTTTCATTAAGTTTGTTTTAGTACTCAAGGGGGTAGTTGCATAAACCGGTTGTAAAGGAATAGACCAACTATTTGTTCCATTGTATGGTTGATTAATGGGAACTTGTTGTTGCCAATTCGTTATTCCAATCATCATATTGTGAGTAGGAATTCCAGTAGAAGCAATATAAAAATAGGTATCATCCCAGCTAGTGCCAATACTAGGCTTAAATGCCGCAAATGCAGAATCCATAAATGCAGAACTAGTTTTAGGAATGGTCGCTGAGATGGGGGTTACTATTGGGGTTACAATTGAGTTATTTGAATTGGTTGTATCTGATTTACTACAGGCTATTAAAATAGAAAAAATAAATAAAATACCTAGGGTACTTAGTCCTAATGAAGATTGGTAGATGTAAAACTTAATAAAATTTCTATTGATTGAATAAATCATAAATACCAATAGTATAGTTAAAGGCAAATACTTATAATAGTTATCATTTTCTTTTTTAACTATATTTGAAAAATTTAAATCAGAAAATTTATTTATTTTAAATTTAGCCAATAGCTGATCTTGGGGAATTAAATCATCAATAATAATAGGTTTAATGATACCTTCCTCTTGCTCTAAAAATATTTGATTATCCTTTGTAAAAGAAAAATTTCCTTTTATAGCTTCTCCAGATTTTAATCTCCATGTATTTAAAATAATTCCGTCGCCTTTGTGATAGTGTCCTCCTGAGTGTGCAAGCGAGTTGGTGCTTCCTAAGAGACAAATGGTAATAAATAAATAAATTATACTTTTCATAATTAAGGTCTTGTATAGGTTACACTCATCACAGCACTGTCCACAATCTTATTTTTCATGCCTGCCAACAGAATGTCCATGGTCACTTGTGTATTGGGAACTGTAATATTAGGTGGTGCATTTAATGCGTATAAAGTTAAAACATAAATTTTTGCCCCTGGTCCTTGAGAGCAAGGAGGAGTATAGGTAGTTTTCCCATCCACGGTATTAATGCCGAAGATTCCAGTAGATTTAGAATTGTCAGGAATTGAAATTGCTGTAGCTGGAATATTATAAAGTACTATGTATACATGCTTTTCTCCAGTAGGAGGTATGGTATGCATCGTAATGGCGTAATTCGTTGTAGCGCTTGGTGCATTTGACCACTGCAAGCCAGGGGAAACACCTACACTATCGCAGGTATATAATTTAGGGTATAGTCCATTATGAGCGAACCCATTTCCACTGAATTTTATTTGATTAGCTATAGTGGGGCTAGTCACAAGATTTGAAACACTTGTGCTGTTTGTTGCATTATTTGTTTTTTGACAGCTAATAAAAAACGTAAAGGCAGATAATATAATAATATTTTTTTTCAAATTTGTCTTTTTTTATTTGACAAAGTTTTAATGAATAAGTTTAAATAAAAGTATGGAGCGATTTTCTAAAAGGGCCCATTTCGAATTAAAAATTCAATTTTTAACTTAAATTTTAGTTTTAGTGAGTATGAGATTGGATTAAATAAATCCTTAGACTAGGAATAAATAATCCTCAAATTTTCTATTGAGGATTGTTTATTCTATACACTCTAAGGAAATTCCCTCCCAATACTTTCGCAATATCTTTATCTGAATAGCCGCGAGCAATAAGTGCTTGTGTAAATTTAGGATAATCCAACACTGTTTTTAATTCTTTCGGTGCAGAGTTAATGCCATCGAAATCAGACCCTATTCCCACGTGGTCAATACCTATTAATTTTACGATATGGTCAAAGTGTTGCATAAGTTGTTCTAAGTCTGGCTTAATGGCTTCGCTTTCTAAAGGATATTTTTCCGAGACCATCGTGAAAGCATATTCACGTTGTAAACCGGTGGCTAGTAAAGAATCAATTTCTGCTTTATGATTTTTTCTAAAAGCTGCATCCTTTTTACTAAAATTACTATCTACAAAACCAGAGAAGAAATTCAAGTGTATTACGCCACCGTTTTTTCCTACTGCAATAATTTGATCGTCTTTTAAATTTCTTGTAACTGGACAAATAGCATACGCATTACTATGAGATGCAATCACAGGTTTAGTAGTTGTTTTTATAGCATCCCAAAATGTAGCTTCACCCACATGAGAGATATCTACAATAATGCCTAATTTATTCATGCGTGCAACAATTTCTTTACCAAAACTTGTAAGACCTATAGGGCCTGTATATTTAGGATCTTTTTCATCGACATGAGAACTTGCCCAAGAAGGGGAGTTATTCCAAGTAAGTGTCATATAACGAACTCCTCTATTATAAAAAGTATCTAAGCGGTCGATATTATCTTCAATCATATGGCCACCTTCTACACCATATTGTGCTACAATTTTATTTTCTTTCAAAGTTTTTTGAATTTGCTTCCAGCTTTTAGCAATCACAATTTTATCAGGGTTTCTATTCGCAACAGCTTCTAATGTGTCCATGGATCTCATTGCCCATGCATAAGGGTTGGCTTTTTCTCCATCGCACCAAACTGAAAATAATTGGTAGTCTAGTCCACCTTGTTTGAATCTTTTTAAGTCGGAATGGTTGATACCAGTGAGGTCTTGGTCAAGGCTTACCTTTTTTTCGATACATGCAGTGATGCAATCATTGTGGGTATCTACTAATACCGATTTATAGTGTATGGCTTGGGCATTGGCACCAGCTGTTATAAGCAAAAAAAGGGCTACTAAGTATTTCATAGTATGTGATTGTTTTGATTGACAACTAAAATAGCTATTTTTGCGCACAGAAAACCGACTATGTTAGACAAATTAGAAGCCATAAAAGCAAGATTCCAGCAAGTGGGGGTGGCGTTGACCAATCCAGAGATCATCAATAACCAAGCTGAATTTGGTAAAATGAGTAAGGAATACCGCTTCTTAGAAAAAATCATTATACCCTATGAGCGTTATAGGAAGGTTTTGGAAGAGCATAAATTTGCCAAAGAAACCTTGAATGGGGATGATGCAGAAATGCGTGAATTGGCAAAAATGGAGATGCCTGGATTGGAAACAGAGAAAGACAGCCTTGAAAAAGAGTTAACTAAATTATTAATACCCAAGGATCCTCAGGATGACAAGAATGCCATTATTGAATTAAGAGCAGGTACTGGTGGTGATGAAGCCAGTTTATTTGTAGGTGATTTACTTACGATGTACACAAGGTATTGTCAGAAAAAAGGATGGAAAGTAGCATTAATAAGTGAGAGTGAAGGTTCAGTAGGTGGTTATAAAGAAGTAATATTAGAAGTAGTGGGTGAAGATGTATATGGTACCATGAAATTTGAAAGTGGCGTACACCGCGTACAACGTGTCCCTTCTACAGAAACCCAAGGCAGGGTGCATACTTCAGCAGCTACGGTGGCCGTGATGCCAGAAGCAGAAGAAGTAGATTTTGTGTTGAACCCTGCCGATGTAAAAATGGAAACTTCTCGAAGTGGTGGTGCGGGTGGACAAAACGTAAACAAGGTAGAGACGAAAGTAATGTTAACGCATATACCCACAGGTACGGTTATTATTTGTCAAACAGAGCGTTCACAGTTAGGTAACCGTGAAAAAGCGATGGGCATGATGCGAACAAAATTATTTGAAGAGCAAGTGCGTAAGCAAGAAGATGAAATATCAAGACATCGTAAAACATTGGTAAGTACTGGAGATAGAAGTGCCAAAATTAGAACCTATAATTGGCCGCAAGGTAGAGTAACCGATCATAGAGTAGGGGTTACTTCTTATAACTTAGATGCCGTTATTAATGGAGAGATAGAAGAATTTATTGAAGCCTTACAAGTAGCAGAGAATGCAGAGAAGATGTTAGTGAAACAATAATTCAGAATAATAATTTAATAATTATTTCCCAGCAATTGTTTTTTCCCATTCCCAAGCGGTGCGCATCATTTCATTCAAATCAAATTTGCAATGCCAGCCTAATTTTTTAACGGCATAGTCATTGTTGGCATATATAGCTACTATATCGCCCGCCCTTCTTGGTCCTATTTCGTAATTTAATTTTACACCTGATACTTTTTCAAAAGCTTCAATGGCTTCAAGCACACTAATTCCATTGCCTGTGCCTAAATTAAAAATTTCGGTATTATTTACTTTATTTTCTTTAATAGAAAGTTGCAAGGCTAAAGTATGTGCATGTGCAATGTCACAGACATGAATATAATCGCGAATGCAACTGCCATCGCGGGTATCATAATCATTGCCATGTACTTGCATCTTGGGTAATTTACCAATAGCTGTTTGTGTAATGGCAGGCACTAAATTTTGAGGGCGACCAATAGGTAATTCCCCAATGGCAATAGAAGGATGCGCGCCTACCGGATTAAAATAACGAAGTAAAATGGTAGAAAGTGGATGTGCTACTGCTGCATCGTGCACAATGGTTTCTCCCATTTGCTTAGTAGCCCCGTAAGGAGAGGCTGCTGTTTTTAATGGAGTTTGTTCTGTTACTGGAATTGTATCTGGATTACCATAGACTGTGCAAGAAGAAGAAAAAATAAAATGCTTGGCTTGGTATTGAACCGATAATTGTAAAAGATTAATTAAGGAACTAATATTATTTTGATAATAGTCAAGTGGCATTTCAACCGATTCGCCCACTGCTTTATAAGCAGCAAAATGAATAATCCCTGTGATGTTTTTATGAGCTAGAAAAATTTCTTCCGTTAATTTTTTATCGGTTAAATCAATTTCGTAATTTTTTATTTTTTTACCTGTAATTTTTTCAATGCCTTTTAAGGAATCAACAATAGACCTCGATAAGTTATCGGCAGAGATAACCTCAAACCCATTTTCGATTAAATCGACAATGGTATGAGCGCCAATATAACCAGTGCCGCCTGTAACAAGAATAGTTTGCATTCGAAAATATTTGCAACAAAAGTAACGAAAATTATGCTTTGCTTGCCAGGGTAAATCCAAAGGTAGTGCCCACATTTACCTTACTTCTTACATGAATAGTTTCTCCATGGGCTTCAACAATATGTTTGCATATAGCTAGTCCTAAGCCTGTACCTCCAATTTCACGGGCTCTTGCATCATCGGTGCGGTAAAATCTTTCAAATAAACGAGGAAGATGTTCTTCGTCAATGCCAATACCGTCATCACCTATTTCAATGAGTATTTTTTCATCTTCCATTTTATAAATACTGGCTGTAGTTTGCCCATCAATTTTACCATATTTAGCAGCATTGGATAAAATATTTACAATGACTTGATATATTTTATTTTTATCTGCAAAAACATAGGTAGGTGTTTCCGATCCTTTTTTAAATTGAAATTGAATATTTTTTTTAAGCCACTTCACACTTAAATTATTTACCGCCTCGCTTATAATATCTTGAATAATAAAAGATTGCTTTAAGATAGGGTCTTTATTAATTTCTAAATTGGTAATAGAGTCTACATCACTTAAAAGTTGAACCAGCCTTTGCACATTGGACTGCGCCTGTTGTACAAATTTGGGACCTGTCACAGCATCCTCCATGGCGCCATCGCCTAATAATTCTAAATAACCTTGAATAGCAAAAATGGGTGTTTTAATTTCGTGCGATAAATTTTGTAAAAATTCTTTTCTAAAAGCCTCGTTGGATTGTAAGTCTTGAATTTCTTTTGTTTTTTGAATGGCCCAGGCTTCTACGTCTTCTCTCACATCGTCAATGCCTTTTTGAGGGAGTATATATTTTTGATAAGCCTCTTCTCTTTTAGTAGCCTTAGTTTGAGAAATAAGTTTATAGATTAGTTTTATTTTTCGATAAATAAAATATTCCAAAATTTGATCCAATGAAAAATAGATACCAACAAAACTTACTATAAAATAGGTAATGCATAATTTTGCATTTGAAAATAGTATAAAGATGCTTAGGGCTATCAGTGAAGCCAGTAGCAGTGACGTTAAAGCTGCCAGCTGTTTGGGCGTTAAGTTCTTTTGTTTAAACATGTAATGAAAGCCTCCTTCAGAGAGGTAGTATGAAGGTATTCAATTAATCCTAATAATCGAATTTGTAACCTACCCCTTTTACGGTGGTGATACAGTCGATACCTAATTTTGCTCTAATTTTTCTAATATGCACATCAATGGTACGATCTCCTACAATAACATCATTGCCCCAAACTTGAGATAAAATTTCACCTCTTAAAAAAACACGACCTGGTTGAGCGGCTAACAAGTATAATAATTCAAATTCTTTTTTGGCAAGTACATGGGTCACACCCTTCAAGACTGTTTTATATTGTGTGATATCAATTAATAAATCATTGATTGTGATTACCTTCTTATCTGATTCAGTAGGTTGTAATCTTCTAAACAATGCAGTAATTCTACTTACTAAAACTTTAGGGCTAATGGGTTTACTAATAAAATCATCTCCTCCTAATTCTAATCCTTTAATGTGAGAAGCTTCATCGTTTAAGGCAGTAAGTAATACTATAAGTGTTTTATCAAATTGCTTCTGCGTTCTTAAATATTCGCAAACCTCAAAACCATTTCTCTTGGGCATCATCACATCTAAGATAATACAGTCTGGTGCAAATGAATTTGCTTTTTCAATGGCCTCGCTGCCGTCTTTAGCAGTCGCTACTTCGTAGCCTAATTTATTTAAATGAAAGCTAATGATTTCAATAATATCAGGCTCATCGTCTGCAATCAATATTTTTATAGGTGCTTCCATATTTATTAGTTCAAAATTACCCTTTAAATAGCAGATCTATGAAGGGTGTTCACATTATCAAATTGTTAACTAAGCGCTATGTATAGGTTAAGATTGACTACGAATATGCTTAATATAAGGGTTATGCTCTTTTTCTCTGCCCCAAGTAGTGGCTGGTCCATGGCCTGAGTAAATGGTAAGACTGTCTGGTAAAGGAAAAATTTGTTCACGAATACTTTTGATTAAGTCGTTTGGGTTGGCACCTGGTAAATCGGTGCGGCCAACACCGTCTTTAAAAATAAGGTCTCCTCCAATTAAAAAATCCTGCTGGCTATTGTAAAAACAAACACTTCCCGGAGAATGCCCTGGAGTAAGTAATACTTTAAAACTGTCTTTACCTAATGAGATAATTTCGCCTTCTTGAATATATTGAATGGGTCCTTTGTAGGCTTCAGTGGGAACGCCCCATTTAGCGGCAGCCTCAGGCAAGCTGTCTAGTACAATTTGTTCATTGGGATGAATATGCGCAGTCAACCCATAGGTTTCACTCACATAATTATTACCAAAGACATGGTCTAAATGACAATGTGTATTTAATAATAAGGTGGGCTTTAAATTTTCTTTGCGAATAAAATCAGTCAATATTTTTTCTTCAATAGGTGTATAACAACCCGGATCAATAATAATGGCTTCTTTGAACTCATTGTATAAAACATAAGTATTCTCTTGAAAAGCGCTGAAGCAAAAATCTTGAATGGTGATCATATTTATTTATGGGCGCTTAAGCTTTGACAAATATTTTTTACAATCATGGGCCCTTCATAAATAAAGCCTGTCCATATTTGAAGCAAGGAAGCGCCTGCATTTATTTTTGACTTGGCATCGGCACCAGTGAATATACCCCCACTGGCAATAATTGGAATACGACCTTCAATGCCTTTGTGTAAGTATTTTAATACTTCAGTGGACTTATCTAATAATGGCTGACCGCTCAAACCACCTGCTCCCATTTTTTTTGCTTTCTCTTGATTCATTGTATTAAGTAAGCTACGATCAATGGTGGTATTGGTTGCGACCAACCCATCTATTTTAATTTCATGGGTTAATGCAATGATATCGTCTAATGCCGAATTTTCTAAATCGGGTGCCATTTTTAATAAAATAGGTTTATTATTTTTATTTAAATTTTGTAATGCTGAAAATATTTTTCTTAAGGATTCTTTTTCTTGTAGTTCGCGCAGGCCGGGTGTATTAGGAGAACTTACATTCACCACAAAATAATCCACTACTTCTTCAAGGCCTTTAAAGTTGGTACAGTAGTCTATCCATGCATCCCTATTCTCAGTTACTTTATTTTTTCCAATATTTCCACCCACCACTAAACTTGAATCATTTTTTGCTTTTCTTTCTTTTAATCTATTGGCAACCGCTTCTACTCCTTCGTTGTTAAAACCCATTCTATTAATCAATGCTTTTTGATCAGGTATTCTAAATAAACGAGGGGCGGCATTACCTGCTTGCGGTTTAGGTGTCACTGTTCCAATTTCAACAAATCCAAAACCCAGCATTTCTAATTCATCTAAGTAGGCTGCGTTTTTGTCGAAGCCAGCGCCTAGTCCAACAGGATTGGGAAATTGAACACCAAAGCAATTTTTGGCAAGGTTTTTTTCTTGGTATTGAAATTGAGCGGCTAGTTGTTTTTTCAAAAAAGGAATACTAGCTGCTTTTTGCAAACCATACATAGATACTGTATGGGCCATTTCTGGCGGAAGCATAAATAAGAGATTGCGTGCTATAGGATACAACATAACACAAATTTACGATGAAATATTTAGTTGCATAAACAACTTTTTACAAAAATGACTACATTTAGGGTGTAAAAACTCTTATTTTATGCAAGAAGCGTATATCGTTGCAGGTTTTAGGACAGCTGTTACAAAAAGTAAAAAAGGTGGTTTTAGGTTCATGCGTTCCGATGAATTAGCCATTGAAGTCATAAAGGGGTTAATGAAAACTTTACCTTCTGTTGATCCAAAATTAATAGATGATGTTATTGTGGGCAATGCAGTTCCTGAAGCAGAACAAGGATTACAGTTTGGAAGAATAATTGCAGCGAAAGCTTTAGGTATTGAAGTACCAGGTATTACTATTAATAGGTATTGTGCAAGTGGTTTAGAAAGTATTGCCATGGCCACTGCAAAAATAAGAACAGGCATGGCCGAATGTATTATTGCAGGTGGAACAGAATCGATGTCGATGGTCCCCACTGCAGGCTGGAAAACAGTTCCAGCGTATTCTATTACGGTAGATGAACCAGATTATTATTTATCGATGGGCTTAACTGCTGAAGCGGTTGCCAATGAATATAAAATTTCAAGAGAAGATCAAGACGAGTTTGCACTAGCATCACATCAAAAAGCAAAACAAGCCCTTGATAATGGTTATTTCAAAAAAGGAATTTTACCTATTGAAATAAATGAAACCTATATTAACGAAAAAAATAAAAGAGCCAATCGAACTTATATAGTAGATGCAGATGAAGGAGTAAGGGCAGATACCACCCTAGAAGCATTGGCTAAATTAAAACCCGCTTTTGCCCTAAAAGGTTCTGTGACTGCAGGTAACTCCTCTCAGACAAGTGATGGTTCTAGTTTTGTAATGGTAATGAGTGAAAAGATGATGAATTCTTTGGGTTTGAAACCTATTGGTCGATTAGTGAACTGCGCCTCTGCTGGAGTGCATCCTAGAATTATGGGTATTGGCCCCATTGAGGCTGTTCCAAAAGTACTCAAACAAGCAGGCATGACATTGGACCAGATAGATTTATTTGAATTAAATGAGGCCTTTGCCTCTCAATCTTTAGCGGTTATTAGAACCCTTAACTTAGATACGAATAAAGTCAATATTAATGGCGGTGCCATTGCCTTGGGCCATCCTTTGGGCTGCACGGGTAGCAAATTAACGGTTCAAATTTTGAACGATTTAGAGCGTTTGAATAAGAAATATGGCATAGTGACTGCCTGCGTAGGAGGGGGTCAGGGTATTGCCGGCATCATTGAAAGAATGTAAATCCTTATTGAAATTTAGGATTTACATTCTTTTCCTCTAATGATTTTCAAACCTTTGCAGGTTTGGGACCTTATTTATCTTACCATACATCAAAAGGCGCTATTTTTCTGCGCTTTTTCTCCATTTTTTCCCTAAAATTTAATAGCTTAGGTATTTCGTTTATTTCAAAATAAGCAAACTTATAACTATGCGTATATCTATTCTTGGGTCTATTGTATTGGCATCTATTTTGTCAATGACTAATTTATCAGCTCAGAAGGCAAAAAAAACAGCACCTGTAGTAGCTGCCACTGAAACAAAAGTGGACATTAATAAAGTATTTAAAAATTGGAAACCACGTAATGTGGGTCCAGCTTCAATGAGTGGCCGTGTGACTACTATTGATGTAGAAGTAGCGAATCCAAATAATATTTGGATAGGAGCCGCTTCTGGTGGAGTTTGGAAAACCAATAATAGTGGTGTGAGTTGGACACCGGTTTTTGACGAGCAACCTATTTTAAATATTGGAGCTGTCGCTATTCAACAATCTAATCCAAGTGTGGTTTGGGCTGGAACAGGAGAAGGTAATCCAAGAAATTCTGTAAGTATTGGAGAAGGAATTTATAAAACATTGGATGCAGGTAAGACATGGAAGAGAATGGGTTTAGAACAAACAAGAAATATTCATAGAGTCATTATTGACCCAACGAATCCGAATACAGTGTATGCAGGAGCCATTGGGAACCCTTATGGACAAAGTAAAAACAGAGGGGTGTTTAAAACCACCGATGGCGGAGATACTTGGAATCAAATTTTATATACCAATGACACTTCTGGTGTAGGTGATATGATTATGGATCCAAAAAATCCAAATAAATTATTTGTAGCCATGTGGCATCATTACCGTAATTCTTATCATTTAGAAAGTGGTGGAAAAGGAAGTGGTATTTATATGACCATTGATGGAGGAAAAAATTTCACCAAATTGGGAAAAGAGAATGGACTACCTGAAGGTAATTTAGGTCGCGTAGGTATTACGATTAGTAAGTCAAATCCAAATAGAGTGTATGCCTTAGTGGAGTCTACTAAGAGTGGTTTATATAGAAGTGATGATGGTGGGTATAATTTTATATTAGTGAATGCACAAAAATCAATTGTAGACAACCGTCCATTTTATTTCCAAGATATTATTTGTGATCCTTTAAATGAAAATACACTTTGGTATATAAGTCAAACAGTGGTGAAAAGTATTGATGGCGGAAAGAATTTTGAAACCATTATACCTTATAGCGGTATTCATCCAGACCATCATGCCTTCTGGATTCATCCTACCGATAATAAATTTATGGTAGATGGAAATGATGGTGGAATTGGTATTACCAGAGATGGTGGTAAGACTTGGATGTTTGATGAAAAAATTCCAGTAGGTCAATTTTATCATGTGAATGTAGACAATGAAACACCTTATCATATAATGGGAGGTATGCAGGACAATGGTTCTTGGAGAGGCCTAGCTTATGCTTATACTAAAGGAGGTCTTAAGAATTTCTATTGGGATAATTTATGGGGTGGAGATGGTTTCGATGTAGTGCCAGATCCAGAAGATGCGAATTGGGTGTATGCGATGAGTCAAGGAGGTTCTGTGGGAAGATACAATACAGCCACTGGAGAAAGTTCTTATATCCAACCACCAGCACCAGATGCAAAAACACTTTTACGTTTTAACTGGAACGCGGCCATTGCACAAGATCCTTTCGATAAAAAAACAATTTATTTTGGTTCTCAATTTTTACATAAGAGTAGCAACAAGGGAGCAGCATGGAAACTTGTTTCTCCCGATTTAACGACCAATGATAGCGCTATGATAGATCAAACTAATAATGGTGGTTTAAGTGTTGATATCACTGGTGCAGAAAATCATTGCACCATTATTACCATTGCACCTTCCTCTGTTCAAAAAGATTTAATCTGGATAGGTACCGATGATGGTAATATTCAAATGACTACTAACGGAGGTGCTAGTTGGACCAATATGACAGCGAATATTACAGGCCTTCCAAAAGGCGCCTGGGTTGCTCAAATAAGAACTTCTACTTATAATGCCAACGAAGCTTTTGTAGTAGCCAATAATTATAGACAAGGAGATTTTGCTCCTTATATTTTCAGAACCACCGATTTTGGTAAAACTTGGACCAATATAGTAAGTGCAGCTAAAGTAACAGGCTACGCTTTAACAGTGATTCAAGATATTGCTGAACCGAATTTATTTTTTGTGGGTACAGAGCAAGGTATGTATGTTAGTTTAGACAACGGGGAAACTTTCCAACAATGGAAAAATGGTTATCCTTCTGTATCTACTTATGATTTCGCTATTCAAGAAAGAGAAGCCGATTTAGCTATTGCCACTTTTGGCCGTGCCATGTGGGTATTAGATGATATCAAACCACTTCGTAAGTTGGCGCATAATAAAGGTGTGGCTACTAACTTTTTTGTATCAGCACCTGATGCAGTCATTAATGCATCTTATAAAAATGCAACCTATGAGTGGAGTACTTGGGGAATGTATGATGCCGAGAATCGTCCTACAGGATATCCTTTCACTATTTATTTAATAGACAGTGTTAAAAAAGCGAAAGTACAAATTAAGGACGCGCAAGATTCAGTGATTAGAAATTTAACCTTTAAAGTGGATTCTGGATTTAATAGACAATACTGGGGCTTTGAGCAAAAAGGAAAACGTGCAGCCGGTATGTCGAAAGTGGGTGGAGGCGGAAGAGGCAGAAGAATGGTGGAAGAAGCTCCTGCAGATCCTGAGGAAGAAAGAGAATATAGAGGAAGAGCAGTACTTGCTGGAAAGTATAAAGTAGTCGTAACTGCTAATAAGCAAAAGGATTCTATGTGGATTGAGGTAAAGGATGATGCTCGATTGGTAGATAGAAACCCTGTAGTGAAAAAGCAAGATGAATTAATGGAAAAATATCAACCAAGTGCGGATAAGTTTAATAGTGTAATGGATCAATTGGATGAGGTAGATGCCTTACTATTAGATTTAAAAGCAGAATGGAAAGATAAAAAAGAAAAGGGTCTTGATACTTTGAATAAAGCGCATAAAAAAATTACTGAAAAGGCTAAAAATTTACGTGAATTTATTATGGGTAAAAAACAAGATAAGCAGGGGTATGGAACTGTTGCAGTGATTACACCTATTGGCATTATTAGAGATGCAAGTATGCTGCTTGCTGGTAAGAACACCCTGCCAGGGGAGCAAGAAGAAAGAAAATTACAAGAAGCTGAAGTAATGATTCAAAGTGTAGTAACGAAAGCCAATGAATTTTTCACAAAGGATTGGGCTGAGTTTAGAAAATTAGTAGAAGCCACTCCTATTAAAAAGTTCAAGGATTATGAGTCTATAAAATAGATATTAAGAATTTGAATACTAATATAAATCTAGGATTCAAATTCTTTTTCTCTAACGATTTTCAAAATTCCCTCTAATGATTTCAAAATTCCCTCTAATAATTTAAAAAATGAATAGTATGAAAAAGTTTTTATTAATGATGTTGTCACTATGTTCTTTGATGGTGTCTAATAACTTAGTAGCACAAAAGAAAAAAACAGTAGCTCCTCTTGCCAATAATAGTTTGTCAGAGGACGCAATTATCAAGGCCCAAAATTTTAGACTCATTGGCCCTTTCAGAGGGGGAAGAGCAGCATCAGGCGTTGGGTCTTATACCGATGTAAATACTTTTTATATGGGTGCCACTGGTGGAGGTGTTTGGAAAACTGTCGATGCAGGCAGTAATTGGAAAAATATTTCTGATGGATTTTTTGGAGGTACGATTGGCGCTATTGCCATTGCACCTACCAATGAATCAATTGTATATGTAGGAGAGGGGGAGAATAGCATGAGAGGAAATGTGAGTGAGGGTTTGGGAGGTATGTGGAAGTCGACCGACGACGGAAAGACCTGGAAAAATATGGGCTTAAAAGAAGCAAGACATATAGTAAGAGTTGTAGTGCATCCAAAAAATCCAGATATTATTTGGGCAGCTGTGATGGGGCATTTATTTGGACCTAATGAAACTAGAGGTGTATTTAAAAGTACCGATGGAGGACAAAGCTGGAAAAAAGTATTGTATGTGAATGAACAAACGGGTGCAAGTGAGTTAGTGATTGATCCTAGTAATCCGGAAATTTTATATGCAGGTACTTGGCAGTTAATTCGCACGCCCTATAGTTTAGAAAGTGGTGGTGAAGGTTCTGGTTTATATAAAAGTACCGATGGTGGAGATACTTGGACTTCTATTAAAACCAATAAAGGTTTCCCTAAAGGTGTATGGGGTATTACTGGTATTGCAGTGGCTAAATCAAATACGGATAAACTATATGCTTTAATTGAAAATAAAGACGGCGGTTTGTATGTTTCAGAGAATGCAGGTAAGACTTGGGAACTCGTAAATAGCGATAATAATATTCGTCAAAGAGCATGGTACTACACAAAAGTATTTGTAGATCCTGTAGATGAAAATAAAATATACTGTCCCAATGTAAACTTTATGATGTCAAGTGATGGAGGTAAAACTTTTGTTGCAGGAAGAACCCCGCATGGCGATCATCATGATTTATGGATTGATCCAAAAAATGGTAAACGCATGATTGTGGCAGATGATGGTGGTGCGCAAGTAAGTTTAGACGGTGCAAAAAATTGGAGCACAGTGATGAACCAACCTACGGTGCAAGTTTACCGTTTAAGTACAGACAATCACTTTCCTTATAGAATTTTAGGTGCACAACAAGATAATTCTGCATTTAGAATTTTATCAAGTTCTTATGGCGCCTATATTGGCGAAAGCGATTTTGAAGTTACCGCCGGTGGTGAGAGTGGTTATATTGTAGCAGACCCTTTAAATAATGAAGTGGTGTATGGAGGTTCTTATGGAGGCTTAATTTCTAGATTCGATCATAAAACAGGAGAGAATAGAGTGGTGAATGTATGGCCTGATAATCCAATGGGAGCAGGCGCGGATGTTCAGAAATATCGTTTTCAATGGAATCATCCGATTTTCTTTTCTCCACACAATCCTAAAAAATTATATACAGCAGGTAATCATTTATTTTCTTCAGAAAATGATGGTGCAAGTTGGACACAATTATCTCCCGACTTAACAACGAATGATAAGAGTAGACAAAAAAGTTCTGGTGGCCCGATTACACAAGACAATACCAGTGTAGAATATTATTGTACCATATTTACGGCTGCAGAATCTCCATTAGAGAAAGACTTGTTATGGACAGGTAGTGATGATGGTTTAATTAATGTAAGTAAAGATGGGGGGGCGCATTGGAAAAATGTTACGCCTAAGGATATCCCGCAATGGATGATGTGGAATAGAGTAGAAATAGATCCAATTAGAAAAGGAACTGCTTATTTTGCAGGAACTAGGTATAAGCTAGATGATTTTGCTCCTTACTTATATCTAACACATGATTATGGTGAAACTTGGGAAAAAATTACTACTGGTATTAACCCACTACATTTCACAAGAGCGATTGTAGCTAGTCCAAGAAAAGTAGGCGTTTTATTCGCAGGTACTGAATATGGTTTGTACGTTTCTATGAATGATGGAAAATCTTGGGAGCAACTACAATTAAATTTACCCGTTACACCTGTTACCGATTTATTAATTAGAGATAATAATTTAATTGTAGGTACACAAGGACGTAGTATTTATGTTTTAGATGATTTATCTTTTATTGAAAATTATCAAGCAACTAATGTGAATGCTTCAAAAGTATTTCCTGTATCGAATGCTTATCGTGTACCTTCTCAAATGGGTGGTCGTCGTGGTCGTGGAGCTAAAGCCAGTATACCAGCCAATGTAGGCGTTAACCCTCCAAAAGGAGCAGTCATTAACTATTGGTTGAAAGACGCGAACGATAGCACCACGGTTCAAATTGATATCTTAGATGAGAATAATAAATTAGTAAGACATTTTAGTTCAAAAGAAACAGGTAAAGACAAATCGGGTATTGTAGTGGAGAATGGATTACAACAGTTTACTTGGAACTTGTACCATAAAGAAATAGAGAAGCCTTCAGAAGATTTAATATTATGGAATGGTTCGACAAGCCCCGTTTTGGCAGCACCTGGTAAGTACTTCGCTAAAGTAAGTATTGATAAGGATTCAGTGACTTATCCTTTTGAATTAATGGCCGATCCTAATTATAAAGTTTCTACTGCCGATTTAAAAGCACAAGAGCAATTATTATTAGAAGTGTCTGGTAGTTTTAATACCATTATGAAAGCTTTAAAAGGAATTAAAGAAATTCGTGCACAAGTGCAAGTCTTACAAAAGAAAACAAAGGATTCTAGTTTTCAAAAACAAAGTGAAACATTGTTGACTGGTCTAAAAAATATTGAAGAAGCTTTACACCAAACCAAGGCGAAAAGCGGACAAGATGTTTTAAATTTCCCTATTCGTTTAGATGATAAATTAGCTGGTGTATTTGAGTCTGCAGCTGCAGGTTATGTGGCTCCTACTAAACAAGTGAGAGAAGCCTATGCAGAATTAAAAGCCCAAGCCGATGATCAATTGAAAAAATATGAAGCTATTAAAAAAGAAGGTGTGAAAGCACTAAATGAAGCGGTACATAAATTAATGATACCTATTATTGGGAATTAATCGTTGCCCATTATAAAGAATGTTTTAAGTTGTTCTTAACTTAACATACAAATAAAAAAGGTCTTCCCAATTTCGGGAGGACCTTTTTTTATAGGTGAAAATTTATAGCCTAGTATTCTAGACTAATCTTCTAGCACATTATTTGCTTATTCAAAATCTTTATACAATAAGTATTTTTTTCTAATTTTTTTAAAATTAGCAAGGTCTTTTTGCCAACTAGCTCTAATGGCTGCAGTGCTAAGACCCGATTGTATTTGTTCCATCAATATATTATTACCTGCTAATTTATTAAAGTAATAATCGCGTGGTGTATTGCCCGTAGTATGAATAAAAAAAGAATCTTTTTGTGGGTAGGCTTTATACATTTCTATAAATAATTCAATATCTATACTATTAGCTGGTGGCTTTATTTTCGTTAAATCCCATCCAAAACATAGTTGATCTTTTAATTTTGGTTGAGTAGCGCCTATTCTAGAAACGGGGGTAAAAGAGAAGTTTTTAATCGTAGTAAGTGGATGTCCAATATAGGCAAATGCATGTTCAGTGCCCCTGCCTTCACTTAGTATGGTACCTTCTACTAAACAAGTGGTAGGATACCAATAAATAGATTGCATATCTGGAAGGTTAGGAGAGGGCGCTATATTTATTGTATACACAGAGCGGTGGTCGTAATTTTTACATGGTATAATAGTAAGTGACCAATTTTTATTGGTATTAATTTTTAACCAGTTTTCTCCATTCAGCATAGTGGCGTACTCGCCAATAGTCATGCCGTATACAATGGGCACTGTATTTTTCCCTACAAAGCTTGAGAAGACTTTATCTAAAACTGGTCCGTCTACATAATGACCATTGGGGTTGGGTCTATCTAAAATAATAAGGGGTTTGTTATTTTCTTTAGCCGCTTCCATAAAATATTGTAAAGAAGAAATGTAAGTATAAAAACGAGTGCCCACATCTTGTATATCAAAAACTAGCATATCAATATCTGCTAAGTCCGTAGAATCAGGGCCGAATTTTTTACCGTATAAAGACACAATTTTAATACCTGTTTTGGGATCATTGCCATCCTTGGTTTCCTCACCTGCATCCGCTGTGCCTCTTAGACCATGTTCTGGTGTGAATATTTTTTGAATATGTATACCTAGCGCTAATAAGGTATCAATTAAATGTTTTTTATTGACGATCGCTGTATGGTTGGTAAATACGCCTACTCTTTTATTTAATAATAGGGGAATGTATTTTTCGCTTTGATAAGCACCCGGTAAAATTTCTTTTTTGGATTGCGCCACTAGAGATAAGGGCAAAGAGGTAATAAGACAAGCTAGTAGTAGAATAAATATTTTTTTCATAAGCAAAAAATGAATTAAAGTTTATAAATACAACCCTCCGCTAATTTAAATACTTAGCCACAATGGGCATCCTTCTTCCAACACCAAAGGCTTTAGGAGAAATACGAATAATAGGACAGAATTGATTTCTTTTATATTCGTTGGTGTTGACCATTTTTAAAGTTTTATCTACTAGTGCATTATCAAAGCCTAGCGCCTTAATGCTAGCAGGATCTGCTCTTTTTTCAATGTATTGAAAAAGTATTTGGTCTAGTATTTCATAAGCAGGTAAACTATCGCTGTCTTTTTGGTCGGGTCTTAGTTCAGCACTAGGGGCCTTGGTAATTATATGAACTGGAATTATTTCTTTACTACGATTTATATATTTAGCGAGTTCATACACCTGCATTTTATAGCAATCACCAAGTACGCCTAAGCCGCCCGCCATATCGCCATATAAAGTACCATAACCTGTGGCTAGTTCACTTTTATTAGAGGTATTTAATAATACATAACCGAATTTATTAGCAATGGCCATTAAAATATTACCCCTAGACCTGCTTTGTATATTTTCTTCAGCTAAAGAAAAAGGTAAGTCTTTGAATAATGGTTTTAAGGTATCTAAAAAACTTTCATACACTTCTTTAATAGCAATGGTATCGTAAGGGTTTTGTAAATTTTTACTCAAGGCTACAGCATCATCTACAGAATGGTCGGTAGAATAAGGAGAAGGCATTAAAATAGCCCTTACATTTTCGGCGCCTAAGGCCTCAGAAGCAATCACTAAAGTAACAGCTGAATCAATCCCACCAGAAGAACCTATGATGGCTTTTGTAAAACCCATTTTAGTAAAATAATCTCTCACACCTAATACTAGTGCTTTGTATACTTGATCAATATTTAAGGCAGGCTCTAAAGTAAGCGGATTTAATTCTTTATTGGGTACTCTTGCAGCAGGTTCAATAATAGGCGCATTGATCATACCGTCTTCTGTGCATTCAAAAATTTCCATTGCAGATTCGAACATAGGAAGTGCGCCGCAAAGGTTCGCCTGTTTATCAAAAGCATAAGAACCTCCGTCAAATACAATCTCTGTTTGACTACCTACTGCATTGCAATAGAATAAAGGAATTTTATATTTTAATACATTAGCTTTAATAGTGGCTTTTCTATCTTCATCATGTGTGTAATCAAAAGGGGAAGCACTAAGGTTTAATAAAATATCTGGAGACTGCTCCATCATTTTATCCATTGGACAAATTCGATAAAGTGGATTGTCACCCAAGTTCCAAATATCTTCACAAATAGTAATGGCTAATTTTTTTCCTTTAAAGGGAACTACTTTCCAATCATCGGCTGGTTCGAAATATCTATTCTCATCGAAAACATCATAAGTAGGTAATAATGTTTTATGAATCTCCGCTATCATTTTTTTATCGTGCAAGAAAAAAGCAGCGTTGAATAAATCTTTTCCTTTTTTATTAGGATTGCGGGCAGGGCTACCAATTAAAACTCCAATGGTATCGGCCGCTTCTTTAATAATTTCTACTTGAGCATAACATTTAGTAATGAAATCATTGAACTCTACAAAATCTCTGGCAGGGTAGCCACAAATGCACATCTCACTAAATAAAATTAAATCAGCCCCTTGCTTTTTGGCTTCTTCAATAGCAGTAAGCATTTGTTGGGTGTTCTGTTCAAAATTGCCAATCTGATAATTTTGTTGGGCGATACAAATTTTCATGGGCCAAAGGTAGGCTTAGTTTAATTTAACAGGCGCGGCCATTTTAAAGGCTGGAATATTGACATTAATTAAGTCCTTGGTTTCAATATTCTCCATCGTATAATAACCTTGCATTTTACCTAATTCACTTTTTAAGTGACAGCCGCTTACATACTGGTAATGTTTACCTGGCATAATTAAGGGTTGCACACCTACCACACCTTCGCCTTCTACAATTCGGTGTTCACTATTGCTATCAAATACTTCCCAATAACGTTTTAATAATTTAACGGGGAAAGAGTTGTGATTTTCAATGGTAATTCTGTAAGCAAACATGTATTCATTTTGCAAAGGATTACTGTAGTCTTTTTGGTAAAAAGTCTCAATACTTACTTCTACTCCTTCTGAAATTTTAGAGACCATAAGAATTAATGTCAATAAGTGCTTATACAGAGAATACTGCGGGATAAAAGTACCAAAAATTTACGCCGATTATATAAAAAACCTCTCTATTTTTTTATTAGACCCCCTAAGTCGCGTAACTTTGCGAAAACTAATGCATTACGTATTAGGTAATGTGGTTAAAATCTAATAAAATCAGTCATAATGAAGATTGCAGTAGCTAAAGGAGACGGAATCGGACCAGAGATTATGGACGCCGTAATTGAAGTTTTTAATGCGGCCAAAGTGCCTTTGGAATACGATTTTGTAGACATGGGAAAATGGGTTTTTGACAAAGGTTTTAATAATGGTATGACAGCCCATGCGAAGGATACCATTGAAGAATTAGGTATACTTTTTAAAGGGCCGATGGAGACCCCAAAAGGCAAGGGAGTGAAAAGTGTAAATGTAACGGCTCGTAAAACTTGGAATACCTACGCGAACAAAAGAACTTTTCAAACACTAAGTGGTGTAGACACTGTTTTTAGTAAAGCAGGTATTCCTATTGACATTACCATTGTTAGAGAAAATATAGAAGATACCTATGGAGGTATTGAACATATGTTAACGCAGGATGTGGCCTTGGGTCGTCGTTTTATTACGCGTCCAGGTAGCATGCAAGTTATTAGGTATGCATTTGAGATGGCTAAGAAAAAAGGAGCCAAGCGTATTACATGTGGTCATAAAGCAAACATCATGAAATTAACCGATGGTTTGTTTTTAGAAGTATTTAAAGAAGTAGCTAAAGAATATCCTGAGTTAAAAGCAGACGATGTAATTGTGGATGATCTTTGTATGAAATTGGTAAGTCGTCCAGATTTATTTGATGTAGTAGTATTAACGAATTTACAAGGAGATATTGTAAGTGACTTATGTGCTGGATTAGTGGGTGGCCTTGGTTTTGCGCCTTCTGCTAATATTGGCGATCATATTTCCATATTTGAAGCAGTACATGGAACGGCTCCAGATATTGCCGGAAAAAATATTGCGAACCCTACTGCTTTATTATTAAGTGGTTTAGGTATGCTGCATCATTTAGGTTTAATGGAACAAGCAGTAACCATTGAAAATGCTTTATTGTATACTCTAGAATCGGGGGTGCATACAGGTGATTTTGGAGACCGTGCTATACCTTCCTTAACGACCACTGAATTCGCCCATGCGGTGATTCAAAATTTTGGGAAATTACCAAGTCATCATCCTAAACCTGCTTTAGCTAATTTTTATGTAACGCCTACTAATTTTAAATTAGAAAGTAATCCAATGTTACAAAGCGATTTAAATGACCAACATAAAATTGTAGGGGTCGATTTCTTTATTGAAAGTGCAGAACAACCACAAGCTATCGCAGATAAATGTTTATTACATACAACAGCCACCTTAAAGCTAGTAACCATTACCAATAGAGGAACACAGGTTTGGCCATCGGGTTCGGTATTTACCAATTTAATCAATCAATACTATTGTCGTTTTGAAACAGTGAATGAATCGCCACTTTCTCAAAATGACGTCATTGATTTATATCGTGCCTTGGCAGTTAATTTTAAGATATGTTCCTTAGAAATATTGAACATGTGGGCCGACAAAAAAGCCTATAGTTTGGCGCAGGGTCAATAGAATATAGGCTTTTACTTAAATAGCCCTGTTTTTACCCTTATTTTGATAGAAAATTACTTTTTCTGGTGGGAAAAAAAACATTTTTGACGTAATTTCACGCCTAATTACAAAATATCCCTTTTACCTATGGCTGAAGCAATATTAATGCCCCGTTTAAGCGATACCATGACAGAAGGTGTGGTGGCTGCTTGGCATAAAAAAGTGGGTGACACCGTTAAAAAAGGAGACCTTTTAGCCGAAATAGAAACGGATAAAGCCACCATGGAATTGGAAAGCTATCAGGATGGTATTTTATTGCATATTGGTACGCCTCGTGGAGGCAAATTAGAAGTGAATGATTTATTAGCCATATTTGGAAAACAAGGAGAAGATATTACTGCACTTATTAAAGCGAACACCCGTGGCGCTTCCTCTGCCACAACAAGTTCAACAGTTGATACAGCAAAAGCACCGTCTAATTCTTCATCGCCTGCTGCCAATTCAAGCACTAGCGCAACCACTAACACAACCAATAGTATTGATGCAAGTACTATGGAAGAAGTAGTATTAATGCCCCGCTTAAGTGATACCATGACAGAAGGTGTGATTGCAGGCTGGCATAAAAAAGTAGGAGACAAAGTAACCAAAGGAGAAGTGTTGGCGGATATCGAAACCGATAAAGCCACCATGGAATTAGAATCTTATAAAGACGGCATTTTATTATACCAAGGTGCACAGGCAGGTGAGAAAATTTTAGTGAATCAACTACTATGTATTATTGGACAACCTGGTTTAGATATTGATAGCATTGTAAAATCTATCAAAGCGCCTTCAAGTGCAGCAACAGCAGAGGCCCCAAAACCAACGGCTGCTGCTCCTTCAACAGTTTCTGCTATGCCAGCTGCGCCTGTTTCAGCACCTGCTGCCACAGCATCTGCAACAGTGGTGAATGAAGGAAGAATATTTGCATCACCCTTAGCTAAGAAAATTGCGAAAGACAAAGGAATTGATTTAAAATATGTGCAAGGCACAGGCGAACATGGAAGAATTACAAGAACAGATTTAGAAAATTATACACCTGCTATCCATACTTCAAGTGTTGCAAGAGCAGCGGCCCCCAAAAATACAAATTTTGTCGGTCAAGTAAGTTTTGTAGATACTCCAGTTTCGCAAATGCGTAAAACCATTGCAAAACGCTTAGGTGAAAGTTTATTTACAGCGCCACATTTTTACTTAACCATGAAAATTAACATGGATGCCACTATTACTGCTAGAACAGTAGTGAATGAAACAGCCCCTGTTAAAATTAGTTTCAACGATTTTATTGTTAAAGCAGTAGCCCTTTCTTTAAAGCAACATCCTAAAGTTAATAGCAGTTGGTTAGGCGATGTTATTCGTGAGAACCATCATGTGAATATTGGCATTGCCGTGGCTGTTGACGAAGGGCTATTAGTTCCTGTACTTCGTTTTGCAGATGGGCTTTCCTTGGATGAAATAAGTGTATCAGTAAAAGAGTTTGCTAAAAAAGCAAAAGATAAAAAATTACAACCTTCTGATTGGGAAGGAAGCACTTTCACTATTTCTAATTTAGGTATGTTTGGCATAGATTCATTCACGGCTATTATTAACCCTCCAGATGCTTGTATACTAGCAGTGGGTGGTATTGCACAAGAGCCTGTGGTAAAAAATGGTCAAGTAGTAATAGGAAATGTGATGAATGTAACCTTAAGTTGCGACCATAGAGTAGTGGATGGTGCAACAGGATCTGCTTTCTTACAAACTTTAAAAGCATATTTAGAAGAACCTATAAGAATGTTTGTGTAGTTCTATTATTTGGCCATTTAAAAATATAAGGCCAAATAATAATCCACTCTAATGATTTTTTCGAGGGACCCCATAAACGGGCCCCTCGATTTTTTTACCCTAATGATTTTTTAGTTAATCTATATCAGATCCAATAGGGGCACCTGGTGCCATGGTAGTGGGTTTAGGTAGCGTAATATCTTTTGGATTATTAATTCTTTCAAGGGCATATGCATAATGCGCTTTATGAACAGCATCTGTTTTTGCCATAGCAGTTAATTTCGCTTTTAATTCTTTCATTCGGTCATTGCAAATAGTTCTTACTTCATAATTGGCTTCTGTGCTTTGACCTACACCCATTAACCAAGTAAGTACTAGCTGTTGTGTTTGTTGATGAATGCTACCTTCCAAGCCTTTAGGTATACTTGTATACCATGTATTTTTTAATACAGCATCCACTACATTATCAAAGCCAATGGTTTTGGCTCTTGCTTTATTTTGCACTAATCTATTCGCTCTTTCTACATTGAATAAAAAACTTAATTCAAAATCGCTGAGGGCTTCTGCCGCAGCTAATGCATCAAAACTCATACCTGTTCTTTTATCAAATAATTCTCCTACACCATAATACATTGGAGGGCGAGGAGGTATTAATTGTAAAATACGCTCTGGTATAAGAAGCGTGCTTGCAGACAAGCAATTGATAGCGGCATCCAATGCCTTTTGTTGAATAGCATTAGGTAGAATGGTAGGCTTAATTTGATTTATATCACCTCTTACACTATAATTATAATTGATACCCCCAATTAATTTGGTTACTGCTTCATATTGATAACGGTGATAATTATATAATGGTACCAATACATCTTCTAATTTAGCTAGAGGGGTGAAATTAGTAATAGCTTCTTCTCCAAACTGTTCCATGGCTTTTTTTCTGACAGCCATTGCTTGGTCAAGTCCTGCAACCGCGTCAGATTGGTTATCCCATAAATGTGCATAGGGGTGAAAGCCACTGGCAGCCCTAGCATCGGCATCTGCAATAAATAACAAACCATTTTTTGAATTCTCTGCTAACATATTTTGAAGGGCAGGTGTTTCATTAACGCCTTTTCCAAAATCTTGATAGCCATACATAATAGCACGTTTATCCCAAGGGCCAATTTCATTGGTATACACTTTAGAAAAATCTATCTCTCCATTTTCATTGACAAAAATATTTGGATGAGGATAGTCCATTACAGAGGCGCGATCATTGTAACTAGAAGCATAATTATGTTGAAGTCCTAAAGTATGACCCACTTCATGTGCGGCTAATTGTCTTAACCTGTGAATGGCAGCTGTTCTCATTTTATCTGTAACCGGTTTTCCATTGATATAAGGAGATAATAGGGCTGTGAAAATTAAATAGTCTTGACGAACTCTTAAAGAACCTAAAGTAACTTGACCTTTAATGATTTCGCCTGTTCTAGGATCTGCAATGGTGGCGCCATAGCTCCAACCGCGTGTAGAACGGTGTACCCAGTTAATCATATTGTATCTGATATCCATGGGGTCGGCAGAATCGGGTAGTACTTGTACTTGAAAAGCATTCTTATAGCCGGCAGCTTCATAAGCTTGGTTCCACCATCTTGCACCTTCTAACAATGCAGAGCGAATTGGTTCAGGAGTTCCATTGTCTAAATAATAAATAATAGGTTTTATAGGTTCGCTCATGGCGGCGGTAGGATCTTTTTTAAATAGACGATGTCTATTAATAACCATTTTTTCAATGGGTTCACTTATGTCAGTTCCGTAATCGAAATAAGTGGTTCCAAAATAACCACTTCTGATATCGTATTTTCTTAGTTGGTAATTATTATCGGGAAGCTCTACAAAGCTATGGTGCATTCGAAGTGTAAGTGCTTCTACCGAAGGAGCTACCGTTTGCACAAATCTACCTGCATCGGAACCGCCTATAAAAGTAAGCGTGGCTTCAAACTCTGAATTTTTAGGAAAGTTTTTAGTGTTAGTAATATAGATGGCCGACCGCCCTTCGTTTAATGTGTAAGTACCTTGCTTCATTTTTCTAATTCTATCTGCTGCACCATGCGCATCTCTTAATAAAAATGGAGTAGCATCTACTAAAAGGGTGTTAGCTTCTTCGGCTTCAATGGTAAAACTAAATAAGATAGATTGCGCGAAAGACTCATTCACTGCTTTTTGCTCTCTGGGGTCACTCGTAACAGCACGGAAGTCGGTATTGGGTTGGGTCAACAATATTTTTTTACCCACGCGTTGGAAAAACACAATGCGTGAATCGCCAATCTGTCCTCTATCAAGCCCAATATCATTGGATCCTAGCCCAGCGGGTAAAGAATTAACATATAAAAAAGGAATTTCTAATTTATCTATTGCAATAAAAATTTTCCCTTGTGCAGCATCCCAATAGTAATTAAAATAACCCTTATGCAATTCCATTGATTTTGTTTTTTCTGCAATTGAATTAGTTTGCGCTTGCAGTAAAAAAGGAAAACATAATAACATTAAAATAATACGCATAAAAATGAATTTATATTAAAAATAAAAAATCCCGCCTCCACCGAAAAATCGGAAACGGGGCGGGATTGTAATTTAAGTTTTTTTTACTAAACTGTAGGCGCCGAATTAGTAGTAGGCTCTGTAAATAGAGTTGCCGCTACTACTGCAGGAGCAGCTACTGGAGCAGTTGCTTTTTTCTTAGGGGCTACTTTCTTTTTAGGAGCTGCTTTTTTTACTGCTTTTTTAACAGTTTTTGGAGCGACTGCTTTTTTCTTAGAAGCTACTTTTTTAGTTGTTTTCTTAGGGGCTACTTTCTTTTTAGGAGCTGCTTTTTTTACTGCTTTTTTAAC
>JBBAJX010000001.1:0-63791 GCA_040403885.1 Sediminibacterium sp. | reverse complement strand
AGTTTTTGGAGCGACTGCTTTTTTCTTAGGAGCTACTTTCTTTTTAGGGGCTGCTTTTTTAGTTGTTTTTTTTGCGGCTTTCTTTGCTGCTTTTTTAACAGATTTCTTTGCCACCACTTTTTTCTTAGGGGCTACTTTCTTTTTTGAAGTACCTTTTTTCTTTTTTGACTTTGCCATTAGGGTTATTTTAAATTGTTAGTTATTTTAATTACATAAAATTACATTGTTTTATTGAACTATATTCAAAGTTTTTCATTTTTTGTAATAGCTTTGTTTTATGCAAGCACCTATTACATTCATTCTTGGAGCAACGCCCAATGCTGACAGATATAGTTTTATGGCAACTGCCTTATTAGTAGAAAAAGGACATGCTGTGTATCCTTTTGGGATAAAAAAAGGGGAAATTTTTAGTACCCCTATCATGAATGAGTGGCCAACAAATGAGCGCATAGACACTGTCACCCTGTATTTGGGCCCTTCAGCACAAGAAGCTTACTACAATGCTATTATAGACTTGAAACCTAGAAGAATTATATTTAATCCGGGTACAGAAAATCCAATTTTGAATAGTTTAGCCACCGAAAAAGGAATTGAAACCATTGAAGCCTGCACTTTAGTGATGCTAAAAACAGGGCAATACTAGCCGTTTTATTTTTTGTCTTTAATTTTTAAATTGACCCCAGGTAGACCTATCTAAATTACGATATTGGATGGCCTCGCTAATATGATCTTCTTTGATGGTCGTATTTGCTTCTAAATCGGCAATCGTTCGACCCAACTTTCTAATTCTATCATAGGCCCGAGCGCTTAATTGAAATTTTTCCATCGCTAATGCTAATAATTTTTCAGCTGCAGGGGAAAGAAGGCCCCATTTTTTTAATAAAGCTTCGTTCATTTGGGCATTGGTGTAAATGCCTGGCTCGGTTTTGAATCTATCTATTTGAATGGCTCTTGCTAATTCGACTCTTTTAGCAATCACGCTAGAACTTTCAGCATTTTCAGTTTTAGTGAGTTCGTGATAGGGTACGGGGGTTACTTCAATATGCAAATCAATTCTATCTAATAAGGGCCCTGAAATTTTATGTAGGTATTTCTGTATTTGCGTAACAGTACAATGACAAGGTTTTTGTGGATGGTTATAATAGCCACAAGGACAGGGGTTCATGGCGGCGAGTAACATGAATCTGGCGGGAAAATTGACAGTCATTTTAGCCCTAGCAATATTTACTTCGCCTGCTTCCATGGGTTGTCTTAGTACTTCAATCACCGATTTATTGAACTCCGGCAGTTCATCTAAGAATAAAACTCCATTATGGGCTAAAGAAATTTCTCCAGGTTGAGGGTGGCCACCACCTCCAATCATGGCAATGGCCGATAAACTATGATGCGGTTGTCTAAAAGGACGCATCCTAATAAGTTGGTTTTGCAAAGGTATCTTTCCAGAAACACTATAAATTTTACTTGTTTCAAGTGCTTCATTTTTATTCAAGGGAGGTAAAATAGAAACGATACTTTTTGAAAGCATTGTTTTCCCTGCACCGGGTGGTCCAATCATAATTAAATTATGTCCTCCCGCACTTGCAATTTCTAAAGCACGCTTGGCATCTGATTGTCCTTTTATATCTGCAAAATCGGGAACAGTGTTATTTTCTATTTTTTGAGAAATAATAGTATTGTCTTGCTGCGGCTTATTTTGTTTTTCAGCATTGGGGTTATTTAAAAAATAAACGACTTCATTTAAAGAAGTAAATGCAAAAACGGGGATACCTTCTACCATTAAAGCCTCTGCAGCATTTTGTTTTGGAATAATCATGGCTGCAAAGCCTTCTTCTTTAGCTTGCATGGCCATGGCGAGTATGCCTTTAATGGGGTATAAACTACCATCCAATCCCAGTTCGCCCATACATACATATTTTTCAATCAGGGAAGGCTGGGTAATTTGTTCCGAGGCTGCTAAAATGCCAATAGCAATAGGCAAATCAAAGGCAGCGCCCGATTTTCTTAAATCGGCGGGCGATAAATTGATAACTAGTTTTGTACGGGGCATATGAAAGCCATTAGACTTGATGGCACTTTCGGTTCGGTCTAAACTTTCTTTGACAGCATTGTCGGGAAGGCCCACTATACAATAGCCTTGGCCCATACTTACATTTACTTCAATGGTAATGATAACAGCGTCAATACCCACAATAGCGCTGCCCTTCGTTTTAACAAGCATCTTTTTGCTTGAAATTAGCTTAGATACTAAAACGAATTAAAGGTATTAATACTTGTTTTTGCTAATGTTTTTTAGCAGGTCTACTACGCCTTCTCTTTCTAGGATTAAATAACCGAGTCTATCTTGACTCACTCCTTTTTTTAATTGATAATGAAAAATCAATTCTTTTTCTTGCACGGCAGTTTCAAAATAACTAAACTGAATATTCTTAAAACCTTTTAAGCCATCGCTTATTTCATATAAATGGGTAGATATAATAAATAAACTATTTCTTAAATTTTGTAAACCTTCAATAACGGCACTGCTGCATTTCATAGCATCTTGAATATTGGTACCTTTGAATAATTCATCAATTAAAACAAAATATTTTTTACCATCTATTATTTTTTCAATGGTATTTTTTATTCTTTGGACTTCATTAAAAAAATAACTTTCTCCTTTTGCGATATTGTCTGCAATGGTTAAATTGGTAATAAGGCCATCAAATAAAGTTAGCTCTAATTTTTTAGCAGGCACGCCAATACCTACATGGGCTAGGTATAAAACAATACCGGTGGTTTTAATAAAAGTACTTTTCCCTGCCATATTCGCGCCCGTTAAAAAAAGTAAATTACTTTCATCACTAAGCGATAGTTCATTATCAATAGCATTATGCACTAAGGGGTGAATAGCAGCAGTGACTTCAAAAAGGGGCGTATCATTTTCTAACCAAGTAGGAAAAACAAACTTATAATTTTTGGAAGCCATGGCCATACTATAATAGGCGTCTAATTCATAATAATATTCTAAAAGCTGTAGGGTATTATTTTTATAATGATAAAGAAAAAAATGGCAGAAAGAAAGTACCGTTTGCGGGTTCTCTAGCTTAGTAAAAGCGGGAAGGCTCTCTAAAGAAGGGTGGTTCGTATATTTCTTAATTTTTTGAACCAGCGATTCAATGATGGGATTATCCTCTATGGTTTCAAATACCGACAACCATTTGTTTAAATTTTCATAAAATAAAATTAAATGCTCTAGTGAATAACGAAGCAAGGAATAGTCCGAGGCGCTCATAAACTCATACCAATAGGCAGCAGGCAAACTAATTTGTGTAGGGATTCTTTTAAATCCAGTATCAAAAAATTTTTCAATAACGAGAGTAGTGCCATTGGTAATTTTCAATGCTTCTACAAAATCAATATTGCTGATAAAATAAGCAATAGCATTTTGTCTTTCCTCGATTGTGGATATAGAAGCTAAAGGATGTGAAAGGTAATGGTCTAGTTGTATTTTGCCCCCATTGGACTTGCAGAAATTAAGATGAGATATAAGTCCTATCGACTCTTCGTTATCAAATAAGCCAATATCTTTTAAAGTAATTTTATCCACCTGCATAAAATTACTTTTAGCTTCTTGTAAATTGAAGGCGTTGTCCTTTTTGGGCCTCATTAAATACTCCTTCATGGTAAACTTTGTATCCATTCACAAATGTGGTATTCACTTGATAAGGAAAGCTGCTGCCTTCAAAAGGGCTCCAGCCGCAGTGGTATAAAATATTTTCTTTGCTTACAGTATGGGGTGCTTTTTTAACAAGCACTAAGTCGGCATGATAGCCCTCTCTAATAAAACCTCGGTCTTTAATTTGAAAACAAGTAGCAACTGCATGGCTCATTTTTTCTACCATCTTCTCCATACTCATTTTTCCCTCATCAACGTATTTAAGCATGAGCATTAGACCATGTTGAACCAGCGGTAGGCCAGCATGGGCTTGCGCATAGGCTTCTTGTTTCTCCGCCCAGGTATGTGGGGCATGGTCTGTGGCAATAACATCTAATTGGTCATTCAATAAACCTTCCCATAATGCTTTTTTATTTGCTGGAGCTTTAATTGCAGGGTTGCACTTAATTAAATTACCTAAAGAGGCGTAGTCGTTGGCGGTAAAATGTAAATGATGTACACAAACTTCTGCGGTAATTCTTTTATCTGCTAAGGTTCTTAAATTAGAGAATAATTGTAATTCTTTAGCAGTACTAATATGTAAAATATGCAATCTGGAATCGAATTTTTTGGCTAATTGAATAGCTTTGAAAGAAGATTCAAAACAAACTTCTTCATCTCTAATAATAGGATGGTCAGCCGTTTCTAAAATAGGCTTGATAGCTTCAAGCGCTGCTTTATTTCTTTTAATTAAGCTTTCTTCTTCACAGTGCGTGGCAATTAAAAGTTCAGTGCCTCCAAATATTTTTTCAAGTACCAAGGGGTTTTCTACTAATAAGTTTCCAGTAGAAGAGCCCATGAATATTTTCAATCCGCAGACATCCTTTTTCTTCTCATTGGTTTTTAAAATTTCTTCCAAGTTGTCTTGAGAAGTACCCATGTAAAAAGAATAATTAGCAAGGGACGTATTAGCGCCTATTTGATATTTATCTTCCAATAATGCTTGGGTAAATACGGGTGGTTGTGTATTGGGCATTTCCATAAAGCTAGTGGTACCGCCGGCTACAGCTGCCTTGGCTTCGCTATAAATATTGGCTTTATGTGTTAAACCTGGCTCTCTAAAATGCACTTGATCATCAATAACACCCGGCAGTAAAAATTGATTTTCACCATTAATTTCAGTAATGCCACCAATGGATTCAATTTGATTTGCTATTTTTTCAATACGACCATTTTTAATCAAGACATCTCCCTGAATGGTTTTGCCTTCATTTACTATTTGTATATTTTTTATTAAGTAGTTATTCATACTCAATTAGTTTTCTATATGAATAGTGAAATAAACAAAATTACCTGTGATATCTCTAATACTAGATAAAAGGGCATCTCCCTTATTTAAATTTCTTAAGCCATAACTAAATTTTACTTCCGGAGAAATAGTGGCGTACTGCAAATAAAAACTAACACCCAATCCCATTTCGTAGCCATAGTCAAGGCCTTTAAGTGTATTATTATAGGGAATTCTATTGGAAACGGATCCGCTATTACTAATTATAACGGCTTTATTAGATCCTAATAAATCGTAATCAATTTTGCCGCCAATGAAAATATAATGACGCATCATATTAGTGAAATGAAATGCGTTGTATCTATCTGATTCTATTTTGAATGCCAAAGGAATATTGAGAATAGCAGAGGAGGCGTTCATAGTTTTGATATCAAAAGAGCTCGCTTCTTTATAAGTATATACATTTTTTGAACCTGTAATGAGTACGGTAGGGTTTAATCTAAGTAAGATATGTGTACTTAATCTTACTGTACCCACTAAGCCAAGATTTAATGCTGGGTTGTTTAGAAAATTAATATTATTAACTGCGCCAATAGCGGGGTTAAAAAATTCGACGTTTCTATTAAAATTAAGATAGCTATTATTAACGCCAATACTCATTCCTAAATAGTAAGGCAATTCATCATGGAAAGGCTGATACACTTCGCCTCTTTGCGCTATGGACACAAAAGAAATGCAAAGCAGTAAAGCCCCCGTGATTATTTGCTTGCGCAGTAAATGCTGCATATGCCTAAACTTAATTTTTCTTGAAAAACATTTTTAAATCCTGCTTGCGCTAATATAGTTAAAAAAGCAGCGCCTTCTGGAAAAGCAATCACACTTTCATTTAGGTAGGCGTAGGCTTCTTTATTACCTGAAAATAATTTTCCAATTGTTGGCGTTACCCATTTCATATAAAATGTATAAATGGGTTTGAACCAAAAACTAGAAGGTTGTGAAAATTCTAAAATAACGAGCTTGCTTCCTGGCGTTAAAACGCGATGAATTTCTGCTAAACCTTTTTCTAAATTGGCGAAATTACGTACCCCAAAGGCTACCATGGCCCCATCAAATGTGGATGCTTCAAAACCAATGGCCGTGCTATCACCCAAGCTTAATTGAATTTTATCGCTCAAATCTTTTTCTTGAATTTTGACTCTTCCATATTGCATCATCCCTTCTGAAATATCAATACCTGTAATTTTTTCGGGCTGAATTTGTCTATATGCCATTAGGGCCATATCGGCCGTGCCAGTGGCGATATCTAATAAGTGCTTAATTTTTTTATCTTTCAAATGAGCAATGGCCTTTTTACGCCACCCTTGGTCAATGCCTAAACTTAAAAATCGGTTTAAAAAATCATAACGCTTTGCAATAGAATCAAACATACTGGCTACCTGTTCTTTCTTTTCGGCATTACTTTGGCTATAAGGAACTACTTTATCATGTGCAAATTGACTCATGGGGCAAAGATATTGAATTTGTGCTGCTTTTTGGGTAGTGTAGTTCTTAACAAATACTTTTATCTTCGTAGCGCATGAAAGCACGTATTTATAAGTCTACAGGTAGTTGGTATTCGGTCAAATCCGAAGCGGGACTGTTTTATCAGGCCCGTATTAAGGGGGTGATTAAGTTAGACAATATTACCTCAACCAACCCTATTGCCGTCGGCGATTGGGTAGAATATGATATGGAAGATGAGCAGCGTGGAACAGTAATGATATCCGAAATTCTTGATCGGAATAATTATGTAGCAAGACAGTCGCCGCATAATAAAAGACAGCAACATATTATTGCTTCCAACTTGGATCAATCTATTTTACTCGGCACTTTAAAATCTCCTAAAACCTCTCAAGGTTTTATTGACCGCTTTTTAATTTCTTGTGAAGCCTTTCATATACCCGCTATTATTGTTTTTAATAAATCGGATATCTATGAAGAAAAAGAAATGAATACTTATGCGGAAATGAAAAAAATGTATGAAGCCATTGGCTATCAAGTGTATTTAATAAGTGTGGAGAAAAAAGAGGGACTAGATAAGGTTCAAAAATTATTAGAAAATAAAACTACTTTAATCAGTGGCCATAGTGGAGTAGGAAAATCTTCCCTTATTAATTATTTATTTCCGCATTTAGATTTAACGACTCAAGAAGTAAGTGATTGGAGTGGAAAAGGATTACATACCACTACTTTTGCGCAAATGTATGACTTGCCTGAAGGGGGCGCTGTGATTGACACACCGGGTATGAGAGAATTAGGTTTAGTAAATTTAGAAAAAGAAGAACTAGCACAATATTTTCCTGAAATGCGTGCTAAAATGAATGGTTGCCAATTTAATAATTGCCAACATATTAATGAACCTGGATGTGCAGTGAAAGCGGCGGTTGAAAAAGGAATTATTACAGAAGCCCGCTTTTATAGTTATGTCGATTTATGGCATGGAATACAAGGGCCGATGTATTAATTACAGAAGTAGTCTCTGTATTTATTTTATTATTTATTTTTTCGCGTCGTTGTAGGCTTCAAACCAACTTGAGTATTTTACATAGTTGTCGGCAATTCTATTTATCTCACCTGTAATCATGGCCTCAGATACCATTTTTACTTTTTTAGCGGGCACGCCTGCATAAATACTTCCTTCTTCTACAATAGTGCCTTCTAAAACTACTGCGCCCGCTGCAATAATGGAGTTAGAATTTACTACGCACCCATCCATCACAATACTACCCATACCTATTAATACATTATCGTGAATAGTGCAACCATGCACTAGCGCATTATGTCCAATAGAAACATTATTACCAATAGTAGTGGGGTGTTTTAAATAGGTACAATGAATAACGGCACCATCCTGCACATTTACCTTATTGCCCATTTTAATATAATGAACGTCGCCCCTAAGAACGGCATTGAACCAAATAGAGCATTCATTACCCATGGTTACATCACCTGCGATGGTAGCGTTGGGGGCTATAAAACAATTTTCACCAAATTGTGGATCTTTCCCTTGAAGACTTAGTATGGTTGCCATAAAAATGCGACTTTTGTACTGCAATTTAATAGTTATTATGTCCAGTATGCACAATAGACAATATTTTTTTCAGCATTTAGCACAAACCTCGGATAAACCTATTGGTATTGAAGTGGCTTCTGCCGAAGGCATTTATATTAAGGATATTCATGGGAAAAATTTTGTGGACATGATTGCAGGATTTAGTGTTTGTAATATTGGCCATAGTCACCCAGCTGTGATTCAAGCTATTCAAGAGCAGGTTGAAAAATACATGCATGTAATTGTGTATGGAGAATTTATACAAGCGCCACAAGTACAATATGCCAAAGCAATAACAAGTTTGCTTCCAGAAAATTTACAGTCGGTTTATTTCACCAGTAGTGGAGCAGAGGCAACAGAAGGTGCGATGAAACTGGCTAAGCGTGTGACTAAAAGAACAAAAATTATTTCTTTTATAGGAGGTTATCATGGAAGTACACAAGGGGCATTAAGTGTAATGGGCGATGAGTATTTTAAAAATGCATTTCGACCACTACTGCCAGACACCCTTCAATTAAGATATAATAATTTTGAAGACCTTACACATATTGATTCTACCGTTGCTTGCGTAATTGTAGAGCCTGTGCAAGCAGAGTCGGGCATTACTCCAGCAAGCAAAGACTGGTTAGCAACTATTGCACAAAAATGCAAAGAACATTGTGCGCTTTTAATATTTGATGAGATACAATCGGGATTTGGCAGAACAGGCTCTATGTTTGCTTTTGAACAATTCGGAATTGTTCCCGATATATTATTAGTAGGTAAAGCCTTGGGAGGAGGCCTTCCACTAGGCGCCTTTATTAGTCATCCTAGAATGATGGGTCTTCTTACTGAAAGCCCTGTACTTGGCCATATTACTACCTTTGGAGGTAATCCGGTTTGCTGTGCAGCAGGACATGCAGCTTTAAAAGTGTTGCAAAATTCAGGCTGGATAAAAGAAGTGGTGGAGAAAGAAAATATTTTAGTGAAAGAAATGATACACCCTGCCATCATAAATAGAACGCATAAAGGTTTATGGATGTCGCTTCAGTTTGAATCGGATATGCTTACTAAAAAAATTGCGGCTACTTGTGTAGCAAATGGAATAATTACCGATTGGTTTTTATTTGCAGAAGATAGAATTAGAATTGCACCGCCATTATGTATAAACGCTGCGGAACTTTCTACTGCTATTGAAAAAATTAAATTAAGTATAGACCAAGCTGTACAATAATTTTATAGTTATTGTAGTAGTCGTTTTTCTGAGTAAATTAAAATAAATTGCTAGCTTTGCATTAACAGTCTCCTGTTCTGCAATATTTTCTATATAAAGCCTCGTACTTAGGAATGATATGATGAATATCAAAAAGCTTTGCTTCTTTTAAAGCGTTGTGTTTAAAGGCTTTTAATTTTGTTTCATCTTTTAATAAGTCAATGGCATTTTTACTCATGCCTTCTACATCACCCACAGGGGAAGTGTAACCAGTGACCCCGTTAATATTAATTTCATTTAGTCCACCTGCATCAGAACTAATGACCACGGTACTTGCAGCCATGGCTTCCAGTGCAGCTAATCCAAAACTTTCATATTCAGAAGGAAGTAGGAATACATCACTCACTGCCAAAATTTCTTCCATTTGTTCTTGCTTTCCTAAAAAACGAATATCGGCTTCTAGTCCATATTGTCTTGTCAAGTCTTCAGCTAGTGGACGTTCTGGTCCATCACCCACCATTAATAATTTGGAAGGTATTGATGCATGAATATTTTTAAATATATCCATTACATTATCGATACGCTTAATTTTTCTAAAGTTGGAAGCGTGAATAATGATTCTTTCATTGTTAGGGGCAATCACTTGTCTAAAAGCAGCCACAGGTTTTTTATTATACCTATGTACATCTACAAAATTATGAATGACTTCTATTTCTTTTTTAATAGCAAAATGCTTATAAGTTTCTTCTTTTAAATTTTCTGATACTGCTGTAATGCTATCGCTTTCATTAATGGAAAAAGTAACTACAGGCTCATAGGTTTTATCACGACCTACTAAGGTAATATCAGTGCCGTGTAAAGTAGTAATGACAGGAACCGACCTGCCCGTTTTTTGTTTCACAATTTGTTTAGCCGTATAAGCAGCCGATGCATGCGGAATAGCATAATGCGCATGTATTAAATCTAAATCGTGGTTTAAAATTACATCCACCATGGTACTTGCTAAAGCTAATTCATAAGGAGGGTAGTCAAACAAGGGATAAGTAGGTACCCTTACTTCATGGTAAAATATATTGGTGTGAAAACCATTTAATCGAACAGGTTGTTGGTAGGTAATAAAATGAATTTCATGCCCTTTTTCGGCCAAGGCTTTACCTAATTCGGTAGCTAGAACACCACTTCCTCCAAAGGTAGGATAGCAAACAATTCCAATCTTCATTTTAGTACTATTGATTATGCAAATAACAACTTATTATTCAATAAAGTTTAATTATATTTAAGAATTATATGAACGAAAAATTTAACATCATGCGTACCCTTGTTACCTTATTATTATGCTTGCCTATACTGGCTTCAGCACAAACCAACCAAGACAGTGTTAGTATTAAAAAATTAGCCGATGAAATCATGACTAACGGTAAAGCCTATGACCTACTTAGAGAGCTTACCAAAAAAATTGGCGGTCGTTTAGCAGGCTCCCCACAGCAACAAAATGCTGCTGTTTGGGGTAAAAGAAACTTAGAGGCCTTGCAACCAGATAAAGTATTTATGCAGCCTTGTAAAACACCTAGTTGGCAAAGAGGCGGCAAGGATTTTGCTGCTATTGTAAGTGTCAATGGCAAAGTACAAAATGAACCCTTGGCTGCTTTGGCACTTGGTAATTCATTAGGCAGTAATGGACTGATAGAAGCTGAATTATTAGCAGTTGCTAATTTTGATGAATTAGAAAAAAGAAAAGATGAAGTAAAAGGAAAGATTGTTTATTACCATAGTGTTTTTAATCCTACAAGAATTCAAACATTTGTGGCCTATGGAGAATCTGGAATTTACCGTGGATCGGGTGCAAGCCGCGCTGCTAAATATGGTGCAGTAGGCGTGATGATTCATTCATTAAGTACGGCTCCCGATAACGAACCTCATACAGGAGGCATGCGTTACGATGAGTCTTTACCCAAAATTCCTGCGGTGGCATTAGGACCTAATGATGCAAAAGCACTTTGGGAAGCTGCTAAAACTTCGAAGATGCGTGTTCAAATGCAAACCTATGGCTTTTTCTTGCCAGATGCAGATGAGAATAATGTGGTGGCTGAATTAAAAGGTTCACAATTTCCAGAGGAGATAATTACTATTGGCGGTCACTTAGATAGTTGGGATGTAAACGAAGGAGCACATGACGATGGTGCAGGCATTGTTCAAACCATGGAAGTACTTCGCGCGATGAAAGCAAGTAACTATGTTCCAAAGCGTACCATTCGCTTTGTCTTATTTGCCAATGAAGAGAATGGAGGAAAAGGAGGTGCTAAGTATGCAGAACTAGCTAAGTTGAATAACGAGAAACATATTTTCGCTTTAGAAAGTGATGAGGGTGGATTCACACCAAGATCCATTGGTATTAGTTGCAGTCCGGAACAATTCAAGAAATTTCAAACTTGGACCAGTTTATTGAAACCTTATGGAACTGAAATAACTGCTGGCGGTGGCGGTGCAGATATTAACCCCTTAAAAACAGCAGTGAAAGATGTAGTATTATCGGGACTTGTTCCAGATAGTCAAAGGTATTTTGATTTACACCATGCTAAAACAGATGTATTTGAAAATGTAAATAAGCGTGAATTACTTTTAGGCGCTGCGAATATAGCAGCGGTGATTTATTTAGTAGACCAGTATGGTGTGAATCCATAAATAAAACTTTATAGAAAAAATACCTGAGCATCGTCTCACTGCTCGCAAGCTCGAAAGTTCGTCGATACTTAGTATTATTTTCTACATGTTTTATTTACAACTAAAATATTAGTAGCAGTAAAAAGCCCCTCGATTTTTCGAGGGGCTTTTTTATACTGGAGAATTTTTTGAATTATACAGCGTATAAATATGCTAATTTCCATTTCATAAAAAAATTAGGTTTGTTTTTATTAGTAAAATTCAAATCTATCATCTTTAAATTTTTTTATGAAAAAGAACAATCTCCTTTTATTTATCAATTTTCTCATTTTTTTCTTTCTTACAAGTTGTGCGAAACAAGTAGCCAACGCAGATAAGGATGAAGTCAATATCAGCCAATTAAAAAAAATAGTAGGTAATGAAGGCCTTATTCTAAAGGCAATTCCAGCGTCTTCAAATATTATTTCAAATTCAATTCAAGGAATCAATAAGCAGTCAAGCAAAACCTTAACGCTTGATGAATTTTCAAAAGTTTATCAAAACATTAAAGTAGGTCGAAATAAAGGAATTGAATTAAAATTCAAAGAATTTAAATATCAAAAAGACACAGCAGGAAATAATGAGAAAATAGTCGAATCGAAAAGTACAATAAAGTCTTTTGACATGTATGAAGATACTGAAGATGGCTCTGGGCCTCGTGTTATACCACAAGGATATTATGTTAGAGAAAATTACGGGTCTTGGTGGCAAAATAATAATGGAAATTCTTCTATAATGACAACCATGAGTATAGTATTTAATACAGATACCTATGGAAGGGTAGTGGGAAGTCCAGCATTAATTTTTTCTGGAATTACTTTATTTACTTGGAATCAAAGTTATTTATCACCAATTTCATATAATTTAGCTAATCATACATCTACTTTTATAATTTCTGGAACAGCAACCTACGGAATATCAATGGGTGGTACTGTTCTAGGATGGGTAAGCAGAGAAACTTATGAAATAGTTATAAATACAGATTATAATTCTCAATGGCTAGCAAGAATAACAGATATTACCACGCCTTAAAATAAATATTATGACACATGGAATGAAAGAAATAATTAGCTTAACAATTTGGTATACTTTTTCATTTTCAATTTCTTTCTATATATTGAAATTAATGAATCACTATTATCAATGGAATCTAAAACTTAATTTTAAGAAAATGTTTTTGTATGGGTTTCTATTACTTTTTACAATACTAGCTGTTTATGTAATTATAAATAGTTTTGGTAGTAGACAATCGACAGAATTTATACCGTTTAAATCTTAAAAAATATTCCGAGTATAAATTAAAACATATAGAAAACAATACTAATCATCGCCGAACTTTCGAGTTTGCGAGCAGTGAGAAGATGGTTAGGTATTTTTTCTATAAGTTTTACTTCTAAAATTCACTTCAGAAGAAATTAAAAAGCCCCCCGAAAAATCGGGGGGGCTTTTTTTATTATTTTAAGTAGAACTTATCGGCTCAGGTTCATTGAACGCTCTTTGTATAAATTTCTAAAGTAAGGATCGCGTAAGTCCTTGATAAATCTAATGGCTTCGCCGGTGCTCTTCATCTCTGGTCCTAATTCTTTATTCACGCCAGGGAATTTATCAAAACTAAATACGGGCTCTTTAATGGCGAATCCGTCTAGTTTTTTCTCCATCGTAAATTCTGTTAATTTATTGGCACCTAACATTATCTTGGTAGCAATGTTTAAATAAGGTATTTGGTAAGCTTTGGCAATAAAAGGAGTGGTTCTTGAGGCTCTTGGGTTGGCTTCTATCACAAACACTTTATCATCCTTGATAGCGAATTGAATATTGATAAGTCCCTTTATATTTAAAGCGCGTGCAATTTTTTCACTATAAAATTCCATGGTAGCCACAATGAGCGGTGTTAGATTAAAGGCTGGTAAGACTGCATTGCTATCTCCACTATGAATTCCTGCTGGTTCAATATGTTCCATCACACCCATGACATGAAAAGTTTCACCATCAAAAATGGCATCTACTTCTGCTTCTTGGCAACGATCTAAGAAATGATCAATTAATATTTTGTTGTTGGGAATATGTTTTAAGATACTTACCACCGCGGTCTCTACTTCTGCATCATTAATAACAATTCGCATTCTTTGTCCACCAATAACATAACTTGGTCTTACCAGTACGGGGTAACCTACTTTATTCGCCACTTCAATGGCATCTTCTGCAGTATAGGCTGTTCCGTAATCGGGATAAGGAATACTTAATTCTTTTAGTAAGTCGCTGAAGCGACCTCTGTCTTCTGCAATGTCTAAGCTATCAAAAGAAGTACCAATTATTTTAATACCTCTTTCACTTAAGCGTTTTGCTAATTTTAAGGCAGTCTGACCACCTAATTGCACAATCACCCCTTCAGGTTTTTCGAGTTCAATAATTTCCCAAAGATGTTCCCAAAATACGGGCTCGAAATATAATTTATCTGCCATGTCGAAATCGGTAGAAACTGTTTCTGGGTTACAGTTGACCATGATGGCTTCGTATCCTGATTCTTTAACGGCTAATAATCCATGTACACAACAATAATCAAATTCAATACCTTGTCCAATTCGATTGGGTCCACTGCCTAAAACAATAATTTTCTTCTTTTTCGTGGAGATAGATTCGTTAGAATGTAGCGTCTTGCTCATAGGTATTAAATTGTGTAAAAATACATCAGCGAAACCATTTTTACGAATTTTTATCCAAGGGTTTTCCACTAGCTTTTATCTTACTAGGCATAGCTCCTCCCAGCGGGTGGTATAGCGTTTGCTGCGCCTTTCACTGCGCATTTTCCAGTTTTTTTGGGTACCAGTAGTGCCAAATTTTACTATATCGTTGCGGTAGGCCGCATTCATATTGTCTATAACATTCATTAGTTTCTTGCGTCTGCTGTCGCTAGGGGCTACAAATAAGTTGGTTTGAAGGCTGTTATCGGGGACAAAGTCGCTCAATATCACACCTGCTTTTTTATAAATCTCACCCTCTTCGAATAAACTTTTACCAAGGGTCACCACGGCTTTAATAATATCGGGACTAATTTGGCTGGGGTTGTCAAGCAGGGTGAAGCCACTTACTTGTCTGCCTCTGTGGTAGTATGCGCTGTCCAAATGAACAGGCGCTTTTTTGAGTAAAAAAACACTTACACCGCAAGCCGCACTATGTTGTCTTCTTAATTTTTCAGTGGCGCGGGCGGCATAGGTAGCAAGTGCTTCTTCTATTTCTTGCCAATCGCTAACTTCTCTTCCAAACATGCGGGTAGTAGCAATCATTTTTTTTTCGCTGCGAGGTGCTTGCATGCCATGCGTTTTATGGCCTTTTAATTCTCTTATTAATTTAATGCCGGTAATGCCCCCCAAAAAACGTTTGCCCCAACTAAGGTCTTTGATACTAAGTGCAAAGGCTGTATGCACACCGTATATTTTTAATTTTTCGCTATAGCTAAAACCAATACCCCAAATATCTTCAATAGGCGTTTCTTGTAAAGCTTTTTGTATTTTCTGAGTCGTATTTAAAATAACAATACAGCCTGTTTTTATTTTATTTTTTTTAGCTAATCGGTTGGCTACTTTACTTAATACTTTATTAGGCCCTACGCCAATAGATACAGAAATACCTGTCCAATTTTCAATGGTGTTTTTAATTTTGATACAGAAATCTTCTAAGTCGTCGGGTGGAATATGTGCTAGATCTAAAAAGGCTTCGTCTACCGAATATACCTCTACACAGGCCGGCGGCAGTAGCTGTCGCATGGTTTCCATGACGCGCCAACTAAGGTCTCCGTATAAATGATAGTTAGATGAAAAAGCCTGTACTTTATTTTTTTCAATGAGTTCTTTTGCTTGAAAATAGGGCACGGCCATTGAAATACCTAATTGTTTGGCTTCATCGGAACGCGATACAATACAACCATCATTATTACTAAGCACCACTACTGGCGCATTTTGTAGTTGGGGTTGAAAAAGACGTTCGCAAGAACAATAAAAACTATTACAATCAACAATGGCTTGCACAAAAAAATATTTTAAGATGAACCATTTTACAAACTATGTATCACAAAACTAACAATGCCCCAAGTGCTATACTGTTCGAGTTGAGCTACTTGAATAATACCATATCTTTTATTTTCAGGAACCAGGCTAATACTATTTTCTTGTATTTGTAATCGGCGTACTAAAAATTCTCCATTCAAAACAGCTACGACTACTTTGCCTGAACTCGCAGGAAGACTTCTATCTACAATTAAAATATCACCGATATGAATGCCGGCACCTAGCATGGCATCGCTGTTGACACGAAAGAAAAAAGTAGCGGGCTTATTGCGAATGAGTTGCTCGTTGAGGTCAATGCCTCTTTCCATAAAATCATCGGAGGCAGCTCCAAAACCGGTGGCATTGGCCTGTATAATTTGACCCGATTGGTAGTTCTTATTAATTTGCTGGGTGGCAATTCCTTCTCCTGGCTCTCTATCTATAAATGACATAAAACTAAATTTATTAGCAATATTAACTAAATAATTTAGTATTTACTACATTTATTTATACCCTTTTTTTCTGCTATTTATACGCTGTTTTGGAGTGTTTATTTTTTATAGGCGGTTTAATATCAGTACTTTTAATGGCATAAAGCACCAATTTTTTACCCCATGGAGGCTATTTTAAAACATATTGAAAATCTATATAATACAATTCATCCCCAACCCTGGGATCGAATTCAGAAAATACCTCAAAGTGGGGGCGATCGTATCTATTTTAGAATAAGCCAAGCAGAGAAATCTTGGATGGCAACATATAATTTAAATATTAAGGAAAATCAAACCTTTATTTATTTCGCAGAACATTTTTATAAAAAGGGGATGCCTGTTCCTAAAATTTTAGCCGTCAATGAATCTTGCAATACTTATTTACAAGAGGATGTAGGTGCAGTTTCTTTATTAGATATTTTGGAGCAAGAAGGAAAAACGGATGCAGTATTTACATTGTTTCAAAAAAGTTTAACGGCCTTGGCCAAATTGCAAATTGAAGGTGCCAAGGGTTTAGATTATTCCAAATGTTTAACCTCTAAGTATTTTGGTAAGCATTCTATTTTAACTGACTTATTATATTACAAATATTATTTCTTAGATACTTTGCAATATGCTTATGATAAGCAAGCTTTAATTGATGAATTTGAAATACTAAGTGATCAGTTAGCGGTAAGTCATTTTGATAATTTTATGTTCCGTGATTTTCAGAGTAGAAATATTATGGTGCAAAATGGGGAAGTGTATTTTATCGACTTCCAAGGAGGCATGCAAGGTGGCCTACCTTATGACGTGGCTTCCTTGTTATGGCAAGCCAAGGCAGGGCTATCCAATGAATGGAAAGAAAAACTATTAGATCATTATATTGCTGAATTGCAAAAATTATTACCTAGCCCTTTAGAGGCTGCAACATTTAAAAAGCAGTATAATGGTTTTGTACTATTAAGATTATTACAAGTTTTAGGTGCTTATGGTTTTAGAGGCTTGTTTGAAAGGAAGGCACACTTCTTAACTAGTATTCCTCTAGGTTTAGAAAACTTAAAAAGTTTTTTAAAAACTTATGCTTTAGACAAAGACACCCCTGTTTTTGCTTCCATCTTAGATTGGATGGTGAGTGAAGAAGTGATTGAAAGGTTCAAGCCACCTACAGCCAATGCCAATACACCTTTAGAAATAACTATTAACAGTTTTAGTTATAAAAAAGGAATTCCTGCCGATGATTCTGATAATGGCGGTGGCTTTGTGTTTGATATGCGTGGTATTTTAAATCCAGGGAGAGTGGAAGAATATAAAAAACAATCGGGGCTAGACAAACCTGTTCAAGATTTTTTAGAACAAAGAACAAAAATGAATGGTTTTTTAAATAGCGTTTGGGATTTAATAGATATTACTGTAGAAGATTATTTAAAAAGAGGATTTACTTCACTACATATTAATTTTGGATGCACAGGGGGACAGCATCGTAGTGTATTTGCCGCAGAACAAACGGCAAGGCATCTTAGAAATAAATACAAGATCAAAGTATTGCTAGCACATACCAATAAAGAAAATTGGGTTAAATAAAAATTCTATGAGAGCCATGATTTTAGCAGCAGGTTTAGGTACAAGGCTAAAACCCTTTACCGATTTTCACCCCAAGGCCTTGGCCATGGTGAATGGAAAGTCACTGCTGCAAAGGAATGTAGAATACTTGCAAACCTTTGGTATTAGTGAAGTGGTGGTGAATGTGCATCATTTTGCAGATCAGATTATGGAAGCCGTTGCATCGAATAAGGGATGGGGCTCCAAGGTTTTTATTTCTGACGAAAGCAGCGAAGTGTTGGAAACTGGAGGGGGTGTACTTTTTGCAAAATCTTTTTTTGAGCAAGAAGAAAATTGGTTAGTGATGAACGCCGATATTTTAACCAATTTAGATATTGATAAATTAATAGCTGCAGATAAAGTTTTATCCGAAGGGGCGACGAATTATATTGCCACTTTAGCAGTGACTAACAGAGTCTCCAACAGAAATTTATTATTTACAACAGAGGGTAATTTAATAGGCTGGAGAAATAATTCCAGCAGAGAAGAAAAATGGGCCGCCACCATTGCTGATGAGATTAGCCATTCGGGCAATAATTATATCGCTAAAGCCTTCAGCGGTATACAAATATTACATCATAGTTTTTATAGCAATATTAATAGCTCAGGTAAGTTTTCTTTAATAGATGCTTATTTACAAATAGCAGCCAAGGGCATAATTGGTTATTACGACCATAGCGATAGTATTTTATTAGATGTAGGCAAGCCTGAAAATATTGAAAAAGCAGAAGGCCTTTTTAAATAAGTATTCTTAAAATTCAAGCTTAGATAAGTAATACGCTTCAATTATCTCAACACTTCTCTTTATACTTTAATGTATATTTTTTTCTTATCTAAGATATAGGCGAGCACTCCAAAAAAGGTAATAAAACTTAAGGCATACACAAAAGAGCCTACGCGTAAATCAGTATTTATATTCTTACATACATGTTCGTAAAACCAAGGCAGTGCTGAACTATAGACAGGTTCTCCTTTTTCGTCGGTATGGTCGGTCCATCTTAGTAAGGCTAAGATGCGCGGTAAAAATCCGCTGAGTACAAATACAAATAAGGGATTCTTTCCAAATACATCGAAAAAATGACTCCATTTTCCTTTGGCATTTTGAAATTCTAATAAATAAATAAGCATACCTAAACTAACCATGGCAAGGCCAGTGGTATATAGTACATAACTACTGGTCCATATTTTTTTATTAATGGGAAAACTAAAATCCCAAATATATCCAACGAATATAAGTACTACTCCTGTTAAAAGTATTTGCGCCAACATCTCGTAATTCTTTCCTTTTAGCTGAATGTATTCACCCACTAAAAAACCAAGTATCACTTGTACAATGGCTGGAAATGTACTTATTAATCCTTCTGGGTCAAAGGGAACGCCTTCTCCTTTATAAATATGGGTTACACCTAAAATAGCCTGGTCAATACTATTTCCAAAATAACCCGATAAACTAAATGGATGACCGGCCACACCTAGTGCATAAGTGAGTACCCAATAAACTACAAGAATCATCATGCCTATAAATAGTGCTATGCGAGATTTTCCATAATAAATAATAATAGAGGCGAAAAAATAACAAAGTGCAATTCTTTGTAGTACGCCTAAAATGCGCACCATTTCCCAAGGCTTAAATACTAATTCAGTGCCTGAGAATTTTACAAAAGGGCTCCAATTTAAAAATAGTCCAATACCAAAAATTAAAAGTGTACGCTTTATTATTTTTATCCAAAATTCAGTGGCGCCTGCATTTTGCAATTTGGGCATTACAAAGGACATGGCATTACCCACAGCAAATAAAAAGAAAGGAAATACTAAATCGGTAGGGGTGCAACCATGCCAATTGGCATGTCCCAAAGGGCTATAGATATGGGCCCAAGAGCCTGGATTATTAACCAAAATCATTAGCGCCACAGTGGCCCCTCTAAAAACATCTAGAGCATAATATCTTTGCTGACTCATAGTAGATTATATTATAAAAAATTTAGTAATAAATAGCCCCGTTTTAATATCTTTGTAAGATACAAATTCAGATGGGAAAAAACATATTAATTACAGGCGGGGCGGGCTTTATTGGATCACATGTGGTGCGTTTAATGGTGACCAAATATCCTCAGTATCAAATCTTTAACTTAGATGCACTTACCTATGCAGGTAATTTGGAGAATTTAAAGGATATTGAAAAGGCTGCGAATTATCATTTTATAAAAGCCAATATTTTAGAGGCCGATTCTTTGAAAGCCATTTTTGAAAAACATGCTATTACCGATGTTATACATTTGGCAGCGGAATCGCATGTCGATAGGTCCATCGTTTCTCCCTTAGATTTTGTATACACCAATGTCATTGGAACCGTGAACTTATTAAATACCGCTAAAGAATATTGGAAGGGCGATTTAAGTTATGAAAAAGCGCATGACGGATCTTGGGAGAAAAATCGCAATCATGTTTTTTATCATGTCTCCACTGATGAAGTTTATGGAAGCCTAGGTAAGGAAGGTTTATTTAAAGAAACCACTGCCTACGATCCTAACTCTCCATACTCAGCAAGTAAAGCGGCCAGCGATCATTTTGTGCGTGCGTATGGAGAAACTTATCATCTACCTTATGTAGTTTCTAATTGTTCTAATAACTATGGACCTAATCATTTCCCAGAAAAATTAATTCCTTTATTTATTCATAATATTATCAATAAAAAAGCATTACCGGTTTATGGCGATGGCTTATATACCCGTGATTGGTTATATGTTATAGACCATGCCCGTGCCATTGATATTATTTTTCATGAAGGAAAAAATGCAGATACTTATAATATTGGTGGCTTTAATGAATGGACCAATATTGACCTTGTGAAATTAATGTGTGCTCAAATGGATGTGAAACTAGGAAGAGCCCAAGGAGAAAGTGAAACTTTAATTACTTATGTGAAAGACAGACCAGGCCATGACCGCAGATATGCCATTGATGCTACTAAATTAAATAAAGAATTAGGTTGGAGCCCATCCGTTACTTTCGAGCAAGGCCTAGATGCAACTATTGACTGGTATTTGAATAGTGGTCCTTGGTTAGAAAATGTAACCAGCGGTTCTTATCAAACTTATTATAGTTCCATGTATACTAATCGATAGAAATTTCGATATAAACATTCGACAGTACTTACGAAAAATTAAAAAGACAGCAATAAAATAATAATACAATCAGATTCAAAGAATGAAAATAGAAGCTACACCCTTAAAAGATTGTTTTATTATTCACGACACTGTGCATGGCGATGCGAGAGGTTATTTTATTGAAACCTTTAACCAAAGAGATTTTAATATAGCCACTGGACTAGATATGGTTTTTGTACAAGACAATCAATCTAGGTCAAGTAAAGGTGTATTAAGAGGCTTGCATATGCAAAGAGGTGCTGCTGCACAAGCAAAGCTAGTGAGGGTTTTAGAAGGGGCTGTATTAGATGTAGTGGTAGATTTAAGAAAAGGTTCTCCTAGCTTTGGACAACATTTTACCATTGAATTAACAGCAGAAAATCATAAACAATTTTTTGTACCTGCCGGATTTGCGCATGGCTTTGTAGTATTAAGTGAATCGGCTACTTTCTTTTATAAGGTAGACAAGTTTTATGAGCCAGGAGATGAAGTAGGTATTATGTATAACGATAAGGATTTAAATATTGATTGGAAATTAGCTACATCGGAATTAATATTTTCAGAAAAAGATAAAACATTAGGAAGCTTTGCTGAATATGCAGCGAGTTTATAAAAATAAAAATTAGGTATATGATTTGAGCACGCAAGTGCGAAAACATAAACACAAATAAAAAACAAAAATTAGGTTTATGAAGGGAATTATATTAGCAGGCGGATCAGGTACTAGGTTGTATCCTATTACCAAGGGTATTAGTAAGCAGTTAATGCCTATCTATGATAAGCCCATGATTTATTATCCACTATCTGTATTATTATTAGCGGGCATTAAAGATATTTTAATCATCACCACCCCTGAGGATAGCGATCAATTCAAAAGATTATTAGGCGATGGTGCTGAAATAGGTTGTTCTTTTCATTACGAAGTGCAAGCAGTGCCTAACGGACTTGCGCAAGCCTTTGTAATTGGTGCTAATTTTATTGGAAAAGACAAAGTGGCTTTAATATTAGGCGATAATATATTTTATGGTGCAGGCTTTAGTAAATTGGTGCAATCATTTAATAATGTAGAAGGTGCTGCTGTATTTGCTTATGAAGTAAATGATCCAGAGCGTTATGGTGTGGTAGAGTTTGATGCCAATAATAATGCTCTTTCTTTAGAGGAAAAGCCAAAACAACCTAAGTCCAATTATGCAGTACCTGGTTTATATTTTTATGATAATGAGGTGGTTGAAATTGCTAAAAATATTCCCGCTTCACCAAGAGGCGAATATGAAATAACAGATGTCAATAAGGTATACTTACAAAAAAAGAAATTGCAAGTGGGTATTATGAATAGAGGTACGGCTTGGTTGGATACCGGTACTTTTGACTCCTATGCCGATGCCTGTGAATTTGTAAGGGTTATTGAGAAAAGACAAAGCCAAAAAGTAGGCTGTATAGAAGAGGTAGCCTATCGTATGGGCTTTATAGATAAGACTCAACTACTAGTTTTAGCCGATAAGTATGCTAAAAGTGGCTATGGGGAATACCTTAGACAGTTAAAAAGGTAGATTTTCCTAGTCTACAGCGTAGTTTTTTAGTTTGTTGCATGCATTTTCCGTTTTCTTAAACAAAAAATGAACAATTTTAAAAACATATTGTTAGTATGGTATGTCAAAATATTCAATCAAGGACTTAGAGCAAATTTCTGGGATTAAGGCCCACACCATTCGTATATGGGAGCAGCGCTATAAGTTTCTGCAACCTTCTCGTACTGAGACGAATATAAGAACCTATTCAGCCGTTGAATTAAAGATTATTTTAAACGTATCGTTTTTAAATAAATACGGGTTTAAAATTTCTCACATTGATAAGATGAGTCCTGAGCAAATGGAAGAAAAAATTCTTACCATTAATCAGATGGACGCTCAAAAGGAAAGGGTGGTGAACAATTTGATCAAGGACATGGTTTCACTCAATATGCCAGCCTTTGAACAACAACTAGATAATTATATTGCACAGAAGGGCGTTGAAAAAACTATTGTTGAAATCATTTTCTCTTTTTTAGAAAGAGTGGGTATATTATGGATGACAACACGTATCAACCCAGCACAGGAGCATCTTGCGACCAATATATTAAGACAGAAAATTATTTATGGTATAGAAAAATTGATGCCAGTAAATAAATATACAAAGAGAATAGTTTTATTTTTGCCTGAAGCAGAGTACCATGAATTGGGTATTTTATATGTACATTTTTTATTAAAACAAAATGGCATATATGTTGATTATTTAGGAACCAACATACCCATGTTGGACCTTGAATTTTTAGTGAGCAGAACTAAACCTGATTATTTATTTTGTCATATCACTTCCCCAGCTAAGAAGTTTAAATTGGATAAATTTTTAGAAGGGTTATCTCATATTAATAAAAGTTCTCCAGTGGTTTTATCAGGTCAAATTGTGCGAGACTACAAAGGTCAAGTAGCTTCCAATATCACTGTAAAACGAAGTTTATTCGAGACCATTCAGTTTATAAATTCAATATAGTTATCTACTTTATTTATTAAAATATTGGTAATCAATTAGTTATATTCTAATTAGGTACAATTAACGCCATCCAGACTTACCAAATCCGAAATGTTTAATTATTTTATCAATAAATTAAACAAAACAGCCATCTAAGAATAAAAATATGTTTAGCTTTGTAAACCAAAAGTTAAACAGACTTATATGTCAAACGCTGAATTCACGCTACTACTCACTGAAAATGCCGATTTTCTAAAGCCCTTTACTATTAATTTAACCAAGGATCATGAAGCGGCTAAGGATTTATTTCAGGAAACCTTGTACAGAGCCTTGTCTAATAAAGACAAGTATAATGTAGGTACCAATATTAAAGCTTGGCTGTATACCATTATGCGTAATATTTTTATCAATGATTATCGTAAGCGTGCAAAGCAGTCGGTGGTATTGGATAATTCTCCCAACGATTTTTTAATAGATCAAACCCGAACAAAGGTTTTGAATGATGGAGTGACTAACTTAAATTTGAGAGAAGTGAAGCAGCTCATTTATGACTTGCCTGAATTATTTAGAACGCCCTTTAATTTATATTTTGAAGGATATAAGTATAATGAAATTGCAGAAGAATTAAATGAACCCTTGGGGACTATTAAAAGTAGAATTCACTTTGCAAGAAAAATATTAAAACAGAAAATTCAACGATACTAAAATATGGCCCTTTCTAAAAAAGCATTAGTGATTGGTGCTGGTTTTGCTGGCATGTCAGTAGCTACTTTTTTAGCAAAGAAAGGTTGGTCAGTTTCTGTTATAGAAAAACATCTTTTACCAGGGGGCCGTGCCAGAAAATTTGAAGCCCAAGGTTTTACATTTGATATGGGTCCAAGTTGGTATTGGATGCCCGATGTATTTGAAAGGTATTTTGCAGCTTTTGGAAAAAAAGTTTCTGATTTTTACAAATTAAAAAGATTAGACCCCTCTTACCGTGTTTATTTTGACCAAACCCATTGGGATATGCCTGCTAATTATATTGAATTAGGGGCTTTATTAGAAAGCGTAGAACCTGGTGCTGCAAAGGCTTTGGACCGGTTCATGGAAGAAGCTAAATATAAATATGATATAGGTGTGGGTAAACTAGTGCATCAGCCAAGTATTTCATTAAAAGAATTTATAGACATTGATTTAATCAAGGGTATTTTTAGATTAGATGTATTTCAATCGATGAAAAAACATGTAGCTCGTTTTTTCAAACATCCCTATATTCAAACTTTGATGGAGTTTCCGGTTTTATTTTTAGGAGCACTCCCCCAAAATACACCTGCTTTATATAGTTTAATGAACTACGCCGATATCAAGGGAGGCACTTGGTATCCAGAATTTGGCATGTATAGTATTGTGCAAGCTATGTATGATACTGCTATAGCAGAAGGCGTCACCTTTTATTTTGGAGAAGAGGCCTTACAAATTGAAATATTGAATGGGGTTGCAAAATCTTGTTTAACCAAATCAAGTGTAACAGGTGAGCAAAAGCATTATGAGTTTGAGGTAGTTGTTGGCGCTGGCGATTATCATCATATTGAAACAAAATTAATTAGTCCAAAATATCAATCTTATACTAATAGTTATTGGGACTCGCGTACCATGGCACCTAGTTCATTACTATATTATGTGGGCTTGAATAAAAAATTAACAGGTGTCACGCATCATTCTTTATTTTTTGACACCGATTTTGCTATCCATGGTAAAGAAATTTATACCGAACCTAGTTGGCCCACCAAACCTTTGTTCTATGCTTCAGTTCCTTCAGTAACCGATCCTACGGTGGCACCCGTAGGCAGTGAAAATTTATTTTTATTAATTCCAGTGGCTGCAGGCTTAGAAGGAGATACCGAGGAACTTCGAGATAAATATTTTAATGAACTCATTGTTCGTTTAGAGCAAAGATGGGGTCAATCAATTTCGGATAGCATTGTCTATAAAAGGTCCTTTGCGGTGTCTGATTTCAAGAGTGAGTATCATTCCTTCAAGGGCAATGCCTATGGCCTCGCCAACACATTACTACAAACAGCTATTTTAAAGCCCTCTTGCAAAAGCAAAAAGGTAAAAAACTTATATTATACAGGCCAATTAACGGTGCCTGGTCCAGGGGTGCCGCCTAGTTTAATTAGCGGGGAAGTGGTAGCGGAGCTGATTGATAAAAATTATATAAATTTACAACCTAGAAATGTCTGATTTAAAACTATATAATGAAGTCGCTGGCTTAAGCAGTAAAACCACTACGCTATTATATAGCTCTAGTTTTTCATCTGCCATTAAGTTACTACATGCCGACCTGCGTCAGCCTATTTATGATATTTATGGTTTTGTTAGGTTTGCTGATGAAATTGTAGATACTTTTCATGGCTATGACAAAGCCAGTTTACTTGCTCAGTTTAAAAAAGATACATACTTAGCCTTAGAACAAGGCATTAGTTTAAATCCCATTTTACACCGTTTTCAATTAACTTTTTCTAAATATAAAATTGATACAGCCTTATTAGAAGCTTTTTTAGTAAGTATGGAAATGGATCTAAATAAGCAAGAATATGATTTAGCTACTTATCAAACTTATATTTATGGAAGTGCTGAAGTAGTAGGTTTAATGTGCTTACATATTTTCTGTGAAGGCAATAAGGCGGAATTTGAAAAATTGAAACCATCTGCTAAACATTTAGGGGCTGCTTTTCAGAAAGTAAATTTCTTACGCGATATTAAAGCCGATTTTGAAGGTCTAGATAGAATGTATTTTCCTAACTGCAATTTTTCTAAGTTTACCCAAGCCGATAAAGAAATGATTGAGGCCGATATTCAGGCCGATTTTGAAGAAGCACTAAAGGGTATTAAAATGCTACCCTTGAAAGCCAGGTTTGGGGTTTATGTAGCGTTTAAATATTATTATTCTTTGTTTAAAAAAATAAAGAAAACGAATCATGAGGCTATTTTGAAAGCAAGAATTAGAATTCCTACACCAGGAAAAATATTTATCGTAGCTAAGGCTACATTACGCAGTCAGTTGAATTTGTTATAGTAAATTTGTTTAATAAATAAAAAAGTTGATTTTATGATTTTTATATTAGTGGCCTTACTTACTTTTTGCATTATGGAAGGGATTACTTGGTTAACCCACCGTTATGTGATGCATGGTTTTTTATGGTATTTGCACGAAGACCATCACCAACCCACTGGACATTTTTTTGAAAAAAACGATGCCTTCTTTTTAATATTTGCTATACCCAGTATGGCTTGTATATTCTATGGTAATTTCGTTGGTCCTTTATGGATAGCAGGTATAGGAACGGGTGTTGCCATGTATGGCTTTGCTTATTTTATTGTACATGAAGTTATTATACACCAAAGAATTAAGTGGTTTACTAAATCTAATAACCGTTACATCAAAGCCATTCGTTGGGCACATAAAATGCATCATAAGCATTTACATAAAGAAGACAGCGAAAGTTTTGGCATGTTAATCGTAGCCAAAAAATATTGGGATAAAGTGCGTCGAGACGAAGCTTTGCAGAACAATGAATAATGCTATAGTCGATAATAAAATTGCAAGCTACGATTATATTATAGCCGGAGCCGGAGGGGCTGGTTTATCATTATTGCATTATTTAATGGAAGCCCCTAGTTTAGCATCCAAATCCATTTTAGTTATTGACAAGTCTTTCCAAAAAACCAATGATCGTACCTGGTGTTTTTGGGATGCAAACATTTCTGCTTTTGAAAATTTAGTGCACCACCGTTGGGATACTATTTCCATTCATGCAGATGGGTTTGATAAAGAACTACCTACAGCGCCCTTTTCTTATAAAATGATTCAGGGGATTGATTTTTACAATGCAGTGCTGAGCAAAGCAAAATCTAAAACTAATATACATTTTCAGGAAGCCACTATTCTTAATATTTCAGTTTTAGATACATTAAGTGCATCATCAACTGCGTCTACTATAGTTAATTCGACTAAAGTAAATTCAAGTAAAGGCGCTAAAGTAGAATGGGAGGGTGGGTCTGCAATGGGGGAATATATTTTTTCTAGTTTACTCCCTTTTCAAATGAATCAGTTAGCTACTGCTGCTGCTTATTCTAATTCATTGCAGTCAAGTACTCCTTCAAATAAGCAAGCCCCTTTTTTATGGCAACATTTTAAAGGAAGGGTAGTGCAATTTGAAACCCCCGTATTTAATAAAAGCATAGCAAAGTTGATGGATTTTAATGTGCCTCAACAAGGGGCCACTGCCTTTATGTATCAGCTACCTTTAAATGAAAAGGAAGCCTTGGTGGAGTACACTGTATTTTCAGAAAATGTTTTAGCAATTTCGCAGTATGATGAAGTGCTAGATGCTTATTTAGCGAAAGAATTTCCGAGCAGTACTTATATAACTAAGCATGATGAAATAGGTGCCATTCCTATGACACAAATTGAATTAGCATCCACCCAAGCACCTATTTATACTATTGGTGCCTTGGGGGCTGCCATTAAAGCAAGCACAGGTTATGCTTTTCAGTTTATTCAGGAGCAATGTAAAAATATTGTAGCACAATTAGAAAATGGCTTACCCATTCAAACCAAGGTCCATACTACTAGGTACCAATTTTATGATGCAGTTTTACTAGATATTTTATTTCACCATAAAATGGAAGGCGCTGAAATATTCAAACGCATTTTTGCCAAGAACGAAGCAGCAACGGTATTTAAATTTTTATCCAATACATCTACTATACTAGAGGATATAAAAATTATGCGTTCTCTTCCTACAAACATATTTTTACCCGCTGCCATTAAGGTGATTTTACGGCGGGCTTAGAGGTTCATTTCTTATCCTAAGACCTTTGAAATTTATTTTTCACTAATTTTGTTTTTTCAGCCACGTAGTACAATGGATAGTACATGAGTTTCCGAAGCTCCTAATCCAGGTTCGATTCCCGGCGTGGCTACAAATCTTCTCGTATATTTTAAGCTTTATTACTTTTATTTTAAAACTGCCTTAATTGTAATTTGATTGTTATACCATTTATTACTCATAACCAAGCTTTCATTGAGTTGAATAATTTTTACATTTTTATTGCTAGCAGTAGGAGTACTAAATGGGCATTGTTGATCCCCTCCTCCAGGACAACTTGGATCTGCTAGTTGTGCACAACAATCACCACAAAAACTTACCGTGCAAGTACAAAGTGGGCCAGATACAGTACTAGCGCAAGTAGCAGCATTTTTACAAGGATTAATTTCACAATAATCCGTGAAGGTTGTAAATGTTATTACTTGAGAGTAGGCATACTCCCCTTTACTATTTTTGGCATATGCTCGATATTTATAAGAAGTGTTTGATGAGAATGTATTTATTGTAATATTAAAATTTGCAATTCCTGCCCCCACAGCATATTTAGATGAATTCGATACATCTGGTGTTCTTGAATCCGAACCCAATAATACTACAAAACCATTTTCTACTATTGATAATTTAGAATCATTAATTTTAATTCTACCATATAAAGTGGCAGAACGATTATTTTCATCTGGGTTATTGTCAGAATTTAAAGTTGGTAAACGTTTACCTTTTATAACAGTGCCAATTGGAACTACTTGCGAATGCGCATACATTGAAAACAATAAAAATAGAAATGTTAGTTTATACATAATTAAAAGTTTTGTAAGCATGATCCATAATAATCAACGCCATCAAAAATTAAAGTGATTAAATCGACTGCATTAGGTGTAGTTGTAATAGTTGGCACTGTCGCATCTGACCATTTTATAGTGGGAAAATTTAGTGTTCTGTTACCAGTAGCATCTTGTTTGATTTTGATAATATAGGTGCCAATTTTTGGATTAGTAAAAGCGAGGGTGGTGGTGCCAGTTAAGACAACTTGAAGCACATTGCCAGTGGATAAATCTAAGGTGGTATTGCTTGTGGAATTTATAGAACTAGGTTGCGTTAGTTCAAAAGTTTTTGCTTTCACATTTTCGGTTTGTAAATCAGTTAAAGTTAGCCCTCCACTTACTGTATAAGACCTATCAACTGTTAAATCTAAAGTACTACCATTAATAGTAATAGTTCTAGAATTAGGCACAGCTCCTAAACTTACTAATGTTGGAAGTATTTGATCACCAGTATTACTACCACTTAATGTGGTAATGCCTAATTTTGATTTGATTGTAGATGTAGTTTCATCGCCAGTATTTATTCCTGATGTATTTGATAAGACGCCCGACTTTTGTGCATCTGTAACATAATTTCTATCTGTACTGGGTGCAATATCTGCAGTAGTAGCTTCTGCTCCTGCAGTAACTAATCCTTTTGAGTCATAGGTAAGTTTTGTTTTTGTTGCACCAGAAATGGATGCGTTCGCTGCAACAAAATCAGTTGTGCTGCTATTTGCTGCAGTTCCAAAAGTTCTATATGCTAGCACATCTGTACCAATTACTAAACCTAAGTTTGTTCTTGCTGCAGCTGGTGAAGTTGCACCAGTTCCACCGTTCGCTAATGCAATAGCTGTTCCACTCCAAACTCCTGAAGTAATGGTGCCTACACTAGTTAAACTAGATGTAACTATATTGTTCGCTAATGTTGTTCCTGTTAAATTTCCTGCTGAAACAGTAATATTAATATCTCCTGTACCATCAAATGGAATTCCATTTATATTTTTTGGAACTGAAAGTCTATTTGCATTATTTGCTGTTCCTGATAATGTTCCTGTAATAGTACCTGCTGTAAAATTTCCACTTGCATCTCTTGCAACAATTGCATTTGCCGTATTGGTATTCGTTGCAGTAGTTGCTGAATTAGCCACCTTACCTGCTGTTGTAATTGAACCACTTAATGTTCCTGCATCTACAATAATACTTGTTGTACTTGCTGCTGTTAGTCTTCCTTTTGCATCTACTGTAAAAGTTGGAATGGCAGTTGATGAACCATAACTAGCGGCCGTAACTGTTGTGTTTGCTAGAGTAGATGTAAATGTTCCCGTACCTGTTCCTGTAACATCCCCTGTTAAAGTAATGGTTTGATCGCCTGTATTGCTTCCACTCAAGGTGGTGATTCCTAATTTTGTTTTTATAGTAGATCCAGTTTCATCACCAGTATTCGTACCTGATGTATTTGATAAAACTCCAGCTTTTTGTGCATCTGTAACATAATTTCTATCTGTACTTGGTGCAATATCAGCAGTTGTGGCATCTGTCCCTACAGTTACTAATCCTTTTGCATCATAGGTAAGTTTTGTTTTTGTTGCGCCTGTAATGGAAGCGTTCGTTGCAACAAAATCCGAAGTGCTACTATTTGCCGCAGTTCCAAAAGTTCTATACGCTAATACATCTGAACCAATCGCTAATCCTAAATTAGTTCTTGCAGCAGCAGCGTTTGTTGCACCAGTTCCACCATTATTTAAAGATATAGCAGTGCCACTCCAAGTACCACTAGTAATGGTCCCAAGAGTAGTTAAGCTGCTAGTGCCAGCCCAAGTACTAATTGCAATATTTTCAACATTACCTAAACCTATTTTTGATTTACTAATCCCAGTACCAAGTTTGGCATCGGTTACAGCGCCATCCGCCAACTTTATCGTTATAATGCCACCATCCGCTATACCGCCACTACTACTATTGGCAGTAACATAATCTTTTACCGCTTTTTGAGTGGGGAATAATTTATCACTAGGGGATTCACCGCCTAAATCAGCAGCGTTAGATTTATTTGAAATATCTTCTTTTAAAGATAAGATTGTTGTTACATCCAAAGTATTCGCTTTAAGCGCAAGTTCTGATGACATATCTGACGTATTCGCTTTTGCATTTATTCTTGCTGATAAATTAAGCGTGTCTTTTCCAATTCGATTACTTAGCATAGCTGCAGTATCCGTAATTTTTAATTTAGTAAGTAAAGATGAGTCAGCATATGTTTTCTTTACATATTTGATTGTATCTAAACTATTTATTTTAGTTAATAAAGCAGAATCAGCCCAAATTTGTTTTGTATACTTGCTTATTTCTTGAGCATTTAATTTTAAATCCAATGCTGTCTGTGTTTTAGAACTAATGGGCTTCTCCGTATCAGCTGTATTGTCCACTTTATCTAAAGCTATTTTAGTCTTAAACGAAGACAAGCTATTTGTACCCGTACCTCCCCGAGCTACGGGTACAATGCCTGTGATATTATCAGCATCTACACTATTTGCAAATTGTGCATAAGCCACATACTGAAACTGTGTTGTACCTATTGTAATATAATTATTTCCAGCTGCTGGGTCCATTTCAATTTTTAAATACTTGGGAGTGTTTTTCCAATTAATAGTGCTGAAATTTCCAATAGTACTGCTGGCATCTGTATCTCCAATCACAACAGAAAATAGACCTTGTGCATTGGTAGTAACTTTTCTTGTTTCAGTATACTCTGTTGTCCCTGAAGCACTACCTTGTAAAATACTTAATCGTAAACTAATTGGTTGTGAAGCAAGTAGTATATTATTACTTGTTCTGGCAACTCCCTGAAAATTTAACCCAGTTTGCGCTTGCGATTTTATGATTACTATACAAAGTATAAATGTAAATAATATTTTATTCGGTTTGTTAAACTTTTGCATTAGTAGTAACAATTATAGTTTTATGATTTTATAAATCCCTGATTTAGCATTGCCAATGTTTGGCTTAAAAAATACCTTCATATAAAACACACCTGATGGATAATTTTCCATTAAAATGTCCTTTTCATAACTGTTGAATATCGTACCCGCTTCCTCTGTATATATAATAGCGGATTTAGCATCTATTAGTTGATATGATAAACTACCTGCTTGGGTAAACCTTGCTTTGATATGAAATATATTAGAAGTAGGAATAGGGCCGATGGTGATTTGAGTACCAAAAACTGCTGGCCCATGTTCATTGATGGAAGTAACAACATTGGTATTGGGTTGAAGGACGCCTGTATAAAGGGAATAACCAGGAGCTATAAATGAGGCAATGGAAAGGGATTCACTTATACTCCAATCCATTATGGAAATCGAGCCGCCCCCATTATTTAAAGTTTGGGGTGTGATAGATTGGCAAAATGGATATAAAGGAATTAAGACTATGATGAAGGATAGGAAAGACCTCAAATTCATGGGTTAGTACCCTTTTATAAATGGGAGTTCTCAAATTTGAGAAAATGTACTTTAGAAACGAGTATATTGTGAGCTAATTAGTGCAAGATTTCGGAAAACTTGACTTTCTTTCCAATTTAACAAAGGTTATTACCTATTTTGTTAGTGTTGGTTTGCATAAACTGGGTGGGCGTGCTGTTATGTATTTTTTTAAAAGCACTTAAAAAAGTGGTTTTATTTGAAAACCCCGCTTCTTCTGAAATTGAACTTAAGGTAAATTTATCTAAATCGCCGTTTTGCATCCTTTCCACTATGAGGTCAATTCTGAATTTATTCACGAAATCATTAAAATTGAGCTTAAAATGTTGATTGATAATAAAGGAGAGTAGCTTCAAAGGAATATTAACTTTTAGTGAGATTTCGTTTATAGTGCAGTTTTGCTTCAAATAAGGCTTATTTTTTGTGAAGTAATCAAGAATTATATTGGCATCTTCTTCGTAATTGATTAACTTAATATTACTAACATTTTCAGATTTTTTCAGATAGTGGATATAGGGTAATCCTACTAGTACATTTGGATTTACAACTAAATAACTTGACAAATAAAATAAGCATAAAGCAACTGGAATTGAACTATAGAATACCAAGTCGTCCAATTGTAAAAAATTATTTAATCCGTATATAAAAATGAATATAAATACGATAAATGAAATTACTGTTAAAGCAATTGAGTTTGTAAATACTTTAAGCCAATTCAAAATCAATAGGGTATGAGATTCTTTCATTAAGTCCTGATTATTCCTCTCAAAAAAGAGAATTAATTTCCATTGTAATATTATATATACTATACATTGAATAGGTCTTGAAAATTGAATTTTTTCAGATAATATTCCATCTTGTTGAATTAAATTTAATTCAACATTATTTATTACCAGATTGACTAGCTTTGACTTTTCAGCATAATTCATCAAATAAAAAGGTAAATAGTTTATAAAAATTAAAACAAAAGGTAAAAAATGGATAAGATCAATTTTTCTAATTTTTTTTTCATTATTCAAGACGGACCTTACATACAAATAGGCAAATGGAGGAATTAAAAAATTTATTGGTTGTGCTGTTTTATAAATGTATGGGATATAAATTATCCATCCCGAGGTTACCAATAAATAGGATATGGTGCAATAAGCATAACAAATAAATAGTGTAGCTAATAATTTGTCGGAAAAAGAAATAAACTCTCTTCTCTTTATTAGTAATAAATATGCACTAATGATGCAGCAAAAAAAACTTCCAATAAATATAAAATTGCCCATACTTAAATTTTAATTTAATATTAGTTTTGGGGCTTTATTTATTCTCGAAATAAGGTATTTCGTCTTTGGATACCGACTCCTTTTCTTGCCAATAAGCAAGTGAAACAATTTGACCACCTGTCGTTTTTAACTGACGGCCAAAAATGGCATTGGTTGCGTTAAAACATAAATCGGTTACACCTATTGTAAATGTTATGGGAGCTGGCGGCGTTGCAGGTGCTGCGGGTGCTGGAGCCGGCGCTTCACCTTCCACTGTTACTGCCACCGGTGCTGCAGGCGCTACTTTAGGGGCAGGGCTATCCACTACCACCACTTCGTATTTATTGAATTCTAATAAAGTTTTTAAAAACTCTACACGCTCAGCGCTTGCATTTTTTTCTACAATGGCACATTTGCTTGTACCTAAGTCTTCAAATTCGTGGTTCTTATTAATTGCCATAATACTTTATTTAAATACCAATACTTAATGAGTAAATATAATCGTACACTAAACTTGCTAAACCTGTAATAATTATACCTGCAATACAGATATACATAGCCAGCTGTGTAATTTTGGGGATACTTAATTTTTGAATAGGCGTTTCATTCTCATCCATAAAAATGGCTTTTACTACTTTTAAATAATAGTAAAAAGAAACTACCATATTTAAAGAAGCGAAAATAATTAAGCCATAATTGTTTTTAGCGGCACCAGCCATCATTAAAAATAACTTACCAAAAAAGCCCGCTGTAGGGGGCACCCCTGCTAATGAAAATAAAGCAATGGTTAATACCCAAGATAAAAATGGGTTGGTTTTATAAAAGCCTTTAAAGTCTGAAATATTTTCTTTACCAGCTAAAGCGCTTACTAGCGACACTACACCAAAGGCAGCTAGGTTAGAAAATACATATATTAATACAAAGTAAACCAGTGAGGCAGATCCTGCTTGAGAACTACCAGAAATACCAATTAATATAAAACCTACTTGCGCAATTGAAGAAAAAGCTAAGAAGCGTTTAAAATTATCTTGTCTTAGGGCAAATAAATTACCTATTAAAATAGTAGCTATAGACAATACCACCAGTAAACCATACCATACAATAGCAATAGGGGTAAATAATTTATATAAAATGGAAGTGAAAGTGAATAGTACCGCTGCTTTAGAAACCACTGATAAGAATGCCGTAACGGCTACTGGTGAGCCTTCGTAAACATCGGCAGTCCATAGGTGAAATGGTACTGCCGATATTTTAAAGGCAAAACCAGATACCACTAAAATAAATGCAAATATTTGCATGGAGTTATTAGTTATATGTGCCGTTAAGACATCGAAGCTAAGTGTACCTGTTGTACCATATATAAATGAAATACCCATTAATAAAATACCTGAAGAGAAAGCAGATGATAAAATTAATTTCATCGCGGCTTCTGATGATTTTCTTTTTGCTAAATCGAAATTAGCTGCAGCAGCCAAAGGAATAGTAGACATTTCAAGGCCTAAGTAAAACATTAATAAGTTGCCGCTAGAAATCATAAAGAACATACCTAATAAAGAGGTGAAGATTAATAAATAAAATTCAGCTAATTGCTTGTGGTTTTTTAACCATGAGTAAGACTGCATGGAAATAATTAATAAAGCCAGGTTTAATATATTTTTTTCTAGTACAATAAAGGCATTAGTGGTAAACATACCATTGAAAATACCTCCTTCACTCATACCGAATAAACCAGCTGCTAAATTGGCAAGCAATAAGCCATTGATTAAATTTAAAATGCTTTCATTGCTTCTCTCTTTACCAATTTTAATAAATAGTAAAATAAAAATAAGTAAGCTTAGTAGAAGCTCCTGTCTTAGTAATATAAAAATGTTAGATGACATGAGGCGAAATTATTTAAGGGTAATGGCTTTATTAATGTTGATCATTAAAAAATCGGTACTAGGCATAATTAATTGGTTAATTAAAAAGGGCGCTAATCCGATAATTAATATTCCCACTATTAACAAACCTGCAGCTAATTTTTCATTCCAACTAGCATCGTTTAATAAAGCATGCTCATCAGAGATAGGGCCCATAATGGTTCTGCCTGTGGCGCGTAATATATATACGGCAGTCACTACAATAGAGGCTGCAGATATTACTGTAGCAGTACGATATACTCCATCTGGGTTTTGCCAAGAGCCCATAAATACAGTCATCTCAGCTACAAATCCGCTGAAGCCTGGTAGGCCTAAAGAACATAAACCAGCAATCACAAATACCGTAGAGATAAAGGGCATGGCTTTTAATAAGCCCCCTAATTGTGCCACCATTCTAGTATGTGTTCTGGAATAGATCATACCAATGGCAGCGAAGAATAGGGCGGTCATTAAACCATGAGATACCATTTGAATGACTGCACCGTTAATAGAAGTTTTATTCAACATGCCAATTCCAAGTATTACAAAGCCGCAGTGACTAATGGAAGAGTAAGCATTGATGTATTTTAAATCGGTTTGCATCATGGTGGCGAATGCGCCATAAATAATGGCAATGGTTGCTAGTAAAATAATGATCCATGAATAACTATGTGCAGCATCAGGCATTAAAGCCGCCATGCGTAAACAACCGTAGCCACCTAGTTTCATAGAAATACCTGCTAAAAACATAGAAGCTGCTGTAGGCGCCGATGCGTGACCATCGGGTACCCAAGTATGAAAAGGAAATAAAGCGGCAAAGATGCCAAAGCCTAAGAATAAAAATGGGAAGAAGAATTTTTGAACACCTAGGCTCATACCCATCTTGCCTATTTCCACCATATCAAAAGTATGCGTGTTATAATAGATGCCCATTAAGCCCACAAATACTAATGCAGAGCCTGCCATTAACATTAAGGCAAGTTTCATAGCGCTATTTTCTTTTCTCCCACTACCCCAAATGCCTATTAATAAAAACTTAGGTATAACGGCTACTTCTAAAAAGAAAAATAAAGTAAATAAATCTAAAGAAATAAAGAAACCATAAGCACCTATACTTAATAATACCAGTAAGAAAAAGTATTCCTTGCTTAATTTTTCCATAGTCCAAGAGACTAGTATACCCGCCACTACAATAAGTGCCGTTAATAAAATCATCGCAAGTGCGATACCATCTATACCTATATGGTAATTAATATTTAATGCTTTAAACCAAAAAGTATTGGTTTCAAATAAATGCGTAGCGGTATTGCCAGCAGCTCTTTGATCCATATACAATTTTAATAACCATGCAGCTGCGCCTAATTGTGCTAAAGAGCCCGCTAGTCCAATAATTCTTATTTGCGCTAATTGCTTACTCAATAAAATGAGTAGGGCAGTTAGCAAGGGAACTAGGATTAACAAAGATAAATTCATATAAATATTTTATTTCCAGATATAAATAAATAATACCGATAAGGCCAATACGCCACCAAAGAAGTACAAGGCATAGTTTTGAACCTTACCCGATTGTAAGCCTTTAATAGCTGATGAAATTTTCGCAGTGGTGCTTGCTAATAATAAGATAAAACCATCTACAATATTTCTATCGGCCCAAGCAATAGGTTGTCCTATGAGTGGGAAGACAATTTTTTTAGTGATAAATAAATACAATTCATCTACATAAAACTTTTTATAAGCGGCTCTATAAAAGCCACCAAATACAGCTACGGCTTTATCTGATTTGTTATTGTGCGATTTATAAAAACTAGCAGACAGCAAAATAGCTATAATAGATAATGTCACCGGTGCAATAGAGAAGATTAAATCAATATGTGTTTCTAGGGCTGAGCCATCGGATGTGATAAATTGAGAAAAAGGAATAAAGCCTACTCCCACTGCACATGCAGCTAAAATAATTAAAGGAAGTTTCATAGTCCAAGTTCCTTCGCCAAGGTCCTGCGCATCCTTGTGGTCATCGTCATGGCCAGATTTATGAGAGTCATCATGACTTGCACTGTGGGCTTTTGCAGCAGCATCCTTGCTCCAGAAAATATTAAAATACAAACGGAACATATAAAAACTAGTGAGTGCTGCAGTAAATAGTGCTACTCCATAAATTAATTTATTCTCATGGAAGGCTGCTGTTAATATTTCTTCCTTACTAAAAAATCCAGCAAAAGGAGGAATACCAGCAATAGCCAAACAAGCAATTAGAAAAGCAATATGTGTAATGGGCATTAATTTTCTTAATCCACCCATGTCCTTCATTTCATTGCTATGCACCATATGTATGACAGAACCTGCCCCTAAGAATAATAAACTTTTAAAGAAGGCATGTGTAAACAAATGAAACATAGAAGCCATAAAGCCTAATCCGCTTTCACCACCATTTTTTGAAATACCTAAGGCAAACATCATATACCCAATTTGAGACATGGTAGAATAAGCGAGTACTCTTTTAATATCGGTTTGTGTACATGCAATAATGGCTGCAAGTAGTGCTGAAAAAGCACCTACATAAGTGACAATGGTTAAGGCTGCTTCATCCATGGAGAAGATGGGAAATAATCTGGCTACTAAATACACACCCGCAACCACCATGGTAGCAGCGTGAATTAAGGCCGATACTGGAGTAGGACCTTCCATGGCATCGGGCAACCAAATATGCAAAGGAAACATGGCCGACTTTCCTGCGCCACCCATAAATATTAGAGTAAGTCCCCAAGTAAGCATACTTGCTCCTAAAAAGCTAGCACTGGTAATGCTTAAAAATTCAGGAGACTGAGCCGATGTTAATTTTTGTATTAATAAACCAATATCTAAACTACCTCCATAAAAACCCATAATCATAATGCCTATTAAAAAGCCTAAATCGGCAAAGCGTGTTACAATAAATGCTTTTTTAGCAGCCGCTACAGCTGAAGGTTTATTAAAGTAATAACCAATGAGTAAGAAACTAGATACACCTACTAATTCCCAGAACATATATACTTGGAAAATATTAACAGATAATATTAAACCCAACATAGAGAAAGTAAATAAAGACAAGAAAGCATAGTAAGTAGCAAAGCGCTCTTCACCTTTCATATAACCTAAACTAAATACATGCACCATTAAAGAAACAGAAGTGACCACAATAAGCATCATGACAGAAATGGGGTCAACTATTACACCCATATCAATAGAAACATTGGGGCTAAACTGCAACCATGTATATTTTAAGGCAATAATTTTTTGATAAATGCCATTTACTTTTCCATCAACAAAGAAATATTGCTTAGCAGCTACAAAAGAAAGAATGGTAGAAGTTAATAGGGAAGCGGTAGAAATAATACCTGCCGTTTTAGCAAAGTATTTACGTCCAAATAAGCCTAGTACTAGAAAGGTAGCAAGCGGAAGTAAGGGGATCCAAAGTATATATAAGTAGTTTGACATAATTAAAATTTCATTTCTGTTGCATCGTCTACATCAATAGATTGATGGCTGCGATATAAATTAATGATAATGGCAATGGCCACCGCCGCTTCCGCTGCAGCAATGGTGATGATAAATAAAGAAAAGAACAAGCCGTCTAATTTATCGGGAAATAAATATTTATTAAAAGCAACAAAGTTAATATTCACGCTATTGAGCATTAGTTCAATAGACATTAACATAGTAATTAAATTTCTTCTTGTAAATAGTCCATACATGCCTATGAAAAATAGGGCAGTGCTTACAAAAAGTATATGGGTTAAGGGTACTTCGTTCATGGAATTAATCCTCCTTTTTGTTTAAGTGAACAATAGTTCCAGTAGTAGGCTTCATGGCAATAACTATACAACCCACCATGGCAGCTAATAATAACATACTCACTACTTCGAAAGGTAAAATAAAACCATACGCTGTAGTGCTTAGCATTTGAGTACCAATTTCGCTCACACTTGAATTAAAGGGCTGTGATGATAAAGTATTGAAACCGTAATGAGTAATTAAGTTATAAGTAAATGCTATTCCTAATATAGCGGCTAGTGCAGAAAAAATAATTTTAGGCGTGGCTGGCTTAGCCATTTTATTACCTGATTGTTGCGTTAAGAAAATAGAGAAAATAATTAAAACCACAATACCTCCTACATAGACCACTATTTGAATGGCTGCAATAAATTCTACCTGCATCCAAAAATAAAGTGCAGCAATACCTACTAAAGAAAATAACAACCAAATGGCTGAACGAAATATTTTAAGCGATGTTACGGCTAATAATGCTGACCCCAGTATGAGTGCTGCAATGGCGTAAAATATAATGGCTGATATATTCATTATTCTATTCCCTCCCTTATTTTAGATCCTGGTTGATTTAATACCTTGGTTAATTTGGTTCTATCAAAAACACTGTGCTCAAAATTAGGTGCCATTTTAATGGCATCACTTGGGCAGGCTACAATGCATAAATTACACATGGTGCAAAGCTCCAACCTGTAAACTAAAGTGTCAATGGCCTTTTTCTTTTTACCATCTGGTGAAACTTCAAACTTGGTCACTACTTTAATAGTACCATTCGGGCAGGCCAATTCACAAGCAGTACAACCTGTGCAGGTATGCTCATTGTTTGCATCATGGGGCATGACTACTTCGCCCTTGAACCTTTCCGATAACAATAAGGTGGCACGGTTGTCGGGGTACTGCTCTGTAATAATTTCTTTAGGATGCGTAAAGTAATAACCAGTTTTACGCATTCCTTTTAATAAAGAACTTACACCGTTTACAACATCTGATAAATATTCTTTCAAAAACATTTTCTAAATCATTTAATATTAAAAATGCCAACCTAATATAGCAATCACTGCTACTAATAAAAGGTTAAACAAACTTATAGGTAATAAATATTTCCATTCTAAATTCAATAATTGATCTACGCGTAGTCTTGGGAAGGTCCATCTAAACCACATAATTAAAAAGATAAGAAAGAATGTTTTTCCCATAAACCAAACTGAAGATGGGATATAATCCATGATATGATTAAAGGCTTCCCAATGGCCAATATGTAGTGGCATCCATCCACCAAAAAATAAAGTGGCCCCAATAGCGCAAACAATAAATATGTTAATGTATTCTGCTAAAAAGAATAAAGCAAAACGCATACCTGAATATTCGGTATGAAAACCAGCTGTTAATTCCGACTCTGCTTCTGCTAAATCAAAAGGCGCACGATTGGTTTCGGCAGTCACTGCAATAATATATAATACAAAGGCAATGAGGGCGGGGATATGTCCTTTAAAAATCCACCAGCCGTTTTCTTGGGCTTTTACAATTTCAGAAAGTTGTAAACTACCCGTAAGTACCACAATGGTTAAAACTGCAAAGCCTGCAGACAATTCATAACTTACTATTTGAGCGCCGCTTCTCATAGCACCTAATAAAGAATATTTATTATTACTCGCCCAGCCTGCCATTAGTATACCTATCACCGATAAAGAAGATACCGCAGAAATATATAAGACTCCAATATTAATATCCCAGATTTGAAAATTCTTCGCAAAAGCAATGGGTGCTAATAATAACATGCCCACCATCATTACCACAAAGGGGGCTAGGTTGAATAAAAACTTATCTGCCATATCAGGCACCAAACCTTCTTTCATTATTAATTTCAAAGTATCGGCCACTGTTTGAAACATGCCTCCTGGGCCTACACGGTTCGGTCCTAATCGAATTTGAATATGCGCAGCTACCTTTCTTTCCATTAGTACTAATACCAAACCGAGTAGGGCAAATAAACTTATGGATAATAAAATAACAATAACACATTCCATTGCCAAGGCCATCGTGGGATTGAATTTCATAAATAACCAATCTTGAACACTGGTTGTAATTCCTTCTAAACTAAACATGCGTTACTGTTTTTATATAAGAAACAATTCTAAGTATATCTTATTCTACTATTATTCGAATATTATTCTATATCTATCAAACCTATCTATCAATATCAGGTATCACTAAATCGAGTGTACCCATGCTCGCCATCAAATCTCCAATCATACCTCCTGCAGCAATATGATTGAGTACAGATAAATTGGAGAATCCTGGAGACCTGAATTTAATTCTGTGGGGAGTGGTACCACCTTCACTTACTATATACACACCAAATTCACCTCTTGCCGTTTCTACTCTTGAATAAAATTCTCCTTTAGGTAGTTTTAATACATTTTTTGTTTTTGCTACAAAATCGCCTTCTGGAATATTATCAATAAGTTGTTCGATTATGCGAATAGACTGATTCATTTCTTTTACACGCACTATATAACGCGCAAATGAATCGCCTGCTGTTTCTATGACTTCATCAAATTCTACTTTATCATATACTTCGTAAGGATAAATTTTTCGAATATCGCAGCTAACACCGCTAGCGCGCGCTACTGGGCCTGTGCAACCATAAGAAATGGCATCTTCGGCACTTAATATACCTACGCCCTTGGTTCTACTTTGAAAAATAATATTGTTGGTGACTAAATCTTCGTACTCTGTTACTTTAGATTTGAATTGTGTGATAAAGGCTTTCACTTTCTTTTGAAAATCGGGATGAAGATCATACATCAAACCTCCTGGAACAATATAATTCATGGTTAATCTTGCGCCGCAAGTATCTTCCATGATATCGGTAATCATTTCCCTTTCTCTGAAGGCATAGAAAAATGGAGTGAAGGCGCCCAAGTCCATGGCCATCGCGCCCAACCATAATTCATGGGAAGCAATACGCGTTAATTCACTTAAAATAACACGTATATATTTAGCGCGTTCAGGTACTTCAATTTGCATTCCTTTTTCAATTAGTAAAGCACAACCTAAATTATTAATGTGAGAAGATAAATAATCCATTCTGCTTGTCACATAAATAAATTGACGATAGGTTAAGCTCTCACACATTTTTTCAATAGAGCGGTGTATGAATCCTAAATGGGGTTCAATTTTTTTGATGGTTTCTCCATTTAAAGTAACTACTAAATGAAGTACACCATGCGTGGCAGGGTGTTGAGGCCCCATATTTATGACTAGTTCGCCTTCGGCGCCAAGTTCACTGGTATCTTTTATTATTTCAGTTTGATTGTACATGCGCCTATTATAATTTTATCATGTTGATAGGGTCTTCAAAATCTTTTCTTAATGGAAATCCTTTGAAGTCATCTTCTAATATTAATTTTCTTAAGTCGGGGTGGTTAGTGAAGTTGACACCAAACATTTCAAATACTTCACGCTCTAAAAATTCAGCGGTTCTCCAAATATCACAAACGGTTTCAATAACAGGTGTATCTCTATTCACATTGGCCTTAATAACAATGCTTTGACGATGTGTAGTCGCAGACAAATGATACACCATTGTTAAATGTGTTTTAAAATCAACACAGGTTACACAAAACAAATAGTTCATTTGCATTTTACCTGTTCTTAAATCAGCCATCAATGGCTTTAAGGCAGTAGGTTCAACGAGTATATTCAACCATTCTCCGGTTTCATCGTAAGTGGCTGTTGGAGCGAGTGAGCTGATGTATTCTTTTATCTCTTCGTTGGTCATTGTTGTATTTTATCTAAACTTTAAATTCTCCTCTAATTTGTTCACGGGTCATACCTAATTTAATTTTCTCTTGTAAAGCAATTAAAGAGTGTAATAAGGCTTCGGGGCGAGGAGGGCAACCAGGAATGTAGACATCCACAGGAATAATATGATCGGCGCCTTTTACAACAGAATAAGTATTGTAAAAAAACGGGCCGCCACTAATCGCGCAAGCGCCCATGGCAATGACATATTTAGGATCGGCCATTTGATCGTATAATCTTTTTAAAACGGGCGCCATTTTATTGACAATCGTACCTGCTATAATAATTACATCGGCTTGACGTGGTGAGGCTCTAGCTACTTCAAAACCAAAACGAGAAAAATCATATTTGGCAGAAGCAGTAGACATCATTTCAATACCACAACAACTAGTCGCAAAGGATAAAGGCCATAAAGAATTGGAACGCGCCCAATTGATAATGCTATCAAAAGTACTTACCACTATGCCACCACCTGGTGTTTCATGCACGATACCTGGAAAAGGTTCCTTGCCTGCTATTTTTTCTTTTAACTCCATTTTAATGCACCTTTTTTATGAGCGTATAAAAAGCCCATGAATAATATAAAAATAAAAACGATAATTTCAATTAAAGCCACAATGCCTACTTTTTTAACTACCACTGCCCAAGGGTATAAAAACACTAATTCCACATCAAAAATTAAAAACAATAAGGCAAATAAATAATAACCCACATTGAATTGATGCCAAGGAGAACTGTCGGTGGGAATTCCGCACTCATAGGCCTGTCCTTTTTGAGGATTTTTACTTCCTTTTACTAAAATTTTCCCAATTAAAATACCGCCAGCAGAAAACGCAATAGCGGCAATTAATAAAGCAATTAATGAAATAGCACCCATAGTAATTTTGGTATAAAAATGATGCTGTAAAAGTAGCATTAAAACGGCTAATAATTCTCTTGTTAATCCACATCTAATTCACGCTTTAGGGCATTTTATTGAGCTGGCCGCCTAGGTCTGATCAATATCATCCGTAAACAGTAAAAACCAAGGTTTTTTTCTAGAATTTAAAGGACAAACTTGTACCCCAAATGGCAGGATCTCCTAAGTGCACTGCACCAAAATCGTAGCCATAAGAAATATATTTGGTGCCGCTTATGTTTTTAGCCCAGAAACTTAAAGCCATCTTCTTGTATTCCATACCCAATTTTGCATTTAATAAATGGTAAGGTAATTGCTTAATGCTATTGGCTAAATCAAAATAAGTGGTTCCTATATATTTCCATTCTCCTCTTAGCATTATTTGCAATTGGCTAGAAATATGGTAGCTGTATTGGGCTGCTAATAATGAAGTAGTAACAGGTGTAAAAATAGGATGCTTGCCTGCTAAATTTACACTTGCTCCTTGCGAAGCAATTTCTAATTTATCAAAACTTGCCTTCGTTGCTCCAAAAGAATATTGTAACAATAAACCTTTAGTGGGAATAGCTAATAATTCTGCTTCTATTCCTTTGCTACTTAATTGACCTGTATTTTTTGTAATGGTAATAGCGTCTGGTAAAATTAAACTAGGCACTTGCGCGTCTGTCACTTTTGTATAAAATAAAGCAATATTTAAAATTAATTTATTATTCAACCAATTATTTTTAATACCTGTTTCGAAGTTGTTGCTGTATTCTGGTAAATAGCCTAAAAGTGGCGGCTGTGAAGGGTCTGAGCCCAGTGGAGATAAGCCACCTGCTCTAAATCCTCTACTATAACTACCATACCATAAACTATAATTATTTACTTGATAGTCTAACGAAAGTTTTGGAGAGAATGCATTGAAATGGGTACGACCTAAAGTATCTAAGGTGGTAGTATACAATTTAGTGCTAGGATCATGTTGATATTGACCCATCACCGATTCAGACTGATTTTCATAATCATTTCTTAATCCGAAACTCATATTTAACTTGTCATTGATTACATAAGTGGCTTGGCCAAAAAAGGCAACTCCTTTTTTTATAGTGGTGCTGGTGCTAATGGTTGTAAACAAAGAATCGCCAATCATTAATTTATTGGCGTCCTTTCCAAAACGTGTAGCTTGTTTCACCGGTGCGTCTTGATAAAATAAGAAAGCACCTGCTGTCCATTTGAATTTATTACTACTATTGTTGCTGCTAAATTTAAAATCTTGGGTAATGACTTTACTATTATTCCACTGGTTGCCGTAATTATTGATAATTGAAATAGCATCAATAGGTGAGAAATCACCATCAATGGGCGTTGTATAATAACGGTAGTTTTGTTGATAGGCAGTTTGGCTATTAAAATTAAAGGTACCACCCGCATAATGAATAGACAAGCTAGTATTGGTCGTCTTGTCCATCATGGTGGTAGTCGCATTTTGGTTCAAGGTATAAGGACTTGCAATTGCCTTAGCGCTGCCAAATACCAAAGGAAAGGGGCCTTGGTTTTCATTGGCATGGTGTTTAAAATTCAAATTGATATCCCAGCGCTTACTTATTATATATTTTAAAAAATAATTTCCTGAAAATCCATTCTGGTTATCGTAAGGGCTTTTGGTAAATTTATTGGTATAAAATCCATCTCTTTTATCGGACAATAAAGAGGCCCCAAAAAAAAATTTATCCTTTATAAGAGGTGTTTTAAATCCAGCCGTGATTCTTTTTTTATTATAATTGCCTATAATAATATCGGCAAATCCGGTACTTATATTAGTAGGTTGTTTGGTAATAATATTTATAACGCCACCCATGGCATTTCTTCCATAGAGTGTACCTTGCGGTCCACGCAATACTTCAATTCTTTCAATATCAAACAAAGTGGGAATATAAGTATCCAAGCTAAACTGGTTCACACCGTCGATATAAGTAGCCACCGTAGGGTCGTAAGAACTAGTGGTAATGCCCCTTACAGAGCTTATATCACGGCCATCTCCAGGGTCGGCGCTGTATACATTGGGAATGATGCCCGTAATTTCTTTGGTATTCCATAATCCAAAAGTATTAATCTGTTTTGAATTTATTATAGTAATGCTTGCAGGAATTTTTTGAACAAGTTCTTCTTTTTTTTCTGCAGTCACCACCACTTCATCTAATTGTTTCGATGATGCGATTAAAGTTAATTTTATAATAGTATTAGAGGCGCTTGTTTGATTGACTATAAACTCTTTAGAAGATTCGGCGTAGCCAATTGATTTTATGTAAATAGTATATTTACCATTTTTTAACTCTTTGAATTCAAAAAACCCATTTTGGTTGCTGATAGTTTGTAAGCTTGTATTTAAAATACTAATATAGGCGCCTTGTATAGGATTTCCTTTTTCATTTTGTAAAATACCAGTTAGTTTTTGTCCATTTGTTGTTAGCGCAATAAAAAGTCCAATAAGGGTAATTACATTATTTTTAAGGGAGATAGACAAGGCTTAATTTTTTAGGATGCAAATATAGGCCTTTTAAATATTTATACAATTACAAGTAAGGCTTGCGGTTCAATACTAATAACAAGATTGTCAATAGCTGTTTCTAGAGATTCTCCGTCAATATGAATGGGCATGCCCTTCTTATATTGAATGCTTATATGCTGGATAGAACGGATAGATACTTTTTTTGATGCGTGGATGGTTTTATTAAATAATCGTATGGCCAGTGCAGCTGCTTTTAAAATAGAGTGTGGTTGGATACTCACCATTTCAAGATGAGCATCTTGCAAATCAGAATAGGGAGAGATATAGGCATTGCTGCCAAACTGGTTAGCATTAGCAATAGTTAGAGAGAAAACTTTTTCTAATGGGCCACCGTTAATACTTATTTCAATGGGCCTGTAATGGAATAATGTATAAAGAGTAGATTTTACATAATTCATAAAACCTCTACTGCTGCCTTTGGCAAAACGGCTTGCTACGGCTGCGTCAAATCCAATACCTGTTGTACAAAAAAACTTCCTATCATTAATAATACCCACATCAATGGCAGTTTCTTTTCCACTCAAGGCTCTAGCAAGTGCTTTATCAAATTGAAGGGGTAATTGCAAATGTATTGCCAATCCATTTCCCGATCCCATTGGAATAATACCTAAAGGAGTGGTGGTTGCAGTTAAAACAGAGCCTATTTCATTGACTGTGCCATCTCCACCAATGGCAATAATTCTACTTGCTTTTTGTTCAATGGCTTTTTTGGCAAACTCTTTGGCTTCTACTGGTTTGGTCGTTTCCCAAATAACTGAATGGGGAATCGCATGCAAGCTGGCTAGCCATTGCTTTTTTTGCGCGTCACTTTGAGTACCTGCATTCGGATTATAGATAAAATGAATCATGAACTGTAAAATTATTTAATATCTATCATATTTGATATATTATTACTTAGATCTTGCTCGTATTTTAATCAAAAAACGGTATTTTAGACTGTGAAAAAAATAGTCACCTTAGGTTGTTTATTAGCATTGGTCATTTCTATCTGTGGCCTACCGCTATTTTATGCATTTCAAAAGCAATTACATAAGCAAGCTCAATTTAATTATATCGAAACCCATCCACAAGAAAAGATGGAAGGCTTGATTCATTTAACTGTTAAAGATGTAGAAAGTTTACCCACTGGATTTGAGTGGGAAGAAGAAAATATTGAATTTAGGTTTCAGGGAATGATGTATGATGTAGTGAGTATTAAAAAGAAGAATGCTGAGTGGATCATTACCGCATTAGCAGATAGAGTAGAAGTCTCTATTGAAAAAATAAATCAGCAGTTTGCGAAACAAGACCAAGAGAATAATCAGAAAGCACAAAAATTATTTAAATGGGTTTTTACCCCATACGTTTCTATAAGTAATCCAGAGGTTTCAATCATTTATGATATGGCTTCAATATATTTTCCAATGATGAAGCAATCGGCTGTTCAAAGGTGGGCAGCTTCGCCCTATTTGCCTCCTAAAGTGAACGCTTAAAAATTTAAGCGGTATTTATTTTTCACTTATTTAATTATTTTATGTTTCACAATAATAAAATAGGGCTACTCGCCTTATTATTAATAACTAGTACATGTATAAACGCGCAAGTTGTCTTACAAAAAAAGGACAGTGTAAGAACTTTATACGAAGTAGTAGTATATGCCAATAAATTTCCTACTGCTTCAAAAAATATTATTCAAACCATTGGTTTAATCACAGATAAAACTTTTATCAATCAACAAGCCAATACAGCAGATATCTTAACTGCTTCTGGTCAGGTCTTTGTTCAAAAAAGTCAATTAGGGGGTGGAAGCCCCGTGATTAGAGGCTTTGAGGCAAGTAGAGTACTTTTAATGGTGGATGGAATCCGTATAAATTCTGCCATTTTTAGAGCAGGGCATTTGCAGAATATTATTACAGTGGATAATATGATATTGGACAGAGTAGAAATTAATTATGGCCCTAGTTCTACCATGTATGGAAGTGATGCATTGGGTGGAGTGGTTAATCTTTTTACAAAAAATCCAATACTAAATACTAACGCTTCATGGAAAACAAGTGGTAATGCAGTTTTACGTTATGCCAATGGACAAAATGAAAACAGACAGCATGTTGATATTAATATTGCCAATAATAAATGGGCCTATTTAACCTCATTTACCAATAGTAATTTTGGTGATTTACGCCAAGGCAATAATAGATTAGCTGCTTATCCCGATTTTGGAAAACGTTTATTTTATGTAACAAATACAAACGGCGTGGATATAGCCAATGACAATAGCGCTAATGTTAACATTCAAAAAATAACAGGCTATACACAAACCGATCTTTTACAAAAAATAATGTATAAGCCATTGGCAAATGTGGAGCATTTATTGAATATTCACTTATCTAATTCTTCGAATATTAATAGATATGACCGTTTAACGGAGACTAGTAAGGGATTGCCAACTAACGCTGAGTGGTATTATGGGCCTCAAGTTCGAAATATGGTTGGCTATAAATATAGCGCCTCTGCATTGAAGGGTTATTTTCAAGAGCTAACAGTGAACACTAGTTATCAGCATTTAGAGGAAAGTAGAATTAGTAGAAAATTTAAATCTTCCAATAAGGATTTCAGAATTGAAAATGTAGATATTATAGGTGTGAATGCCGATTTATTACACCAGCAAAAAAATGGAGACTTACATTTTGGACTAGAGTCTTATTATAATATGGTGAAGTCCACTGCTTATAGAACCAATATTGTTACTAGTGCCAATAGTGCTATTGCTACTCGTTATAGCGATGGTCCAACCAATATGGCATATCAAGCTTTGTATTTGCAGCAAACTAAATACTTGGATGCGCATTGGGTATTAAATGAAGGTATTAGGTTCAATATGGTTCAATTAAATGCTCAATTTAAAGACACTAGTTTAATGCATTTTCCTTTTACGGAGGCGAAACAATCCAATGCTGCTTTTACGGGAAATATAGGACTGGCTTACAATGCAGAAGATGGCTACCGTTTAACATTTGGATTAAGTAGTGGCTTTAGAGCGCCCAATATTGATGATTTAACAAAAGTATTTGATACTAAAACAGGCTATGTAGTGGTACCGAATAAAGATTTAAAACCAGAATACACTTATAACGCGGAAATCAATCTTTCTAGAAATACAAATTCATTTTCTTGGGGAGCTTCTTTATTTTATACCTGGTTTAAAAATGCGTTAGTGGCTGATAAATTTACTTGGAATGGAGAATCTAAAATTAACTATCAAGGTGTACTAAGTGATGTATATGCTACACAGAATAAAGCTAAGGCTGTTGTTTATGGCTTTAATGTGAACGGAAGATTACGCATTATGGACAATACAGATATAGCGGGTACTTATACTTATACAAAAGGAACTTATAACGATGGTGTGAAAGAAATGCCATTAGATCATATTCCGCCTAGCTATGGAAGACTTGGTATAAAGCATGGTACTGAAAAATGGAATGCCGAAGTATTTTCTGTATTCAATGGATGGAAGCGAATAGCTGATTATAACTTAAATGGAGAAGACAATGAAATTTATGCTACCAAGGATGGTATGCCTAGTTGGACGACTATTAATTTTGCCTCTTATTATACGCCCACTAAAAAACTAAGCCTAGGTTTTCAAATAGAGAACATTACAGACCTTAACTACAGATATTTCGCAAGTGGTATTTCTGCTGTAGGTAGAAATTATATCCTAAGTTGTAGAGTTTCTTTTTAGCGCCTTAGTGCCCCCACATTGCTAGAGAATATTTTAACAGCAATGGCTAATAGAATGACTCCAAAAAATTTACGAACTGCTAGTAAGCCTCCGGGCCCTAGCAGTTTTTCTATTATAGTAAGCGATTTTAATACTGCATAAACAATTACTAAATTTATAAGTATACCTAGTGCAATATATAATTCATCAAAGTTGGCTTTCAAAGACATTATAGTAGTAAGGGTTCCACTACCAGCAATAATAGGAAAGGCAATTGGTACCACAGCACCTGAATGTGCATTTTTATCGCCCTTAAAAATTTCATGACCCAATACCATTTCAAGTCCTAGTAGAAAAATGACAATAGAACCACCCACTGCAAATGATTTGACATCTAATCCCAATAATTGCAAGAAGGGTTTTCCTAAAAACAAAAACAATATCATAAGTGCCCCTGAAATAAGGGTTACTTTAAGCGATTTAATGGCGCCCGACTTTTCTTTCATAGCAATTAATAATGGAATGGAGCCCACTATATCTATGACGGCAAACAAAGTAAAAATAACAGTAAGTAGTTGGTCGAAATGAAATACCATAAAAAAGCTTTGTATGAAGATACAAAGCTTTTTTAATTATTCAGCGTGGAGCTATTTACTAGCTATTACCTTATCCTAAGACCTAGCATCAACATTCGCCCCATGGCATTATATCCATTAATTTCATTAAATACCTTATTTCCTAGGTTTTGTACATCTGCATATACTATAAAATGTCTATTGATGCTATATTGAACATGCGCATTTAATAGGGTATAGCTTTTTAAACTAACATCCTCTGCGGCATAACCACCCACATCGTAGCGCTTACTTATATACCTTGCAGCTATGCTAACATTTAATTTGGGAGATGGCTGAAAAGACCACTGAATACCCGCTGTATGTTTAGGGCGCTTTAATAAATAGTTATAAGTAATGGTATCGGTGGTGGTTACTCTGTTTTGATTTGTTTCTTGCCCATTCATTAAAGTATAGTTCAAAGAAATATTATTTTTTTCATTGGCCTTCCAACTAAATTCTAATTCTGTACCATTTACTTTTTGCCTAATATAATTGAAAAAATTATAATCAATATAATTATAGTCAATTCCATTGTCTATGGTTCTATTATAATACACCCCTCTTGCAAAAACAGTATTGGTTTTATATTCAATACCCATTTCTGTATTAAAGGATTGTTCTGGTTTTAAGTCTACATTATAACTTAATTGATATAGTGAAGCTGTCTTATATCCAGTGGAGGCACTTGCCATCAATCGAAATTCGGAGCTTAATTTATAAGAAGGGCTAATGGTGAAAGTTTGGTTAGATCCATAACGGTTATGCTTATTCATTCTTCCACCTAATTCTAATAACCATTTATTGGAGGCATCATTTATTAATAAAGAACTATAAAGTGCAGATTGGTATTGAAAAGTGTCTTTAAAATTATCATTATAGGGGCCATATTTACTTAAAGAAACGTAAGTCTGATGAAAGGACCCGTATCTAAAATCGCCACCCAAAATCCATTGAATATTTTTAGAAAGAGGCGTGGAGTAGAACGCATCAGCAAAATGAGATTTGCCTATGTATTGATTGTCTTCAAAAATTGTATATTTTTTATCAAGACTATCGTTTTTGTATTGCCTATCCTGTGTACTTAATTGATATTGAAATTGAAAAATAGACTTTTCTTTCTTGTATTTTAAAATAAGTCCTGTCATTTTTGTAGTGTTATTGAACTTTTCGTCTTTATCATCTTTAAAAGCGCCATAATCAATGTCGGCATTATAACTTGTTTGATGGGTAGAAACTTTTGCATTCCAATTTTGATTGATGGCGTAATTAATATTCGCAAACCAGTTATTATTCTTATAACCATCTTTATCAAAATTATTTTTACCTGTTATATCTGTAGCTGAAGAAAAACCTGTAGCAGCTTCATTGCCAAAGCCTACTGCATAATTTAATTTGCCGATGGTATTGCTATGTTGCAAGTTTATTTTTCGGGTACCATAAGAACCTGTACTAAAATCGCTTGAGAAATTGGGAATAGATTTATTTTTAGTAATAATATTTATAACACCTCCAATAGCATCAGAGCCATACAAAGTACTTTGGGCACCTTTTAAAATTTCAATGCGCTCAATCAAATACAAAGGCACTAAGTTTAAATCAAATTCATTGCTAATCATGGAAGGGTCGCCCACGGGCATGCCATCAATTAAAATTAAAGTACGACCACTTGAAGCGCCTCGCATATAAATGCTGGGTACTGTTCCTGCATTGCTTAAACTACCGGGTAAATACAAACCTGCTTGCTCGTTTAAAATTTGCGCAATCGTTCTTCCGGCATTTGCTTGAAGAGTAGCAGCATTAATGACAGTAACAACCTTACCTGTACTGCTTTGTTTTTGTTCTACTTTGTTAGCAGTCACAATAACTTCTTCTAAGCTAATACTGTTGTCTGTTCTTTTTTGAACACTGTCTTTTAAAATAGGTTGACTAGTTGTTTGCCCAAAGGCAAGGGTGGTGGCGATAAGGCACACCGAGAGCGTGATTAATTTTTTGCTCATTGTTTTGTTTTTTTGAGTGAACAATGAGCTTCCTGGAGAAAGAGAACCATAATTGATTAAGGAGTAGAAAGAGATAGTTATAAGAGATTAGCATCTTATAAATAAATGCACACCTTCTAAATATTTTCTAGCCTTAATTTTTTACAATCCCTGCTTTTTACCCGAAAGCTGTTGATTTTTTTAAACTAGGCAGGTCTTCTGGCTTGTTCTTCTAGGATGCGTCCTTCCCAAATTGCTTCAGTGGACTTTTTGCATCAATTGCTTTGCAGCAACGAACTTACAGCTACGGGAATAGCCCCCGATTTTAACGGGGTTCCCTTTTAATCATTTGCATGAACCTAATTATGAATCGAATTTAGCATTAATATATCCCTATCTATTTTTAATTACCAACGTGTTGTTGATAACTAGCCCATTTTTATTATATTTATAATTCATTGACTAACTATGAAAGAAAAGCAGGGTATTAATTTTTTTAGTCTGACCATGATTGTGGTGAGTTTAGTAATTGGTATGGGTATTTTTAAAACGCCTGCTACTATTGCAGCAAAATCGGGAACACCGCTTATATTTTTTAGTGCTTGGCTTATTGGAGGACTTATTGCTTTATTTGGAGCGCTTACTTATGCAGAAATTGGTCAAAGACTACCGGTGATGGGTGGCTATTATAAAGTATTTGCGCATTGCTATCATCCGGGCGTAGGTTTTACTATTAACGTACTCATTTTAATTAGTAATGCAGCATCACTTGCGGTAGTGGCATTAATTGGCGCCGACTATGTAAGTGATTTATTATTTGGACAACCTTCTGGTACTTTTTTTAATATTATAGTGGCCTCTGCTTCTGTAGGGCTTTTTTATATTGTTAATTTACTTGGGTTAAAGACAAGTAGTCGAACGCAGAATATTTTAATGGTGGTAAAAATTTCTTTAATTGTACTTTTAATTTCTTCATTATTCAAAGGTGTTACAGTTCCACCGCATGGAATTAACGAAGGAAAAATTTATACTTATGATGGAACCAACGGGGCTTTACTTTTACTTGTAAGTTTAGTCTCTGTATTTTTTACTTATGGAGGCTATCAGCAAACTATTAATTTTGGATCGGAAGTAAAGTCGGCCAAGACTATGCAAAGAGGCATTGTAGTGGGTATACTATTAGTGCTATTTTTATATTTAGCCATTAACTATACTTATATTAAAGTCATTGGGTTTGATCAAATGAAAAATGCCAATGCCATTGGTTCTTTATTATTTGAAGCTTGGTTTGGAAAATTTGGTGCCAAGGTTTTTGATTTTGCCATGGTGCTAAGTGTGCTTGCCTATGTGAATGTAATATTAATGAGTAACCCTCGTGTCATGTTTGCCATGAGTGAGGATAAAGTTTTACCTGCTATATTTCAAAAGAAGCATCCTAGAACTGATGCCTTAGTACCTGGCTTAACTGTATTTGCTATAGTCACCATACTAGTTACTTTTTTTGGTAAAGGCGTAGACGATGTACTAAGCTTTAGTATTTTTTTAGATTGTATGGGTATGAGTACCTCGGCAGCTACTTTATTAATACTAAGAAGCAAAAAACAAGGCGATGCTACCGTTACGGGGGCTTTAAGAAAATGGACACCTATTTTCTGTGTGGTTTTTGTACTATCCTATGCCTTAGTAGCATGTGCAGTAGTCATTGATAAGCCCTATTCTGCATTAACAGCCGTAATTTTATTATGTATTGTTTTGGTATTATATAGAATCTTTTACTATAAGCCTTCTGCATAATATTGCAGGGAATTCCAACCGCTCAAACCCCATTTTAGAGCTATCTTCCCTTTATTTATGCATAAAAAAGCTAATTTCTAGCCTTTCATCGCTACTAATGGCTGTTCAGCGCTTGTCTTTTCCGTCTGTCTAAAAATTACTCAACTAGCCCTTTATGCAGTATTTTTGTACTGTAAAAAGAGTTCTAACAATACATTACATGAAATACATAATAACAATAAGCTTATTTTTCTCTTCCATTAGCTTGATGGCACAAGAACCTGCACAGTGGGATTTAAGATCTTGTGTGCAGTATGCCATTCAGCATAATATCTCCGTGCAGCAAGCAGATGTGCAGGCAAGACTAGCAAAACTACAGGCCGATTTAGCCAAGTCTAACAGGCTTCCCACTATTAGTGGTTCCACCGGAATGGGATTAAGATTAGGTCGTTCTATTGACCCAACCACCAATGGTTTCTCTAACACTCAATTTTTGTACAACAATTTTGGAGTGAATGGAGGCATGCAATTATTTAATGCAGGCAGGTTAAAAAATAATGCAGAAGCAACTAGTTTAAGCTGGTATGCAAGCGAAACAGATAAGCAAACCATTGCCAATGATATTTCATTGAATGTGGCTACTTTTTATTTACAAATATTATCGGCCATTGAGCAAACTGAAATTGCTAAAATTCAAATACAACAAACAAAAGAACAATTAGCCGCTACTAGCAAAAGAGTGGAAGTGGGCCTATTGCCTGAATTAAATTTATTAGAATTAGAAACTCAATTAGCCAATGATAGCAGTAGTTACATAACTGCCATTTCTAATGTGCAACAAGGCAAATTAAATTTAATGGCCTTATTAAACTTAGACGCTTCAAAGAATTTTGATATTGTGGCGCAACCTGTTGATCAAATTAAAATGCAATCTTTTGCCGATTTACAACCCGACTATGTATTTAATTTTGCTTCTCAAAACTTACCCAATGTAAAAGCAGCTGCATTAAGAGTGAAGGCCGCACAAAAAAATACCTTGGTGGCTAAAGCAAGTTTTTATCCTACTATTAGTTTTGGATACAATTTAACTTCTAATTTTTCTAATCAATTCAATTATATAAGTGGTTACGAGATGAATGGTTTTAGTACCCCAACTGCTGCTTCGCCATTTGTGAGTGTGAACAATGCTAAATATTTTGTTCAATCACCTATTTATACGCCTATTTCTTCAACCCGCAATTGGAGCTCAGTATGGAATGGTTGGAATACACAAGTAGGTAATAACTTTGGTCAAAGTGTGGGCTTACAAATGTCAATTCCTATTTTCAATGGCAATCAATCTAAAATTGCTTTCAAGCAATCTAAATTGAATTTACAAAGTGTAACCTTACAAGAAGAGAATACGCAAAGAAAATTAAAGCAAGATATTTATGCAGCCTATACCAATGCGGTGGTTGCTTTTAATAAATTAAATGCCACTCAAAAAGCATTGAACGCAGCTGAAAAAACCTACCAATTTGCTAGCAAAAGGTATGAATTGGGTTTACTAGGCACCATAGAATTATTAAACAATCAAAATAATTACCTAAAAGCAAAAGTGAATTTTAAAACGTCTCAATACGAGTATGTATTTAGAATTAAATTACTTGAGTTTTATAAAGGGGAAGCATTAACATTATAAGCAGTAAAAATAAATACAATGAATAAGAAAGTAATTTGGATAAGCGTTGCAGTTGTAGCCGTTATAGCGCTTTTAGTTGGACTAAAAAATGCAGGCGTGATTGGCAAGGCTGATGGCATTGAAGTGACTACTGAAAAAGTACAATTAAGAACTATTACCGAGTCAGTGAATGCAAGTGGTAAAGTATATCCTGAAGTGGAAGTAAAAGTGAGTCCAGATATTTCTGGTGAAATTGTAAACTTGTATGTTGAAGAAGGAGACAAGGTAACCAAAGGGCAAGTCTTAGCTAAGATTTATGCCGATATTTATTCTTCACAAAGAGACCAAGTTACAGCGAGTGTAAACCAAGTAAAAGCACAATACGAAAACGTGAAAGCGGCCTTAAGTGGTTTGAAAACTGCTTATGACAATAGCAAGGCTACCAACGAGCGTTATAAAAAATTATTTGCTGATAAAATTGTTTCAAGATCTGAATACGAGCAAACAGAGCAAGCTTTTCGTTCTGCAGAGTCTTCTTATAATTCAGCAAAAGAATCTATTAAAAGTGGAGAAGCGCAAATTCAAGGTGTAAGAGCGCAATTAGCTAGAGCTGAAAAAGATTTAGCCCGAACTATTATTACTTGTCCCATGGATGGTATTATTAGTTTAATGAATGTTAAGAAGGGAGAGCGTGTGGTAGGTACTGCTCAAATGACGGGTACTGAAATGATGCGTGTGGCGGATATGAAAAGTATTGAAGTAAGAGTAGATGTGGGAGAGAATGATATTACAAAAGTTAAATTAGGCGATACTGCATTAGTTGAGGTAGATGCGTATAATAATAGAAAGTTTAAAGGCATTGTATATAAAATTGCCAACCCTATTACCTCTACTGCAAATACAGCAAGTTCTTCTGCTGAAGTAGCCAATTATAAAGTACATATTAGATTACTTGCAGAAAGCTATACCGATTTAGTAAAGGATAATAATATTTTTCCTTTCAGACCAGGTATGACAGCTAGTGCTGATATTCAAACAAAGTCAAAACTAAATGTAGTAACTGTTCCATTGAATGCAGTGACCACAAGAGATAAAGACGGACAAGGCAAGGATACTAAAGTAGGTGCTGTTAAAAAAGACGACAAAGCCCCTGCGAATGATGCGAAAGAGGAAGAATTATCGGAAGTGGTTTTTGTTCTAGGCAAAGACAATAAAGTGAAGATGGTGAAAGTGAAAACAGACATTCAGGATCTTAATTTTATTGAAATCATTGGATTAAAGGTGGGAGATGAAGTTATTACAGGTCCTTATAGTATCGTAAGCAAGACTTTGAAAGAAGGAACCCTTGTAAAAGTGGTAACTAAGGAGAAGCTTTTTGAAGAAAAGAAATAAGAAGCTAGTAGGCTTTACTTAAATACTTATAAAAAGGGGTGCATTTCAAAAATGCACCCCTTTTTTATTTGTTTCGTATGTTTGTGCTATGGGAAATAATCGTATTGGTATTATGGGTAGTGGAAGTTGGGCTACCGCTATTGCTAAAATTGTTACAGACAATGGTCATCCTATTACATGGTGGGTGCGCCAAGAGGCGAATATTGACTATTTTACCAAGAGGCACCATAATCCACATTATTTAAGAAATACCTATTTCAATGTCTCTACTATTCATTTTACGGCTAGTATTCAGGCCTTAGTGGATCAGTCAGATATTATTGTTATAGCAGTTCCTTCCATACATATTGCCTCAGCCTTAGAGGGATTGGATCCGGCTTCTTTAAAGAATAAAAAAATAATTTCTGCAGTGAAAGGGGTTATTCCAAAATATAATATTTTATTGAATGAGTATTTAGCGAAACAGTTTAATGTAAGTTTAGAAAATTATTTTACGTTATTGGGACCTAGCCATGCAGAAGAAGTTGCCGCTGAACAACTTTCATATTTAACTTTTTCGGGCTTAGATACAAATCAAACAGAACAAATTGCTTCCTATTTTGCCACTGAATATATTAATACAAGAATTAATAATGATGTTTTAGGGGTGCAATATGCAGCAGTGGCTAAAAATATATATGCATTAGGCGCGGGTATCGCCCATGGCTTAGAATATGGGGATAATTTTTTAAGTGTATTTATTGCCAATGCTGCCAACGAAATGGACTGTTTACTTTCTGCTCTTATGCAATCAAATAATAAAGAGCTTGAAAACACGAATCATATCGCCTCGGTATATTTAGGCGATTTATTAGTGACCTGTTATTCTTTACACAGCCGAAATAGAACTTTTGGGAACATGATTGGTAAAGGCTACTCAGTGCGTGCTGCCGAATTAGAATTGAATATGGTGGCCGAAGGATACAATGCAAGTAAGTGTATTATGGCAATGAAAGATACCCTTCAAGTAGATTTACCCATTATAAAAGCTGTCTATCAAATTTTATGGGAAGGCCATGACCCTGCTGCTAGTTTTAAAGCAATTGAAAAAACATTGGTTTAACTATTCATTTACCCAGAAAAAATCACTGGCAATACCATCTGCAAAAAATTTCGCTTCTTTGGTAAGGGTGAATCCTTTATCAGTGGTTTCAAGTTGCCCCATTGCTATATACTTAGGAACAATGGACAATGTATTTATAGAATATTTTTCTCCGAAAACAGCCTTGATATAATCGGTTGAGAAGCCCTCGCTTTTTCTAAGTGAAATCATCATATACTCGTTAAACTTTTGAGTAAGACTTAAGTTTTCTAGTTCAAAAGGAACTAGTTTATTTTTGATAGATTGAAAATAAAGCGAGTTATTGGCAACATTCCATTGTCTCTGGGCTCCATTATATGAATGTGCTGATGGACCCAATCCTAAATAAGGCACTTGATTCCAATAATTACTATTGTGCTTGCTTTTGCAATTCGGCATCGCAAAATTTGATATTTCGTAGTGCTCAAACCCCATGGCTGTTAAGGCGTCCATAATTATTTTAAAATGTCTCGCTTGCTTGGTAGCATCAATATCTTCTATTTGTTTTTTAGCGATCATTGAAAATAAAGCTGTTTTTTCTTCTACTGTTAATGCATAGCAAGAAATATGGTTTATTTTATATTGAATAAGTGTTTCAATATCGGCCATTAAATTTTCATCGGATAAATGAGGGGTGCCATAAATTAAATCGGCACTGATATCTTTAAAACCAGCAGCCTGCACTATTCTAATAGCTTGATGAGACTGTTCAACAGTATGTGCTCTATTCATCCATGCAAGAGAAGCTGCTTGAAAACTTTGAATACCTATGCTAAGTCTATTCACGCCTAGAGTCAACCACTCCGCAGCAATGGATGGGTTAATATCATCGGGGTTGGCTTCAATGGTAAATTCGAAATGGGGAGCTAAATTAAAATGCGCTTTAATGGCTTCTATAATCATTTCCAATTCAGCCTTCTTTAATAAAGAGGGCGTGCCGCCTCCAAAGTAGAGTGTTTCAATAGGGGCTGTTAGATAATTTTTTTGAAGCTTTATTTCTTCTACGAGGGCATGGGTGAATTCTTGAATATGCTGGGTTTGTGTAGAGAAATGAAAATTACAATAGTGACAGGCTTTTTTGCAAAAGGGGATATGAATATAGATGCCTGCCATAGTGAGCGTTATCTAACAAAGCTAGTTATTAGTTACTAATTATGCATCAGGATACTTATTTTTGCAGTAGATGATTTTAAATCTCCATAAAGCTTTTTTTATAGTAGTGTGTATGCTAGTAGGGTGCATGCTCTGTCTAACTGTCTATGCACAAAACTCAATTGCTTTATCTATAAAAGATACAAGTCAAATGGGCCTGGACTCTTTGGTTAAAAAAGACAGCTTGAGGATAAAACATATTCCGGTACTACCCAGCACTTATCAAAAAGCAGATGCTTGGTTTATGCAAGAACAGTTAGAAGCAAAAGGAGATTCGTTAGTCAATAATATAAAAACATATCAAGCATATTATAGTAATAAAAGCAATGCCTTTAAATTATATTATCAAACTGCAGTAAACAATAGAAATGCTCAAATTATTTATAAAATTGAACAGCGTTACGCGTTATCAGATAAAGATGCCTTATTTTATTTATTGGTAGGTATGCTATTGATATACGGGTTTGTAAATAATATGTATCCGCAGTATTTTCAAAAATTATTTAGTCAATTTAGTCAGTCCTCTATGCGCATGATGCAAAATAGAGAACAGCTCTTAAACAATAGTGTTGCTTCCTTATTATTGAATTTATGTTTTATTTTAAGCTTTTCCTTAATGGCTTCCTTGCTTATTTATAACCGTCATTTATTACCCATTTCTTTTTGGCTCGTTTACTTTTATATTTGCCTTTTCTTTACAAGTTTATACCTTGGAAAATATATTTGTTTAGAAATAGGGGGCGCTATTTTTAGTACGAAAGAATTAGTAAAGACCTATGTTTTCGTAGTGTTTATGATTAATAAGGTACTTGGCATACTGCTGATGCCCTTTATTCTTATATTAGCATTTGCAAAGCCCATTTATTTTCCAGCGGCTATTATAGGGGCTGGAGGCCTTTCTGTACTACTTTTTCTATATCGATATTTATTTTCTCTTACCTCGGTAAGAAACAAATTACATATATCCTCCTTTCATTTTTTTCTTTACCTTTGTGCATTCGAAATACTGCCGCTTATGATTTTGTACAAACTGGTACTGCAGTATTTTGGCGGAACTTATTAATAGTAGAATTATAAAAATGGCTATAAAAAAAATACTTATTTCGCAAGCACGTCCAGAAAGCGAAAAATCGCCTTATTTCGATTTGGAAAAAAAGCATAAAGTATCGCTTCACTTTCATCCCTTGATTCAGTTAGTGCCCATTGCCGCCAAAGATTTTAGAAAAAATAAAATTGACATAGCTGTTTTTACAGCAGTTGTTTTTACTAGTAAACATGCTATTGACCATTTTTTTAGAACCTGCGATGAATTAAAAGTAAGTATCAATCAGGATACAAAATATTTCTGTGTCACCGAGTCGGTAGCACTTTATTTGCAGAAATTTATCATGTACCGTAAAAGAAAAGTATTTTTTGGTGCAGACGGAACTAATAAAAAGTTATTCGATGTTTTAAATAAACATAAGGCCAATGAAAACTTCTTATATGTATGTAGCGAAAACCAACAAGACAATGAAATTGTGAATTGGTTAAAAGACCATGAATGCAAATTCAATTTGGGCTATATGTATAGAACAGAGTTTAGTGATATTAAAAAAGTATTTGATGAACATAGTTTTGATGTAATTTGTTTATTCACGCCAAGTGGTTTAAAAAGCTTGTTCCAGAATATGCCTAAGTTTAAACAAAATGGAACAGCCATTGGGGCATTCGGTTCTAGTACCTGCAAAGCAGTGGAAGAGGCAGGACTTCAATTGCATATTAAAGTACCTAGTCCTCAAACACCTAGTATGATTGCCGGCTTGGAACAATTTCTTTGCTCTAATAGTAAAAAGAAATAAATAAATTGCATTCAAATGAATGTAAGTCCAAAGCACACCAATAGTCTTATACACGAGACCAGCCCTTATTTATTGCAGCACGCACATAATCCAGTTCAATGGGAGCCCTGGTCTGAACATGCATTGTCTTTAGCCAAAGAAAAAAATCAACCCATTTTATTAAGCATTGGCTATGCAGCCTGTCATTGGTGCCATGTTATGGAAAGAGAAAGTTTTGAAGATGAGACAGTGGCTGCCTTTATGAGCGCCCATTTTATTTGTATTAAAGTAGATAGAGAAGAAAGGCCCGATATTGATCATATTTATATGGACGCCTTACAAGCCATGACAGGTTCAGGGGGTTGGCCTTTAAATATTTTTTTATTACCTGATGGAAAACCATTTTACGGGGGTACTTATTTTCCGCCCATAGCCATGCCACAAAGAGCTTCTTGGATGGACGTTTTACAAGGTGTTAAAAATGCCTTTGAAAATAATTATGAAAAGTTGGTAGAACAAGCGAATGAACTTACTAATCATATTGTAAGAAATGTTGTTGTACCTGTGAGCGCTACTACAGTTATTACTTCAGGCGATAGTACCACAGGTGTTGTAGATAATACTGAAGAACCGCTAGCAACCAAGGAAGAGATTGAACTCATTGCAGGGCGTATTTTACAACAAGCCGATACCCAGTGGGGTGGATTTGGTAATGCACCTAAGTTTCCTCAAACCTTTGTACTTCAAATGCTTTTTAGAAATTATTATTTAAATAAGCAGGAAGCCTCAGTTGTACATGCTATTCGATCCATTGATAAAATGATACAAGGTGGAATTTATGATCATTTAGCAGGAGGTTTTGCAAGGTATAGTACCGACTCACAGTGGCAGGCGCCCCACTTTGAAAAAATGTTATATGACAATGCTTTGTTAATTAGTGTTATAGCAGAGGCTTATCAAATCACGCAAAAGCAGTCTTATAAAAAAGTGATAGAACAAACCATTCATTTTTTACATAGTGAATTATGTAACGAGCAAGGCGCTTATTATGCAGCCCTTGATGCAGACAGTGAAGGGGTAGAAGGAAAATTTTATACCTGGTCTTACGCAGAAATAAAAACATTATTGGACGGTTCTATTTTTGAAGACTTTTGTACATATTATCAAGTCACAGAAGATGGTAATTGGGAACATACCAATATTTTATGGACTGTGGACGAGTTGGAGCTAGGCATGCAGGACGGTTTTGAAAAAGCAAGAGCCATACTTTTGCAAGCAAGGGCTAAAAAAATTAGGCCAGCACTTGATTATAAAATAATTTTATCTTGGAATAATTTAATGATCATTGGACTTTGTAAAGCCTTTGAAGCATTAGGCAACTTGGCCTATAAACAAAAGGCTATAGATACAATGAGCTGGATAGAGCAAAATATGTTGAATGAGAAAGAAAATTATTTTTATCATACGCATACAAAGGGAGTTAATAAATCTTTTGCATTTTTAGATGATTATGCAAGTTTAATTCAAGCTTATATTC